>DASVBJ010000292.1:0-15600 GCA_036375895.1 Actinomycetes bacterium | reverse complement strand
GCACCACGACTTCTGGCCGACGAACCTGTTCGCCGGCGCCGACGGCCGCACGGTCGCCCTCGACTGGTCGGTGTGCGGGCTCGGGGTGGTCACGGGTGACCTCGAGCAGCTCACGCTCGACCCGGTCTGGATGCAGGTGCGCCCCGGCGGCGACCTGGACGCCCTGGAGCGGGCGGTGCTCCCGGCGTACGCCGAGGGGCTGAGGGCCGCCGGCTTCGACCTCTGCGACGCCGAGCTGCGCCGGTGGTACGCCGCGACCGCCGGCCTGCGCTACACCTCGGTGCTGGCGACGCAGGCCGACCTCGCCGCAGACGCCGACCGCGTGGTGGCACTGGAACGCCGATGGGCGACGTCGTTGGAGGCCGTCATCGCCGACCGCGCCAGGGTGGTCGAGCGTGCCCTGGACCTGGCCGAGGAGTGCCTGGGCTGACCTGCGAGGCGACTCGCCGATCGGGCACGCGGCTGCGGATCAGGCCGGCTCTGGGCGTGGCGGCGGCGGCGAGCCGGCGTCGGTGGCGAACTGGAGGGGCTCGGTGCGGCGCGGCATCAGCCACAGCGCGGCTGCCATGACGGCAGCAGCGACGACGAGGCCGACGAACACATGGTGCGTGGCGTCGAAGAGCGCCGCCCGGATGAAGGCCACGACGTCGGCCGGCGCGGACTGCGTGTGGTCGGCCAGCACGAGGCTGGCGGAGTCGGCACCCTCCGGCAGCCGCCCAGCGAGTGCCGCCGGCGGGTCGGCGAAGCGGTGCGACAGGGTCGCGTTGGCGATCGCGCCGAAGACGGCCACGCCCACCGCGCTGCCGATGGACCGGGCGAACATGTTGGTGGCGGTGACCACGCCGCGCCGGTCCCAGCCGACGACCGACTGGACCGCGACCACCACCGGGCTGGACGACAGCCCCAGCCCGACACCCACGACGAAGCAGGCGGCGGCGACCTCCCAGACGGTGCTGTGCGCCGAGAGCAAGGCGCACAGCAGCGCACCGGCGACCACGACGGCGCTGCCGATCACGGCGGTGTCCCGGAACCCGAGCCGCAGGTAGACCCGGCCGGACAGGCTCGCCGCGATCGGCCAGCCCAGGGTGAGCGCGGCGAGGGCGAACCCGGCGACGAGCGCGCCAGTGCCGAGCACCCCCTGCACGTAGGTCGGGACGTAGGAGGTCAGGCCGATCAGCACGGCGCCGACGGCGAGCGCGGCCAGGTTGCCGCCCACGAGCGTGCGGCGGGCGAGCACCCACAGCGGCAGCACGGGCTCGGCCGCCCGGCGCTCCACCAGGACGAACAGCCCCAGTGCGACGGCACCCACGGCGAAGACCAGCAGGCTGGTGGTCGAGCGCCAGCCCCAGGCAACCCCGCCCTCCAGCAGGCCGAGGATCAGCAGGGAGCAGCCGACGGTCAGCAGCGCGGCGCCGGTGTAGTCGATCTGGTGGGCGCGCCGGGTCACCCGCTCGTGGAAGTGGCGGGCCAGCATCCAGGCCGCGGCCGCACCGAGCGGGAGGTTCACGAAGAAGATCCAGCGCCAGGACAGGTAGTCGGAGAAGAAGCCGCCGAGCGTCGGCCCGACCACGGACGACAGGCCCCAGACGCTGGCGATGTAGCCCTGCACCCGCGCCCGCTCGGCGACCGTGTAGAGGTCACCCACCACCGTCATGCTGATCGGCTGCACCGCACCGGCCCCGATCCCCTGCACGGCCCGCGCCGCGACGAGCGCGGGCATGCTCCAGGCCACCCCGCACAGCACCGAGCCGGCGAGGAAGACCCCGATGCCGAAGAACAGCACCGGCCGCCGGCCGAGCGTGTCGGACACCTTCCCGTAGATCGGCACCGTCACGGCCTGGGTCAGCAGGTAGATCGAGAAAAGCCACGGGAACTGCGAGAAGCCGCCGAGGTCCCGCACGATCGACGGGACCGCCGTGGCGATGATCGTCGCGTCGATGGCCACCAGGCCGGTCGAGAGCATCAGCCCGGCGAGGACCGGGCCCCGCTCCGAGCGAAGGCCGACGGCGGAGGTCTCGGAGGTGGTCGCCACGGAGGATGCCAACCGCCGCGGCGGCCGATGCCTTCCCGGGCTCGGCCGCCCCCGGCACACCGGTCAGTAGCCGGCGGCGCCGTCGACGCGTTCGCGGAGCAGGTCGGCGTGACCGTTGTGCCGGGCGTACTCGGCGATCATGTGCACGAGGATCCGGCGCAGCGAGACCGGCTGCCCGCTCGACCGCTGGATGCCGGTCCGGTCCAGGGACGGCGAGGCCGCGACGATCTCCCGGGAGCGGTCGCACTCCGCACGCCACACCGCGAGGGCCTCGTTGACGTCGCCGTCCAGGGTCTCGAAGTCCTGATCGGGGTCGTCGTCGGAGTAGTACAGCATCGGCACGTCCTCGCCGGCGTACTGCAGGCGGAACCACCAGCGCTCCACGCCGGCAAGGTGCCGGACCAGGCCGTGCAGGCTCAGTCGCGACGGTGGGACCCCACGCTCGGACAGGCGTTCCACCGGCACACCGGAGCACTTGAGCTCGAAGGTCGTCCGGTGCCAGTCCAGGAAGGCGGTGAGGATCGCCCGCTCGTCACCGACCAGCGGCGGAAAGGGCCGGCCGTCGGTGGCCCAGGGCTGCGAGTAGTTCTCGGCGGGGATGTCGGTCATGTCCCGAGCATGCCCCCCGACACCGACAGTGAGCGCCGACAGTCGGCATGGCCCGGCGGCGCACCGCCGCTCGCGAGGTGCCGGCGAGGGGGACCCCGGCCGACCGACCGGCACAGCGGACGCGTCGCGGGCACGGCACGATGGGGGCCACCATGCGCCTCATCGACCACCTGCCGCCGGAGCCCGACCCGGACGCCCTGTTCGACGCCTTCACGACGTGGGCGACCCGGCTGGGCCTCGAGCTCTACCCGGCCCAGACCGAGGCGATGATCGAGCTCGTCTCCGGCTCCCACGTGATCCTCGCCACCCCGACCGGGTCGGGGAAGAGCCTGGTCGCCGCGGGCGGCCACTTCGCCGCGCTGGCACAGGGACGGCGCAGCTTCTACACGGCGCCGATCAAGGCGCTGGTGTCCGAGAAGTTCTTCGCCCTGTGCGACCTGTTCGGCGCCGAGAACGTCGGCATGCTCACCGGCGACGCCTCGGTCAACCCGGGCGCGCCGATCATCGCCGCCACCGCCGAGGTGCTCGCCAACATGGCGCTGCGCGAGGGCGCCGACGCCGACGTGGGCCTGGTCGTCATGGACGAGTTCCACTTCTACGCCGAGCCGGACCGCGGCTGGGCCTGGCAGGTGCCGCTGCTCGAGCTCACCCGGGCCCAGTTCCTGCTCATGTCGGCGACGCTCGGCGACGTGTCGCGCTTCGAGGCCGACCTGACCCGGCGTACCGGCCGGCCCACCGCGGTGGTGGCCTCCGCCGAGCGACCGGTGCCCCTGCACTTCTCCTACGCGACGACCCCGATCCACGAGACGCTGCAGGAGCTCCTCGACACCGGCCAGGCGCCCGTCTACGTCGTCCACTTCACCCAGGCCGCCGCGATCGAGCGCGCGCAGGCGCTGATGAGCGTCAACGTGTGCAGCCGGGCCGAGAAGGACGCCATCGCCGAGCTGATCGGCGCGTTCCGGTTCACGGCGGGCTTCGGCAGGACCCTCTCCCGGCTGGTCCGGCACGGCATCGGTGTGCACCACGCCGGCATGCTGCCGCGCTACCGCCGGCTCGTGGAGACCCTGGCGCAGGCGGGGCTGCTCAAGGTGATCTGCGGCACCGACACCCTGGGCGTGGGCATCAACGTGCCGATCCGGACGGTGCTGCTGAGCGCCCTGTCCAAGTACGACGGGGAGCGCACGCGTCACCTCAAGGCCCGCGAGTTCCACCAGATCGCCGGGCGGGCCGGCCGCGCCGGCTTCGACACCGCCGGCACCGTGGTCGTGCAGGCGCCCGAGCACGTCGTGGAGAACGAGAAGGCGCTCGCGAAGGCCGGCGACGACCCGAAGAAGCGGCGCAAGGTGGTGCGCAAGAAGCCGCCGCAGGGGTTCGTGTCGTGGGGCGAGCCGACCTTCGAGCGGCTCGTGGCGGCAGAGCCGGAGCCGCTCGCCTCGAGCTTCGTCGTCACCCACTCGATGCTGCTCAACGTCATCGCCCGGCCCGGCGACCCGTTCGCCGCGATGCGCTCGCTGCTCGAGGACAACCACGAGCCCCGCGCCGCGCAGCTGCGGCACATCCGGAGGGCGATCGCGATCTACCGGGCGCTGCTCGCCGGCGGTGTCGTCGAGCGGCTGGAGACCCCGGATCCGGACGGACGAGCCGTGCGTCTCACGATCGACCTGCAGCCCGACTTCGCCCTCAACCAGCCGCTCTCCCCCTTCGCGGTGGCCGCGCTGGACCTGCTCGACCCCGAGTCCCCGACGTACGCCCTCGACGTGCTGTCCGTGCTCGAGGCGACGCTCGAGGACCCCCGCCCGGTCATCTCCGCGCAGCGGTTCAAGGCGCGCGGCGAGGCGGTCGCGGCGATGAAGGCCGAAGGCATCGAGTACGACGAGCGGATGGAGCTGCTCGAGGAGGTCGGCCACCCCCAGCCCCTGGCCGACCTGCTGTCGCACGCGTACGAGGCATACCGCAAGGGCCACCCCTGGGTCGCCGACCACGAGCTGCGGCCCAAGTCGGTCGCCCGCGACATGTACGAGCGGGCCATGACGTTCGTGGAGTACGTCGGGTTCTACGGCCTCGCCCGCGCCGAGGGGCTGGTGCTGCGCTACCTCGCCGACGCCTACAAGGCGCTGCGCCAGACGGTGCCGGACTCGGCCCGGACCGAGGAGCTGACCGACCTCACCGAGTGGCTCGGCGAGCTGGTGCGTCAGGTCGACTCCAGCCTGCTCGACGAGTGGGAGCGGCTCACCGCACCGGACCAGCCGGCCGAGGGCCCGGTCGTCCGCGAGGACCGTCCCGCGGCCGTCACCACCAACCGACGCGCGTTCCGCGTGCTGGTGCGAAACGCCTTGTTCCGCCGGGTCGAGCTCGCGGCACTGCGGCGCTACGACGACCTCGGCGAGCTCGACGTCGAGAGCGGCTGGGACTCCGACGCCTGGCGCACCGCGATGGAGGCCTACTACGCCGAGCATGACCTGCTGGGGACCGGCGCGGACGCGCGCGGCCCGCACCTGCTGATCGTCGACGAGCAGCCGGGTCGCTGGGTGGTGCGGCAGATCTTCGACGATCCCGCGGGCGACCACGACTGGGGCATCAGCGCCGACGTCGACCTCGCGGCGTCGGACGAGGCGGGGGCCGCAGTCGTCCGGGTGACGGCCGTCGACCAGCTCTGACGCGCGGCCCGTCGCTCACGGCTCGGACGACGGCTGAGCCGACGACCAGAGCTCCGGCGGCGTGGGGGACGCCGCCGGGTCGGCGTCCGTGGACGGGCGGGCCCCGGCGACCAGCCGGGTGAGGGCCTCCGCGTCCACGACCCGGGCGGGGAAGGCCGCCCCGGCCGCCGCCCGCGTCATCGCCGGGAGCGGCAGCGGCGCGGCCGAGCCGGCGAGCACCACGTTGCCGAACCGCCGACCTCGCAGGACTCCCGGGTCGGCGACCACCGCGACCTGCGGCCAGACGGCCAGCGCGGCCGCGGCCACCCGCCGCCAGTAGCGCAGCGGCGGCCCGTCGGCGACGTTCAGCAGGAACACGCCGTCCGGGCCGACCACCCGCGCGGCGTCCCTCATGCATTCGCGGGTCGTCAGGTGCTCCGGCACCCGGCCGTCGGTGAACGCGTCGACCACGACGGCCGCGGCGGCGGCATCGGGCAGGCCGCGCATGGCCGTCCGCCCCTCGGCGACACGGACGCGGATGCCGCTGCCCCGCCGCCACGGCAGCCGTGCGCGCACCAGCTCGACCAGTGCGCCGTCGACCTCCAGCACGAGCTGGCGCGACCCCGGCCGGGTGGCCGCGACGTAGCGCGGCAGCGTCAGGGCCGCACCGCCGACGTGCACGACCCGCAGGGGCATCCCCGGTGCCGCGATCGCGTCCAGCACGTCGGCGAGGCGGCGGACGTAGTCGAACTCCAGGTGCGTGGGGTCGTCCAGGTCGACGTAGGACTGGGAGACGCCGCCGACGTCGAGGCACCAGCCGCCCGGACGGTCCGGGTCGGGGTGCAGGTCGGGATCGCCGCTCACGCGGTGAGCCTGCCATGACCGGCGTCGTCCACAACCGGACGGGCGGCCGGGTGCCGGCCCGGCGCCGAGCAGGACATGATGCCCCGATGGACCAGACCTGGCGGAAGATCGCCGTCCTCGCCGTGGGCGGCCTGACCGAGGTCGGCTTCGCGCCCGGCTCGGACCACCTGCTCGTCGTGAGCCACCAGGGCCGCGGCCTGCTCGACTGCCGCACGGGCGAGCGTGTGGCGCGCGACGACGACGAGGGGTTCGGGTGGTTCGACAGCGCCCGACGGGTGGCCCGGGCCATCGGCCCGCTGGCCGGCCTGGAGATCGAGGTCGCCGGCCTGTCCGGCGGCGTGCTGCCGACGGCCACGCCGGACGGCTGGCGGGCCGAGGCCGTCGCCGGCGGGGTGGTGCTCACCGGGCCCGGCGGCGACCGGCTGGAGGTCGACGACCCGGAGGACCTGCGTGCCTTCGGCTTCTCGCCCGACGGCAGGTTCTTCGTGGTGGCGACCTCCCCGACGCTGCACCTCTACGGCCGGGCCGGGCTCACCCCAGGCCGGTGATCTTCTCGCCGGCCCGGTGGCTCCGGACGGTCACACCGTCCGGACCGACCCGCACGACGTGCGCCTGGCCGAGACCGGCAACGGTCGCCGGCGCGTCGGCCGTGACGGTCAGCAGGGTGTCCTCGTCGAGCGCCACCCCGGTCGTGACCCGGCCGCCGTGGACCGCGGCGACCAGCCGGGCGAGCGTGCCCCACTGGGCGGCGTGCACGTCGAGCGCGAAGGGCACCAGGCCGAGCCCCGGCACGACCGAGAGCTCGTCGAGGTCCTCGGCGGCGTCCTCCGGACACACGACGACACCGTCTTCTCGCCAGCCGCCGACGACCGCCCGGCCCGCGGCCACGGCGGCGCCGGCCGAGAAGCCGGCGTACGGCCGGTCGCCCTCGGCCAGCCAGTCACGCAGCCGCTCGGCGGACGGCGCCAGCGCCGCGGCGTACGCCGGGGTCAGGCCGCCGCACACCAGCAGGCCGTCGGCGCCGCCGAGCGAGGCCACCTCCAGCCGCCCGCCCTCGGGGACGAGCACCGGCACCGGGGTGCACGGTCCCGTGGCCGTCAGGGCGGTGGCCCAGCGCTCGAACTGCGCCGCGCCGTCCCCCTCGTCCAGCACCACGCAGGCCACCGTCGGCCGGTCTCCCGCGGCCCGAAGAAAGGGGCCGTAGACGGCCTCCCGCGCCTCGGCCGTCCAGCCGCCGCCGATCAGGAACAGGGTCATGCGCCGTGAGTCTGGCGGCAGCCGGCATCTCCCGTCCACGCAGTTGCCGGCCGGGCGGCGGGCTCAGCCGTAGAAGCCGTGCTGCAGCAGCTCGGCGAGCTCCGACAGCAGCGGCATCCGTGGGTTGGTGCGGTTGCTCAGGTCCTGGAACGCCGTCATCGCCAGCGCCGGCAGCGCGGCGGTGAACTCCGCCTCGTCCACGCCGGCCTCCTTGAGCGTGCGTGGCATGTGCAACCGGTCGAGCAGCCCGTCGACGGCCTGGAACAGCCTGCGACGGCTCTCGTCCTGCTCTCGCCCGCCGAAGACGACCCGGCCGAGCATCGCGTACTTGTCCGGCGCGACGTACGCCGAGTAGCCCGGCGCCGGCATGAACTTGGTCGGCAGGCCGGAGTTGTAGCGCAGCACGTGCGGCAGGAAGATGCCGTTCGCCCGACCGTGCGCGATCTGGAAGCGCGCGCCGACCGCGTGCGCCAGGGCGTGGTTGGTGCCCACGAACGCGTTGGAGAAGCCGAGACCGGCCAGCGTCGCGGCGTTGGCCATGTCGGTGCGTGCCTGCAGGTCCGTGCCGTCCTCGAACGCCCGCGGCAGCGCGTCGAAGATGAGCGCCGCGGCCTGCACGCAGAACGCGTCGGTGTAGGGCGAGGCGAAGATGGAGACGACGGCCTCGAGCGCGTGGGTCAGCGCGTCCACGCCGCTGTCCGCCGTGACCGCGGGCGGCATCGACAACGTGAGCAGCGGGTCGACGATCGCGACGTCCGGCACCAGGCAGTAGTCGACGAGCGTCTCCTTGCGCTCCCCCACCGTGATGACGGCGGCCGGGGAGACCTCCGACCCCGTGCCCGAGGTGGTCGGCGCCGCGACGAGGTGCACCCGGTGCGCCTCCCTCGGGTAGTCGGCCACCCGCTTGCGCGGGTCCAGGAACGGCAAGGTCAGGTCGTCCAGGCTCTTCTCCGGGTGCTCGTAGAACAGCCGCATCGCCTTGGCCGCGTCGATGACGGAGCCGCCGCCGACGGCGACGATCAGGTCGGGCCTCGTCCGCTCGAGCATGGCCACCCCCCGGCGTACGACCGACTCGTCGGGCTCAGGCTCCACCTCGCTGAACACCTGGACGTGACGCGCGCGCAGCGAGCCACGCAGCTTGTCGACGACGCCCCTCTGCTCACTCGGACCGTCCGTGACGATGACCGCCACCTCGGTGTCGATGTCCCGGAGGTTCTCGAGCGCCCCCGCGTTGAAGAAGGTGTTGCTCGGCACCCGGAACCACTGCGACGGAGTGCGCCGGTGGGACACGGTCTTGATGTTGAGCAGCTGCTCGTAGTTGACGTTCTCGGTGGTGCTCGAGCCGCCCCAGGTGCCGCAACCGAGGGAGAAGGTTGGCGTGAGGTTGTTGTAGACCCCGCCGAGTGCGCCCACGGCAGTGGGGGCGTTGACCAGGATGCGGCCGGTCCGGACCGCGAGGCCATAGGCGCGGATGACCTCGTCGTCGTTCGCGTAGATCGCCGAGGTGTGGCCCAGACCGCCGTGCTCCGTGACGAGCACGGCCGAGTCGATCGCGTGCTGCGCGTCACGGGCCCGCACGATGCCGAGCACCGGCATCAGCTTCTCCTGCACGAGCGGGTGCTGGGCGAGCTGCTCGAGGTCGTCGGGCAGCCGGGCCAACAGCACCTTGGCGGAGGGGTCGACCTCGAAGCCCGCCCGCTTGGCCAGCTCGGGCGCCGGCTGCCCGAGTGCCAGCGGGTTGACCTTCGTGCCCCCACCGGGGAAGGCGAACGCCGACAGCGCCTCGGTCTGCTGCGGGGACAAGGCGTACGCCCCCATCCGCTGGAACTCGTCGAGCATCGGCTCAAAGATCTCGTGGTCGATGATGCAGGTCTGCTCCGCGGGGCAGATCACCGACGCGTCGAACGTCTTGGAGATCAGGATGTCGACCACCGCACCCTTCATGTCGGCGGTCCGGTGCACGTAGATCGGGGCGTTGCCCGGGCCGACGCTGAGCCCGGGCTTCCCGGCGGAGTTCGCCAGGGCCACGATCTTCGGGCCGCCGGTGACCCAGATGAAGTCGACGCCGGGGTGCTTGAACAGGTAGTGCGTCACCTCGTGGGCGGCATCGGGGATCACCTGCAGCGCGCCGGGCGGCATGCCCTCACGCTCGGCGGCCTCCCGCAGCACGGCCACGCTCTCCTCAGCGCACCGGACGGCCATCGGCGACGGCCTGAAGAGCACGGCGTTGCGTGTCTTGGCCGCCACGATCGCCTTGTAGAGGACGGTGGACGTGGGGTTGGTGACCGGGGTGATCGCCAGCACGACCCCGACGGGCTCGGCCACGTAGGCGATGTTGCGCTCGACGTCCTCGCGGATCACGCCGACCGACTTCTTGTCCTTGAGGTAGTCGCTGAGGAACTCCGTCGCGACATAGTTCTTGACGACCTTGTCCTCGAAGACCCCGAAACCGGTCTCCTCGATCGCCACCCGCGCCAGCTCCGGCGCGGCACGGATGCCGGCTCGGACCATGGCGAGCACGATGCGGTCGACCTGCTCCTGGTCGAGCGTCCGGAACTGCCGCGCGGCCTCCTTGGCCGACGCGACCATCGCGTCCACGTCGGCTCGACGCTCGGCGTCCAGGACCTTGGGGTCTGGCTTGCCGGCTGACGGGGGCTGGGTCGTCGTCGACATGGCTGCCTCCCGGGGGTCGGAGTCCTCCGAACCCCGACCGTAGGAGCGCGGCAGCGCGGCGAGTAGGGGCGTTCGCCCCGCCGTCGGGACCGGTCGCGGGCCCGCCGGGACGTTCGACCCCCGTCCTACCCGCCATGCGACCCCGTCCCGCGACGTGCCGGGCCGCACCCTCCATGATCGTGAGGAGTTTCCCGGGCTGCACCCCGGAAAACTCCTCACGATCATGGAAACCGAGGCGCGCTCGGGGAGGTCGGGCCGCGCCGCGTCAGCGAGCGGGCGCGCCGGGCCGCCTGCCGTCGCGTTCTCGCCGCACCTGCACCTTTCGGCCCTTGATGCGCGTCCCCCTCAACGCGTCGACGACCTCGGCGACGGCGTCCTCCGGCACCTCGACCAGGGAGAAGCGGTCTGCGATCTCGATGGCGCCGATGTCACGACCGGCGAGGCGGGTCTCGTTCGCGATGGCGCCCACCAGGTCCTGCGGCCGGATGCCGACGGCGCGGCCTGCCGCGACGAAGACCCGGGCGGTGCCTGCCGCGGGGGCTCGGCGGGCCTTCGGGCCGGGGCCGGCGGCCGCGGTACGCCGGGTCCGTTCGTCCCGCCCGGCCGGCGCGGTCGCCTCCGGGATCTCGTCCTCGTCCGTGACCACGCCGCCGGCCTCGTGCGCGAGCTTGACCGCAGCCAGCGCCACCTGCATGAGGTCGAACTCGTCGGTCAGGGTCTCGACCACGACGCGGAAGTGGTCGAGGTGGTCCTCGAGCAGGCTCTCGTGCAGGGCGGCGCGGGTGAGCTCGAGCCGCCGGGCGTGCAGGTCCGCGGTGGTCGGGACCTTCTCCACCGGGATCCGCTGCCGGGTCACCCGCTCGATGGTCTTGAGCATGCGGTGCTCGCGGGGCTCGGCGAGCGTGAGGGCGACTCCCTCGCGGCCACCGCGGCCCACGCGGCCGATGCGGTGCACGTAGGACTCCGGCGCGGACGGCACCTCGTAGTTGACGACGTGGGTGAGCTGCTCGACGTCGAGCCCGCGCGCAGCCACGTCGGTGGCGACGAGCAGGTCGGCGGTGCCGCTGCGCAGGCGGCCCATCACCCGATCGCGCTGCTCTTGGCTCATGCCGCCGTGCAGCGCCTCCGCGCGGTAGCCCCGGCCGTTGAGTGTCTCGGTGAGCTGGTCGACCTCGTCGCGTGTGCGGCAGAAGACGATGGCGGCGGTGGGCGCCTCGATGTCGAGGATGCGGCCGAGCGCGGCCGGCTTGTGTGCCCGCGCCACGACGTACGCCGCCTGCCGCACCCGCGGCCCCTCACCGGCCGTCGGCACCTCGCGCTCGATCTCCACGCGCACCGGGTCGCGCAGGTGGCGGCGGGCGATGCCGTCGATGCGTCGCGGCATCGTGGCGGAGAAGAGCACGGTCTGCCGGTCCCCGGGCGTGGCCGCGAGGATGCCTTCGAGCTCCTCGGCGAAGCCCATGTCGAGCATCTCGTCGGCCTCGTCGAGCACCACGAGGCCGACGTGGTCGAGGCGCAGCGTGCCCCGTGTGAGGTGGTCGAGCGCGCGGCCCGGTGTGGCGACCACGACGTCGACCCCGCGCTCGAGCTCGCGCAGCTGGCGCCCGATCGGCTGCCCGCCGTAGATGGGCAGGACGCGGGCGTCGAGCCCGCGGCCGTACCGGTGCAGCGCCTGTGACACCTGCACGCACAGCTCGCGGGTCGGGACGAGGACCAGCGCGCTCGGGTCCTTGCCGCGGTCTCCAGCGGGCAGCCGCTGCAGGACCGGGAGGGCGAACGCCGCGGTCTTGCCGGTGCCGGTGGCCGCCTGCCCCAGCAGGTCACGGCCCTGCAGCAGCCAGGGGATCGCCTCCCCCTGGATGGGCGTCGGCTCCTCGTACCCGAGGCCCGACAGCGCGTCGAGCAGCTCCTCACGCAGGCCCAGGGAGGCGAACGTCGTGGGGTCGTCGGCGGAGGTCACGGGCTCCATGGTCCCGCGCCGCCGCCGACCCGCGTCTCCCGGGTGCCGCAGCCACCGAGACGAGCTGGGCCGCGCCCCTTGACGTCCGGGCCGGCGAGGATCACGGTCCAACAGGAGCGTGCGCTTCCAGAGGGAGGGGCCATGTCCCCCACAGTCGTCCTCGCGGTCAGCCTCGACAGTCCCGGCCACTACGTCGATCTGGGGCCCATCCAGATCGCCGTGTCGAACCTGGTCGTCATCGGCCTGATGGTGCTGGTCTTCGTCCTGGCGGTCCTGCTGCCCTTCCCGAGGGACAAGCGATGACCACGACCGAGCGGCCGACCGGCGGCACACCCAGCGCCGGCGCGACGACCGAGCGGATGTGGACGTCGAGACTCCGTCACCGGGTGTTCGACGAGCTCCCGCCGGAGACGCTGCTGCCGGACGAGCAGCCGGCGTACGTCACGAGCTGGATCTACGTGTTCGGCGTGCTCACCATCGCCGCCCTGGCCGTGATCCTCGTCTCCGGGCTGTGGCTGGCCTTCGAAGGGCCGCAGTGGTACCACACGTCCGACGTCGGCCGTTTCGTCAACAGCCTGCACTTCTGGTCGGTTCAGATCTTCTTCTTCACCATGGTGGTGCACCTCTGGGGCAAGTTCTGGATGGCCGCGTGGCGCGGCCGCCGGGTGCTCACGTGGGTCACCGGCGCGGTGGCCTTCCTCGCCTCGATCGCGACCGCGTTCACCGGCTACCTCGTGCAGACCAACTTCGACTCGCAGTGGATCGCCGCCGAGGCCAAGGACGGCCTGAACTCCGTCGGTGTCGGCGCGTGGTTCAACGTGATGGACGTCGGCCAGGCCCTGCTCATCCACGTCGTGCTGCTGCCGGTCGTGCTCGGCCTCATCGTCGGGTGGCACGTGCTGCTCGTGCGCCGTCGCGGCGTCGCCCCTCCGATCGACCAGACCACCGACGGCTCGGACCTGGTGGCGCAAGAGGTCCCCGCTCCCCGTCCCGCACCGGCCCACGGCAGGCGCGCCGACGTGGCCGCGCAGCCCTGGCGTGGACCTCGTCGCCGCTACGACCTCGTCAAGGAGTTCACGGTTGCGCTGACCGTGGTCACGGTGCTGACCGTGGCGTTGTCCGCCCTGTTCAGCTCACCGGACGTGAAGGCGCTGACCCTGAAGGGCTGGGCCACGTCGGCGCCCAACGACTTCGTGGCGACCGCCTCCGCCGAGCTGGACGGGAGCAGCGGTACGGCGAGCTACGGCGCGCCGTACGTCGACATCCCCGACGCCGGCCAGAGCATCGGGCCGCTTCACCTGCAGCGCTGGGCGGGTGTGCGGATCCCGGTCGACGCGGCGAAGACCTTCGTCATCGACCCGCTGCGGACGATCCCGGACAAGGGCCCCGCGCTCAGCGTCGCGCTCGGACTGTGGACCAACGCCAGCGCCACCCAGCGCCAGCAGTGGGCCGGTGCCTACACCGAAGCGCTGGGCAAGGCGCCCGACGGCAACCCGGACCAGGTCGCCGCGGGCGACTACGGTCCGGTGCCCATCCTCACGTCGTCACTGCTCGCCCAGGCCCGAAGCGGCGCGCTCGACGGCCCGGTGGCTCTGGGTGGCCTCTTCTACCAGACCGACTACACCAAGTCGGTGCTCTTCCTCGCCGACGGCACCTACCTCGAGGACCAGGCGCGCGCTCAGCACCTCGGCGGTGACCAGTCCGGGATGATGAACGAGACCGGCAGCTATCCGGGCCAGGCGTGGCTGTGGCTCTACACGTTCTGGTACCAGATCAAGCCGTTCAGCAGCGAGGCCAACTCGTGGGGCGCCAACGCCGACGCCATCATCTGGGCGATCATGGTGGTGCTGAGCCTGGGTCTCGTGCTGCTCCCCTACATCCCCGGGCTGCGGTCCGTGCCTCGCTGGATCCCCGTGCACCGCCTCATCTGGAGGCAGTGGTACCGGGAGCGCGCGCGCACGTAGGGCCTTGCCGAGGTGGCGCCGCGGGACTTCACTGGGCCGTGTCGGGCGCGTCCCGATGCGCGCCCACCCCGGAGCCGACCGGGAGGCCCGTATGAAGCGCCACCTGTTCCTCGCGGCCGGAGCCGCCGCCACCATCGTCCTCGCAGGGGTCCCGGTGACCAGCCAGGCCGTCGCCCCGGCCGCCACCTCGGCACGAGTCACCGTCGGCAGCCCGAGCGACCTCACGCCGCGCAACCACCAGAACGAGCCGGCCGTCGCGATCGACGCGCACGCCCCGGACGTGCTGGTGGCCGGCACCAACGACTTCATCGACGCGCAGCCGTGTCCCGAGACCACCGCGGCCGAGTCCGGCAGCTGCGTGCCGCCGAGCCGGACCAACACCGGCGTGTCCGGCGTCTACTTCTCCTTCGATCGCGGACACACCTGGACGCAGCCCACGTACACCGGATGGACCCGGCGCGACTGCGCACCCACGGTGCCGTGCGCCGGCTCCTTCGGCCCGATCGGCACGCTGCCCTGGTACTACGAGAACGGGCTCGTGTCCTTCGGCGACCCGGCTGTCGCGATCGGGCCGCGCCCCGTCGACGGTGAGTTCTCCTGGGAGAACGGGTCGCGGGTCTACTACGCCAACCTGGCCGCGAACTTCGACGCGGTGCTGCAGCCGATCTCTCAGGGTCCCTTCAAGGGCTTGCTCGGTGTCGCGGTCTCCCGGCTGGACGACCCGACGAGCGAACGGGTCCAGGAGAAGGACAACTGGGCCGCGCCGGTCATCGCCATCGGCCGCGGCGGCACGTTCGGTCTCGAGGACAAGGAGCAGGTCTGGGCCGATAACGCGGAGTCCAGCCCGTTCTTCGGCAACGTGTACGTCTGCAGCGCCGACTTCCGCGCCGCCGGGGTGCCGATGATGGTGGCCTACTCGGGAGACGGCGGCACCACCTGGACCACCCGCCAGGCGACGAGCACCGTCGGCGCCGGGGGCTCGTTCTTCCAGCACGGCTCCAACACCGGCTGCACCATCCGCACCGACAGCAACGGCGTGGTCTACCTCTTCTACGTCAACTTCCGCGTCGGCCTGCCGGGCCAGGGTTTCCACGTGATGCAGAAGTCGTACGACGGCGGGAAGCACTGGACCCTGCCGCAGAACATCTTCTCGATCAACGACATGTGCTACGTCGTCGACCCGGTCGAGGGCCGGTGCGTCATGGACGGCTACGCGGGCGCGCGGATCGACCTGTCGGCGGCGCCAAGTGTGGACATCGCCAACGGCGCGCCGACCGGTGACGACGCGACCAACCTGATCGTGGACGCGTGGAGCGACGGGCGGTCCGGCTTCAACAGCGAGAAGACGCTGCTGTCGGCCTCCGGCGACGGCGGCGCCACCTGGACGGCGCCGGCGGCAGTGTCGAGCCCGGGCGACCGGTCGATGTACTCCGCGCCGGCGCTCTCGCCCGACGGGAGCCGGGCCTACGTGATGTACGAGGGGCCGACGGCATCGTCGCGCGGCACCGACATGACGTCGCCCCGGCCGTATCACGGCGTGTTCCGGTCGGCCGCCGTCAGCGGCTCGACCATCGGCGCGTGGCAGACCCTGTACGACGGCCCCCT
>DASVBJ010000287.1:0-28226 GCA_036375895.1 Actinomycetes bacterium | reverse complement strand
GCCAGCCTGATCGTGGCGGTCGGCACCCACGCGACCCTGGTGGAGTTCCTCGACAAGGGCCGGGCGGGCATGGCCAGCACGTTCCTCACGCGGCTGCGGGTCGGCGGCAAGCTGGTGGACGCGAAGGGGGTCAGCCGGCTCTACCGCAGCCGGGTGTCCTCCGCCCAGCTGGCCCTGCTGATCGTCGCCGGCCTGTTCGCGCTCGGTGCCGCGATGGTGGCGACCGAGGCGGGCCGGGTCGCCATCACCGTCCTGGAGACAAGGTGGGACGAGTTCGTGTTCTGGCTACAGGGGCTCTTCTGACGTGATCGACTTCCGCTACCACATCGTCTCGCTCGTCGCGGTCTTCCTCGCGCTCGGCGTCGGCATCGTGCTCGGCTCGGGCCCGCTCGACGAGCAGATCCAGGGCACCCTGCAGACCCAGGCCTCCCAGCTGCGCACCGAGCAGCAGGGCCTGCGCCAGCAGATCACCGACCTCAACAAGCAGGTCGACCTCGGCAACAACTTCGCCAAGGAGGTCGCCGGGCCGATGACCGCGAACCAGCTCACCGCGCGCACGGTCGCGATCTTCGCCCTGCCCGGCGTCGACAAGGGGCTGGTCGACGAGACCACGAAGACCGTCGAGGCGGCCGGCGCAACGGTCACCGAGACGGTCAGCCTGTCCGACTTCTACGTCGACCCGAGCAAGGCCAAGTCCCCGCTCGAGGACCTGTCGCTGCGGCTGGTCCCGCCGGGAGTGGCGTTCCCGAGCCACTCGACCACGATGGACCGGGTCGGCACGGTGCTGGCCCGCTCGACGGTCACCGACGACCCGGCGAAGACCAAGGATGTCGACCAGAGCGCCGCCGCGCTGCTCGCCGGCATGCAGGAGCTGGGCGCCCTGCAGGTCACCGGCGACCCGGGTCGTCGGGCCGAGCTGGCGGTGCTGGTGGCGCCGCCCGCACCGACGGACAAGAAGGCCAAGCCCGACGCCGTGAAGTCCGCCAACGAGGCGCTACTCTCGCTGACCGAGGCGCTGGACAAGGGCAGTCGGGGTGCGGTCGTGGCCGGGGCCAAGCTGTCCACGGCCCAGGGCGGCTTCGTGGCGGCCGTGCGCAGCTCGGACACCCGGGCCAAGGGCGTCTCGACGATCGACGTCGCGGACACCCCCGTCGGGCACATCGCCCTGGTGCTCGCGCTGGTCGAGCAGACCAGGGGCGCCGCGGGTGACTACGGCGCCGGCGACGGCGTCGACAGCGTGGTCCCGGACGTCCTCGGGAACCCGGGGTCGTGAGCGGCAGGGCCCGCGCCGGCCTGTTGCCGGCGTCGCTCGGCGCGGCTGCGACCGTGGCGTGTCGCCGGGCGCTGGCGGGACGGCCGCCGGGCGGGACCGACCGCTGGGTCCGCACCAACCACCGGGGGGAGCAGGTCACCCTGCTCGAGGGCCCGGCCGTCGCGGCCGGGCTGGCCGCAGCCGCACTGCTGACTGCCGGGCTTCCCGGGCGCGTCCGTGCCGCGGCGGCGGTCGCGGGCGCCGGGGCGGGCGCGTTCGGCGTCTACGACGACCTGGTCGGCGGGAGAGACCGGCGCGGCTTCAAGGGGCACCTGGGGGCCTTGACCCGCGGCGAGGTGACGAGCGGCGCGGTGAAGATCGCCGGCATCGGGGCCGCCGGCCTGGCCGGCGCGGGGCTCGTGCGCCGGGGTCCGGTGGACGCCCTGCTCGCCGGCGCCATCGTCGCGGCGACCGCCAACCTGGTGAACCTGCTCGACCTGCGCCCCGGACGCGCCCTCAAGGGGTCGCTCCTGCTCGCCGCCGCGGAGGCGACGCACGGCGGGCCCGGCCGGCGGCTGGCGGCGGCGGTGACGGGCTGCGCGCTAGCGGCGCTGCCCGACGACCTGGGTGAACGGTCGATGCTCGGTGACGCCGGGGCCAACGCGCTCGGCGCGGTGCTCGGTGTCGCGGTGGCGACCCGCGCCCCGCGGTCGGCGCTCGTGGCGCGGCTGGGCGTGCTCACCGCCCTGACGCTGGCGAGCGAGCGAGTCAGCTTCACCAGGGTGATCGAGGCGACCCCGGTCCTGCGGGAGATCGACGCGGCGGGCCGCCGACCGCGCACGACGTGACGCCGCGGCGAGCCGCGGCCGGCCTCGCCGGCGCGGCGGCGCTCATCGCGGCGGTCACCGTGGTCAGCCGGGTGGTCGGCTTCGGCCGGTGGCTGGTGTTCTCCGACACCGTGCAGGCCTCGTGCCTGGGCACGGCCTACTCCACCGCCAACATGCTGCCGAACATCGTGTTCGAGGTCGTCGCCGGCGGCGCGCTGGCGAGCGCGGTGGTGCCCCTGGTCGGCGGCCAGCTGGCCCGTGGCGACACCGCCGCGGTCCGGGACACCGCCTCGGCGCTGCTCACCTGGGTGCTGGTGGTGCTGGTGCCGCTCGCGGTCCTGGCCATGGTGCTGGCCGGCCCGCTGATGGGCGCGCTGGTCACCGACCCGCGCGGCTGCGACGGCGCCGCGGTCACCGACGTGGCGCGGCGGATGTTCCTGGTCTTCGCCCCGCAGATCCCGCTGTACGGCGTGGCCGTGGTGTGCGGCGGCATCCTCAACGCCCATCGCCGGTTCCTGGCTGCGGCGGCGGCGCCGCTGGTGTCGACCGTGGTGGTCATCACGACGTACCTCGCGTTCGGCGCGGGCTACTCGGGCAGCCGCAACGACCTCGCCGCGGTGCCGCTGCGCTGGGAGCGCACGCTCGCCTTCGGCACCACCGCCGGGGTGGTCGTCCTGATGCTCACCATGGTCGTGCCCGTGCTTGCGATGCGGCTCGGTCTGCGCCTCTCGCTGCGGTTCCCGGCCGGGGTGGCCCCGCGTGCCCGGCGGCTGGCCCTGGCCGGGCTGGCCGGGCTGGTGGCCCAGCAGCTGTCGGTGCTCGTCGTGATCCTGCTGGCCAACCGGGCGGGTGGCGCGCTCAACGTCTACCAGTACGCCTGGGCGGTCTACCTCGTGCCGTACGCCGTGCTGGCGGTGCCGATCGCGACGAGTGCCTTCACCGCGCTGAGCGAGCACGCCGGGCGCGACGACCAGGTGTCCTTCGGCCGCACCGCCTCGGGCACCACCCGCGCGGTCGTCATCGCGTCGCTGGGAGGGGCCGGGGTGCTGGCGGGCACGGCCGCGCCGGTGGCGGCGACGTTCCTCGGCGTCGGGGGCCGACCGCCGGCCTGGCAGCTCGCGTGGGCGCTGGTCGCGTTCGCGCCCGGGCTGCTCGGCTACGGGCTGGTGGCTCACCTGGGGCGGGTGCTGTACGCCCAGCACCAGGGGCGTCCCGCCGCGGTCGCGACCGTCACCGGCTGGGTCGTCGTGACCGTGGCCAGCGTGCTGCTGGTGCTCGCGGTGCCGGTCGGCTGGACCGTCACCGCGATCGGCGCCGCGAACTCCCTCGGCATGCTCGTCGCCGGGGGCCTGCTGCTCGTCGCGCTGCGGCGGTACAGCGGCGCCGCGGCCGTCGCCGGCGTGCCCCGGGCGGGCGCAGCGGGCTGCGCCGGCGCGCTGGTAGGGGCGGTCGTCGCGGCCCTCCTGGCCTCGCTGGTCCGGGTCGAGGGGAAGGTCGCGAACGGCCTGCTCGCCTGTGCGGCGGCGGTGCTCGCCGCCGGGCTGTTCGCTGCGGTCGTCCTCGCGGTCGACGGCGAGGACCTCCGGGCGCTCGTCCGCCGGAGGGTCACCCGTGCCTGAGCCGGGGGCGCTGCGGGTGGCGCTCGTGCTCGGCACCAGCGCCGGTGGGGTGGGGCGGCACGTCGCCGCCCTCGCCGCAGGCCTCACCGAGGCCGGCCATCACGTCGTCGTCTGCGGGCCCGCTGCCACCGCGGACGCCTTCGACTTCGCGGCCACCGGCGCCTGCTTCGAGCCGGTCGAGGTGACCGACCGGCCGCGGCCGGTCGGCGACCTGCGCGCCGTACGCGGGCTGCGCGGCCTGCTGCGCGACGTCGACGTGGTGCACGCCCACGGGCTGCGCGCCGGTGGGCTCGCGGTGCTGGCGCTGCGCTCGCTCGGCAGGAGCCGGCCGCCGCTGGTGGTCACCTTGCACAACGCGCTGCTCGGGCACGGCGCGGTCGCGGTGGCCTACGGCGTGCTCGAGCGGGTCGTGGCCCGGGGCGCGGCGACGGTGCTCGGCGTCTCGGCCGACCTCGAGGACCGGATGCGGGCGCTGGGCGCCCGCCGGGTGGGTCACGCGGTGGTCCCGGCGCCGGCGGGTCGGCCTGCCCGTCGTACGCCGGAAGAGGTCCGCGCCGGGCTCGGCGTCGACGGGCCGCTGGTCGTGACCGTGGCGCGGCTGGCCGAGCAGAAGGGGCTGCCGCTGCTGCTGGACGCCGCCGCGCTGCTCGGGCGCCGCTCGCCCCGGCCGGTGTTCGTGGTGGCCGGCGACGGCCCGCTGGAGGACGCGCTGCGGACGCGGATCGACGCCGAGCGGCTGCCGGTGCGGCTGCTCGGCCGGCGCGCCGACGTGGCCGACCTGTTCACGGCGGCCGACGTCGCGGTCTGCCCGAGCGTGTGGGAGGGCCAGCCGCTGGTGGTCCAGGAGGCGCTGCGCGCGGGAGCCCCGCTCGTCGCGACGGCGGTCGGTGGCGTGCCGGCAATGGTGGGTGACGCGGCCGTCCTGGTGGCCTACGGCGACGCGGCGGCGTTGGCGGCGGCGATCGGGGAGCTTCTCGACGACCCGGCGGCGCGGGAGCGGCTGTCGGCCGCGGCGCGGGTGCGGGCGCGGACGTTTCCCGACGAGGCGGCCGCGGTCGCCGCGGCGGTGGAGGTCTACCGGGCGCTGGGTGCCACCCCGCGGTGATCGGGTGGACGCTCCCGCACCCGACACGCCGTACGGGTGGTGTGTCCGCGTCCAGTCGATCATGCGGGCGTGGCGCGACGGGTGCGTCCCGGCCGGCGGCTGATACCCTCGAAGCCCGTGGACGGACTGGTGGGCCAGTCGCACATCTAGCCACGGGAGCCCTCATTGGCCGCCTCGCAGCCGACCAAGCACATCTTCGTGACGGGTGGCGTCGCCTCCTCGATCGGCAAGGGGCTCACCGCCTCGGGCCTCGGCCACCTGCTCCGCTCGCGCGGGCTGCGGGTCACCATGCAGAAGCTCGACCCCTACCTCAACGTCGATCCCGGGACGATGAACCCGTTCCAGCACGGTGAGGTGTTCGTCACCGACGACGGCGCGGAGACCGACCTCGACGTCGGCCACTACGAGCGCTTCCTCGACCGCAACCTGCACGGGTCGGCGAACGTCACGACCGGCCAGGTCTACTCGGCCGTGATCGCCAAGGAGCGCCGCGGCGAGTACCTCGGCGACACCGTCCAGGTGATCCCGCACATCACCAACGAGATCAAGTCGCGCATCCGCGGCATGGCGGGCTCGGACGTCGACGTGGTCATCACCGAGATCGGCGGCACGGTCGGCGACATCGAGTCGCTGCCGTTCCTCGAGGCGGCGCGCCAGGTGCGCCACGACGTGGGCCGCGACAACGTGTTCTTCCTGCACATCTCGCTGGTGCCCTACATCGGGCCGTCGGGCGAGCTGAAGACGAAGCCGACCCAGCACTCCGTCGCCGCGCTGCGCTCCATCGGCATCCAGCCCGACGCGATCGTGTGCCGCTCTGACCGCGACATCCCCGACAGCGTCAAGCGCAAGATCTCGCTCATGTGCGACGTGGACGAGGAGGCCGTCGTGGCCGCCGTCGACGCGCCGTCCATCTACGACATCCCCAAGGTGCTGCACGGCGAGGGGCTCGACGCGTACGTCGTGCGCCGCCTGGGCGTGCCGTTCCGCGACGTCGACTGGACCGACTGGGACGACCTGCTCCGCCGCGTGCACCGGCCGTCCCACCAGGTCACCATCGCGCTGGTCGGCAAGTACATCGACCTGCCCGACGCCTACCTGTCGGTCACCGAGGCCCTGCGGGCCGGCGGGTTCGCCAACGACTGCAAGGTCGAGCTGCGCTGGGTGGCCTCGGACGACTGCCAGACCCCGGACGCGGCAGCCCGCCAGCTCGACGGGGTCGACGCGGTCTGCATCCCCGGCGGCTTCGGCGTGCGGGGCATCGAGGGCAAGCTCGGCGCGGTCCGCCACGCTCGCGAGAACGGCATCCCGCTGCTCGGGCTCTGCCTCGGCCTGCAGTGCATGGTCATCGAGTACGCCCGTCACGTGGCCGGCCTCGACGGCGCCAACTCCGCGGAGTTCGACGACGCGACCCCGCACCCGGTCATCGCCACCATGGCCGACCAGCGCGACGTGGTCGCGGGGGAGCGCGACATGGGCGGCACCATGCGGCTCGGCCTCTACCCGGCCAAGCTCGCCGAGGGCTCGCTCGCGCGCGAGGTCTACGGAGCCCCGTACATCGAGGAGCGCCACCGCCACCGCTACGAGGTGAACAACACCTACCGCGACCAGCTCGCGGCGGCCGGGCTCGTGTTCTCCGGCACGTCGCCCGACGGCCGCCTGGTCGAGTACGTCGAGCTGCCGCGGGACGTGCACCCGTACTTCATCGCCACCCAGGCCCACCCCGAGTTCCGGTCCCGCCCGGCCCGGGCGCACCCGCTGTTCGCCGGGCTCGTCGCGGCGGCCCTGGCCCGCAAGGAGGGGCGCCAGCCGGTGGACCTGACGCTGGTGTCGGGCACCTCCGCCTGATGGGGGAGTGGGACGGCCCGGTCGGCGACGAGCGAGCCGACCTCGTCGTACGGTCGTCCACCCGGGTCCACCACGGCCTGGTCTGGGACGTGCGCCGGGACGAGGTCGAGCTGGCCGACGGGCAGGTCGTGACCCGTGAGGTGCTCGAGCACACCGGTGCGGTCGGCGTCGTGGCGCTCGACGACCGCGACCGGGTCCTGCTGGTGCGGCAGTACCGGCACCCGGTGCGCTCCTACCTGTGGGAGCCGCCCGCGGGGCTCCTCGACGTGGCCGGCGAGGACCCGCTCGTGACGGCGCAGCGCGAGCTCGCCGAGGAGGCGCACCTGACCGCCGGCGAGTGGCACGTGCTCGTCGACTTCTACAACTCCCCGGGCGGCAGCACCGAGGCGTTCCGCTGCTACCTGGCCCGCGACCTGCGCCCGGTGCCGCACGAGGAGCGGCACGAGGGGCACGGCGAGGAGCGGGACATGCCGGTCGCCTGGCTGCCGCTCGACGACGCCCGTGACCGGGTGCTCGCCGGCCGGCTGCACAACCCGACCGCCGTCACCGGGATCCTCGCGGCCTGCGCCGCCCGCGACGCCGGCTGGCAGACCCTGCGCGCCGCCGGCTCGGCCTGGCCGGAGCGCTCGCCCGGCCGCTAACGGCCGGTGTCTTGCGCAAGGGGCCGGACGGGTGCAGCGTCGGATCAAGGCCCCGACGCACCCCGGAGTGCACGATGAACCAGACCCGCACGCTGCCGATGCAGATCCATCTCGTCGAGAAGGAGACCGAGACGATCGCGGACGCGTCGCTGACCCTGGAGTCCGGTGAGACTCTGCGCGGCCACGGCGAGGCACGCCGCAACCCGCACGACAAGGACGTGCCGCAGATCGGCGACGAGCTCGCGATGGCGCGGGCCCTGTCGCAGCTGTCCCACCTGCTGGTCGAGACCGCTGCCGGTGAGATCAGCAGCATCGAGCATCGTCAGGTGCGCCTCGCGAAGTAGCCGGCCCCCGCAGGGACGGGTCACCGCCGCGCGTGGGACTGCTCCGATGATGGGCATGTGGGCGTGACCTGCACCACTAGACTCCGCACCGCCGCCACATCGCGGCCGGGACGGCTGACAACGGAGTCGGCGCCGCACACCGAAGGACGTTGATAGCCGTGAAGGTCGGCATCCCCCGCGAGGTCAAGAACCACGAGTACCGCGTTGCGATCACCCCGTCCGGAGTGCACGAGCTCGTGCACAACGGCCACCAGGTGTACGTCGAGCATGACGCGGGCGTGGGCTCCTCCATCCCCAACGAGGACTTCGAGGCCGCGGGGGCCACGATCCTGCCCACGCCGGATGCCGTGTGGGAGACCGGTGACCTGATCCTCAAGGTGAAGGAGCCGATCGAGGAGGAGTACGGCCGGATGCGGGAGGGTCAGACCCTCTTCACCTACCTGCACCTCGCCGCGTCCAAGGCCTGCACCGACGCCCTGGTCGACCGCAAGGTCACCGGCATCGCCTACGAGACCGTGGAGCTGCCGGACCGGTCGCTGCCCCTGCTCGCCCCGATGTCCGAGGTGGCCGGACGGCTCGCCCCGCAGGTCGGCGCGCACACGCTGATGCGCGCCCAGGGCGGCCGTGGCCTCCTCATGGGCGGCGTCTCCGGCGTCTACGCCGCCAAGGTCGTCGTCATCGGCGCCGGGGTCTCCGGCATGAACGCGGCAGCGATCGCCCTGGGCATGCAGGCGGAGGTGCTGCTGCTGGACAAGAACATCGAGCGGCTGCGCCAGGCCGACCGCATCTACCAGGGCCACATGCAGACCGTGGCGTCCAACACCTACGAGATCGAGCGGGCCTGCATCGACGCCGACCTCGTCATCGGCGCGGTCCTCGTGCCGGGTGCGAAGGCCCCGACCCTGGTCACCAACGACCTGGTCAGCCGGATGCGCCCGGGCTCGGTGCTGGTCGACATCTCCATCGACCAGGGCGGCTGCTTCGAGGACTCCCGCCCGACCACGCACGGCGACCCGACGTACACCGTGCACGAGTCGGTCTTCTACTGCGTCGCCAACATGCCCGGCGCGGTGCCGCACACCTCGACGTACGCCCTGACGAACGTCACCCTGCCGTACGCCGTGGAGCTGGCCAACCGCGGATGGCGGGACGCGCTGGCGGCGGACCACGCGCTGGCCCTCGGCCTCAACACCTACGACGGGCACATCACCTACGGACCGGTGGCCGAGGCGCACGGCGCCGAGGTGCTGAGCCTGGACGAGGTCCTGAGCTGAGCCAGGCGGTGGCGGGCGCGACGGCGCTGCAGGGTGCCCTGCGGGCCTACCTCGACCACCTCACGGTCGAGCGGGGCCTGGCACCCAACAGCCTGGCGTCCTACCGCCGCGACCTGCGCCGCTACCTCGCGCACCTGCACGCCCGGGGGCTGACCGATCCGGCGGCCGTGGGGGAGCAGGACGTCGAGGACTTCCTGGTGGCCCTGCGGGAGGGCGACGAGGACCACCCGCCGCTGGCCGCGAACTCCGCGGGACGGGCAGTGGTGGCGGTGCGGGGGTTCCACCGCTTCCTGCTGCGGGAGGGCGTGACGGCGGTCGACCCGGCGCGGGCGGTCCGGCCTCCGGCGCCGCCCAAGCGGCTGCCCAAGGCGATCACGGTCGAGGAGGTCGAGGCCCTGCTGCAGGCCGCCGGCGCGGAGGAGACCCCCCGCGCCGTGCGCGACCGGGCCCTGCTCGAGCTGCTCTACGGCTGCGGCGCGCGCATCTCCGAGGCCGTCGGGCTCGACGTCGACGAGCTCGACCTCGGGTCGGGCACGGTGCGGCTGCTCGGCAAGGGCGGCAAGGAACGGGTCGTGCCGCTGGGGTCCTACGCACGGGCGGCGGTGGAGGCCTACCTCGTGCGGGCCCGGCCCGGGCTGGCCGCCGCGACCACCGCCCGGTCGGCGTCGCCGGCGTTGTTCCTCAACGCGCGCGGCGGCCGGCTGTCCCGGCAGAGCGCCTGGGCGGTGCTGCGGGCCGCCGCCGAGCGGGCCGGCCTGCAGCGGGAGATCTCCCCGCACACGCTGCGGCACTCGTTCGCCACCCACCTGCTCGACGGCGGCGCCGACGTCCGGGTCGTCCAGGAGCTGCTCGGCCACGCCTCGGTGACCACCACCCAGGTGTACACGCTCGTGACTGTCGACCGGCTGCGCGAGGTCTACGCGGTGGCTCACCCCCGGGCCCGCGGCTGACCGCCCGCCCCACCCCGTCGCGATCTCTCGGCGTGGCGGCTCGATTGGATCTTCCTCGCTGCCTATCGTCGCCCCAAGGTCGGTACGGCGATAGGCCGACGAGTCGACAAAGGACGGAGCACGGCTGGTGAACACGCCGAGACTCGACACGCTCGACGGCGAGGGTGCCGTCCCGGAGGCCCCTGACCTCTCCCCGGCGACCGCGACCCACCGGCCAATCGGCCCCACGGGTCGGCCGATGCCGCTGTTCCCGGAGCCGCAGCCGCGGGACAGCCACGGCCCGGCGAGGGTCGTCGCGATGTGCAACCAGAAGGGCGGCGTCGGCAAGACCACGACGACCATCAACCTGGGCGCCTCGCTCGCGGAGTACGGCCGCAGGGTGCTGCTCGTCGACTTCGACCCGCAGGGCTCGCTGTCGGTCGGCCTCGGGGTCAACCCCTACGAGATCGACCGCAGCATCTACAACCTGATCATGGAGCGCGGCGTCACCTTCGAGGACGTCGTGCTGAAGACCAACGTGCCCGGCATGGACCTGCTGCCGAGCAACATCGACCTGTCCGCTGCCGAGGTGCAGCTGGTCAGCGAGGTGGCCCGCGAACAGGTGCTCGCCCGCGCCCTGGAGCCGGCGCTCGCCGACTACGACTTCGTCATCATCGACTGCCAGCCGTCGCTCGGACTGCTGACGGTCAACGCCCTCACCGCCGCGAAGGGCGTCATCGTGCCGCTGGAGTGCGAGTTCTTCGCGCTGCGCGGCGTCGCGATGCTGGTCGAGACGATCCACAAGGTCCAGGACCGGCTCAACCCGGACCTCGAGATCGACGGCCTGGTCGCGACGATGTACGACTCGCGGACCGTGCACAGCCGGGAGGTCCTGGCCCGACTGGTCGAGGCGTTCGACGAGAAGGTGTTCCACACCGCGATCAGCCGGACCGTGCGCTTCCCGGAGACCACCGTGGCCGGCGAGCCGATCACCACGTTCGCCTCCTCGTCGGGTGGCGCCTACTCCTACCGCCAGCTGGCGAAGGAGGTGCTCGCGCGGTGCCCGGGCACGTGAGCCCGTCCGAGGAGAGCGAGGCGGCGGCCGGACCCCGACCTGACGGCGGCACCGCGCAGGTGCGCCGGCTCCGGCCGACGACCCGGCGTACGTCGGGTCGTGAGCGCCACGACGAGAAGATCACGGTCTACGTGTCGTCCGACGAGCTGTTCGCGATCGAGCAGGCCCGGCTGGTGCTGCGCGCCGAGCACGGCATCGCCGTCGACCGCGGCCGCCTGGTCCGGGAGGCGGTGGCCGAGCTGCTGGTCGACCTGGAGCTGCACGGCGACGAGAGCGTGCTCGTGCGCCGCCTCCGCTCCAGCTGACCCACGGCCGACAGGACCCGCCGCGCCGTGCTCGACTACCGTTCGCCTGTGACCGAGGAGACGACCGCCCCCGCCGTGCCCGCCCCGGGTGCCGGCGCGCAGGGCTTCGAGGTGCACCTCGGCGACCTGTTCGAGGGGCCGTTCGACCTGCTGCTCGGGCTGATCTCCAAGCACAAGCTCGACGTGACCGAGGTGGCGCTCTCCAAGGTCACCGACGAGTTCATCGCCTACATCAAGGCCAAGGGACCGGAGTGGGACCTCGGCCAGGCCACCGAGTTCCTGGTGGTCGCCGCCACGCTGCTCGACCTCAAGGCGGCCCGGCTCTTGCCGAGCGGCGAGGTCGAGGACGAGGAGGACCTCGCGCTGCTCGAGGCGCGCGACCTGCTCTTCGCCCGGCTGCTGCAGTACCGCGCGTACAAGCAGGTGGCGGCCGTCTTCGCCGGGCGGATGGCCGACGAGGCAGGCCGGTTCGCCCGCGCGGTCACGATGGAGCCGCAGTTCGCCGGGCTCCTGCCGGAGGTGCTGCTGGGGTTGGGGCCGGAGGAGTTCGCGGCGCTCGCCGGCCGCGCCCTGGCGCCGAAGCCGGTGCCGACGGTGTCGGTCGACCACCTGCACGCGCCGCAGGTCAGCGTGCGGGAGCAGGCCGCGATCCTGGTCACCGCGCTGCGTCGGTCGCGGTCGAGCACCTTCCGGGCGCTCACCGCGGACTGCGAGGGCACGCTGGTCGTCGTGGCGCGCTTCCTCGCGCTGCTCGAGCTCTACCGCGAGGGCGCAGTGATGTTCGACCAGGTCTCGCCGCTGGGCGAGCTGCACATCCGGTGGACCGGGGCCGACGAGGGCGAGGTCGGCGTCACCGACGAGTTCGACGAGCAGGACAGTGACGGGACGGAGACCCCCGATGACGACGCCTGAGGACCAGGCAGCCCAGGACGAGCCGGAGCGCGACGACCGCGGGCCGAGCCTTGCCACCGCGCTCGAGGCGATCCTCATGGTCGTCGACGAGCCGGTCAGCGAGGTGCTGCTCGCCCAGGTCACCGAGCGACCCACCGAGGAGGTCGGCGCGGCGCTGCGCGCGCTCGCGGCCGACTACGACGAGGCCGGCCGGGGCTTCGAGCTGCGCGAGGTGGCCGGCGGCTGGCGGTTCTACACCCGGGCCTCCTGCGCGGCATACGTCGAGCGCTTCGTCCTCGACGGCCAGCAGGCCCGGTTGACCCAGGCCGCCCTGGAGACGCTGGCCGTGGTCGCCTACCGCCAGCCGGTGAGCCGGTCCCGGGTGTCCGCGGTGCGCGGCGTCAACGTCGACGGCGTGATGCGCACGCTGGTGGCGCGCGGGCTGGTCGAGGAGGCGGGCAACGACGGGGAGAGCGGGGCGCTGCTCTACCGGACGACGTCCTACTTCCTCGAACGGCTCGGGCTGCGCAGCCTCGACGAGCTGCCCGACCTGGCGCCCTTCCTGCCCGAGCTGGACGGGCTCGACGAGGGCGCCGACGCCCCGGCGCACGCATGACCGGAGAAGCAGGCGAGGGCATCCGGCTCCAGCGCGTGCTCGCCTCGGCGGGTCTCGGCAGCCGACGGGCGTGCGAACAGCTCATCGAGGAGGGCCGGGTCGAGGTCGACGGCAAGCGGGTCCGCACCCAGGGCATGCGGGTCGACCCGGCCCGCGCCGTCATCAAGGTCGACGGCCTGCGCATCGCCTCGGCCCCCGACCTGGTCTACCTGGCCCTCAACAAGCCCAAGGGGGTCGTCAGCACCATGAGCGACGACCGCGGGCGCCCCTCCCTCGCGGACTACGTCGGTGACCGCAGCGCCCGGCTCTTCCATGTGGGGCGGCTGGACGCCGACACCGAGGGGCTGCTGCTGCTCACCAACGACGGGGAGCTGGCGCACCGCCTCGCGCACCCGTCGTACGGCGTGGTGAAGACCTACCTGGCCGAGGTCCCCGGCCCGGTCCCGCGTGACCTCGGCAAGCGGCTCCGCCAGGGGATCGAGCTCGAGGACGGGTTGGTGCGCGTCGACCGGTTCCGGCTGGTGAGCACCGTCGGCAACCGGGTGATGGTCGAGGTGTCGCTGCACGAGGGCCGCAAGCACGTCGTACGCCGGTTGCTGACCGAGGTCGGTCACCCCGTGAGCCGGCTGGTCCGGACCGACGTCGGCCCCGTGTCGCTTGGCAACCTCAAGCCGGGCAAGCACCGCAAGCTGAGCCAGCAGGAGATCGGCGCGCTGTACAAGACCGTCGGGCTCTGAGGAGTCGGTCGGCGCGGGCCGGGGTCGGGGCCGGCCGGGTTGCGGAGGTGCGGGTCCTTCCGGCCGCGGGGCGGGGGCACACTCGGTGGGAGTCGGGAGAGACCTCCCGCGCCCGCCAACCACGGGGTCGGCCGCCGCGCGTGGGGGGCTGCTCGCCGACCGTGCGTGCTCGGACGCGCAGCGTGTTCGGCCTTGTCGGCGGGTTGGGGCGCTCCTAGCGTGGCGGGATCCGGGGGATCCGGGGGAGCCGAGGGAGGGAGACGACCATGCGCAGAAGGCTGAGCTGGGCGGTGCTGCCACTGGTGGTGGCGCTGACTGTGCCGTGGGGCGGGGTGGCGCAGGGGGCGGTCGAAGTGCCCGCCGACTGCGCCGTGCCCCCGGACATCGACCTGTCGCAGTACAACGTGGTGATCGGCACCGACGCGTCCGAGACGCTGACGGGCACCGACGGGCCAGACTTCATCTGCGGCCGTCTCGGCGACGACGTCGTCTACGCGCTGGGCGGCGACGACCTGGTCCTGAGCGACACCACCACGTTCTTCGGCAACGTCAATGCTCCCGGCGGCAACGACACGGTCTGGGCGGGCGCCGGCAACGACGAGGTGCTGCCCGGACCGGGTGACGACACCGTGGACGGCGGGAGCGGCGACGACTTCCTCGCCCTCGCGGTCGGTGACGACGTCGGGCAGGGTGGCCAGGGCGCGGACGGGATCATCGGCGGCTTCGGCGAGGACGTCATCGTGGGCGGCCCGGGCAACGACTTCCTGGCGGGTGGCTTCGGTGACGACCTCATCAACGGGGCTGCGGGCGACGACTTCATGACCGGCGGTCTGCCGCCCGACGAGGAGGAGCCGCCGATCCCGGTCCCGGGAGCCGGCTACGACCGCTGCATGGGCGCCGCCGGCAACGACACGGCGTTCGACTGCGACGTCGCCAACAACGTCGAAGGCTGAGCGGCAGACCGAGCCATCCGGGGCACGGCCCGGGTCCGTCCGTCGGACGCGCCCGGGCCGGCCGCCGCGCCCTCGTTAGGGTGGCGCGCGGAGGAGGTGGCCGGTCGATGGCGGTGCGGGCGATCAGGGGCGCGGTGCAGGTCGACACCGACGAGCGCGACCACCTGCTCGCGTCGGTCACCGAGCTGATCAAGGCCGTCCTCGACGAGAACGGCCTGTCCACGGACGATCTCATCTCGGTGCTCTTCACGGCGACACCGGACCTGCACAGCGAGTTCCCCGCGCTGGCCGCGCGCCGGCTCGGCATCGGTGACGTTCCCCTCATCTGCGCCCAGGAGATCGACGTGGTCGGGGCCATGCCCAGGGTCATCCGGGTCATGGTGCACGCCGAGACCGGCCTCGAGCGGGCCGAGGTCCGCCACGTCTACCTGCGCGGCGCGGCCGCACTGCGGCGGGACCTGGCACAGTGACCGGCGCCGAGCCGGCCCGCATCGACCGCGTCCTCGTCGTCGGGACCGGGCTCATCGGCACCTCGGTCGCCCTGGCCCTGCGCCGCCACGGGGTGACCGTGCACCTCACCGACCGCGACCCGGTGGCCGTCCGGCGGGCGGCCGACCTGGGGGCCGGCGACCCGGCCAAGCCCACCGCCCAGGTCGACCTCGCCGTGGTCGCCGTCTCCCCGTCCGCCACCGCCGAGGTGGTCGCGGGGCTCATCGCCGGCAACGTCGCGGCCACCGTCGTCGACACAGCAGGGGTCAAGGCCGGCATCCTGCGCGACGTGCGCGCCGCCGTCGGCGCCGCGCCGCACTTCGTCGGCACGCATCCGATGGCCGGCCGTGAGCGGTCCGGTCCGGGGGCGGCCCTGGCCGACCTGTTCGAGGGCCGGCCGTGGGTGCTCGCGGCCGCGGATGCCGACCCTGTGGCGCTGGCGCGGGCCGAGGCGCTGGTGCGGTTGTGCGGCGGGCTGCCCGTCGTCATGGACGCCGAGGCCCACGATGCCGCCGTCGCGCTCGTCTCGCACGTCCCGCACGTCGCGGCGTCCCTCGTCGCGGCGCGGCTCGCGGGGGGCCACCGCGAGGCGCTCACGATCGCCGGCCAGGGGGTGCGCGACGTCACCCGGGTGGCAGCCTCCGACGCCGACCTCTGGGTCGACGTGCTCGCCGCCAACGCGGGACCGGTCGCCCGGGTCCTGGGCGAGCTCGGTCAGGACGTGGACGCGGTGGTGCACGCGCTGCAAGATCTCGGCGACGACCCCGAGCGGGCGCGCGCGACGCTGCGCGACCTGCTCGTGCGTGGCAACGCCGGTCGCGCGCAGCTGCCGGGCAAGCACGGCACGCCTCCCACGTCGTACGCCGTGGTGCCGGTCGTCATCGGCGACCGGCCCGGGGAGCTGGCCCGGCTGTTCGCCGACGCCGGCGGCGCCGGGGTCAACATCGAGGATGTGCGGATCGAGCACTCGCCGGGCCAGGCCGTCGGCCTGGTCGAGCTGTCGGTGCAGCCGGCGGCCCGGGACGGGCTGGTGAGCGCGCTGGAGGCGCTCGGCTGGGTGGTCCACGCCTGAGGGACGGTAGCCTCTATGGCAGATCCCCACCCCCTCCAGCCTGCAGAGGTCCCGCGTGCCCGCGTCCAGCCCCGAGTCCGCCTCGATCGTCGTCGCCGTCGACGGACCCTCCGGCTCGGGCAAGTCGAGCGTCTGCCGGGGGGTTGCTCGGCGGCTCGGCCTGCGTTATCTCGACACCGGGTCGATGTACCGCGCGCTCACCTGGTGGGTGCTCGAGCGTGGTGTCGACCCGGAAGACCGCCCGGAGGTGGCGCGGCTGGCCCGTGAGCTGCCGCTTCAGGTGCGGATGGATCCCGCTGACCCCGGGGTCAGCGTCGACGGCACCGACGTGTCGGCCGCCATCCGGGAGACCCGCATCTCCACGGCCGTCAGTGCGATCGCCACCAACCTGGCCGTGCGCGAGGAGCTCGTGCGGCGTCAGCAGGCCATCGCCGCCGAGGGCGGTGTCGTGATCGAGGGACGCGACATCACCACGGTGGTGGCGCCGGGCGCGCCGGTCCGGGTGCTGCTGACCGCGAGCGAGGAGGCCCGGCTGGCCCGCCGTGCCCTGGAGGTGCACGGCGCCGACGACGCCGCCGCGTTGGAGGCCACCCGCGACCAGGTGCTGCGCCGCGACGCCGACGACTCGACCGTGGCGGCGTTCCACGAGGCCGCCGACGGCGTGACCGTGGTCGACTCGTCCGCGATGACGCTGGAGCAGACCATCGACGCCGTGCTCGCACTCGTCGCCCGGGTGACCACGGTGGGGGACCCCCGATGACCGAGGAGCAGCTGACCGCGCACCTGGCCGAGGACGACGAGACCGGTGGCCGCGTCCCGGTGGTGGCCGTCGTCGGCCGACCCAACGTCGGGAAGTCCACTCTCGTCAACCGCATCCTGGGCCGGCGCGAGGCGGTCGTGCAGGACGTGCCCGGAGTGACCCGCGACCGGGTGCCCTACGACGCGTCGTGGAGCGGTCGCCGTTTCACGGTGGTCGACACCGGCGGATGGGAGCACGACGCCCGCGGCCTCGCCGCCCAGGTCGCGGCGCAGGCGGAGATCGCGATCAGCGCGGCCGACGCGGTGCTGTTCGTCGTCGACGCCACCGTCGGGCCGACCGACACCGACGAGGCAGTCGTGCGGGTGCTGCGCCGGGCCGGCAAGCCGGTGCTGCTCGTGGCCAACAAGGTCGACGGGGAGAAGGCCGAGGCCGACGCCGCCATGCTCTGGTCGCTGGGGCTCGGTCAGCCCTACCCCGTCTCGGCCCTGCACGGGCGGGGGAGCGGTGACCTGCTCGACGCCCTGCTCGACGCCCTGCCCGAGGCCCCCGGCGAGCCGGAGGAGCTCGAGGGCGGCCCGCGTCGGGTTGCGTTGCTGGGCCGACCCAACGTCGGCAAGTCGTCGCTGCTCAACCAGCTCGCCGGCGAGGACCGCGTCGTCGTCGACGCGGTCGCCGGCACGACGCGCGACCCGGTCGACGAGCTGATCGAGCTCGGCGGCAGGACCTGGCGGTTCGTGGACACCGCCGGCATTCGCCGCCGGGCGCACCAGACCAGCGGCACCGACTACTACGCGACGCTGCGCACGCAGTCGGCGCTGGACCGCGCCGAGGTCGCCGTCGTGCTCGTCGACGCCAGCGAGCCGCTGTCCGAGCAGGACACCCGCATCATCTCGATGGTCGTCGAGTCGGGCCGGGCCCTGGTCATCGCCTACAACAAGTGGGACCTGCTCGACGAGGAACGCCGCTACTACCTCGAGCGCGAGATCGAGCGGGACCTCGTCCAGGTGCCGTGGGCGCCCCGCGTCAACGTCTCCGCGCGCACCGGGCGGCACATGGACAAGCTGGTGCCGGCGCTGGAGACGGCGCTCTCGTCGTGGGACACCCGGGTGCCCACCGGGCGGCTCAACGCCTTCCTCGGCGAGCTGGTCGCGGCCCACCCGCACCCGATCCGGGGTGGGAAGCAGCCGCGCATCCTCTTCGCCACCCAGGCCGACACCCGGCCGCCGCGGTTCGTGCTGTTCGCGACCGGGTTCCTGGAGGCGGGCTACCGGCGGTTCGTCGAGCGACGGCTGCGGGAGGAGTTCGGCTTCACCGGAAGCCCGATCGAGATCAGCGTGAAGATGCGGGAGAAGCGCAGGTCCTGACCCGGGCGGCGGTCCATCCGGCCTCACCGCCTTCTCATCTGCGGTCTGCGACCGTCGAGACCGCTGCGGTCCGGCCGCGGCGGTCCTGCTCCCGAGCGGAAGGCCACGATGGGGTCCGACCCTGTGCCGATCGACCGACGGACGCTGCTGCGCGCAGGGCTGGCCGCCCTGGCGGTCGCCGGGTGCGCGGCGCCGGTACGCCGTGCGGCGCGGACGTCTCCCTCAGCGGCGACGACCTCAACCCCGACAGCTGGGGCGGGCGCGACCGCGTCGCCGCGACCCAAGGTGGCCACCGAGGTCGGCCACGCGTCTCGGACCCAAAGCGCCGTCGCCCTCACCTTCCACGGCGCCGGTGACGCCGCGACCGCCAAGTCCGTGCTCGGCGAGCTCGAGCGCGCCGATGCGCGAGGCACCGTGCTGGCGGTCGGGTCCTGGCTCGAGGCGAAGCCGAGGATGGCTCGCCGGATCCTCGACGGGGGACACGAGCTGGGCAACCACACCCTGAATCACCGTGCGATGCGGCGGCTGGGGTCGGCAGCGGCGTACCGAGAGATCGCCGGGTGCGCGGCCGTCCTCTCCAGGCTCACCGGGTCGCCAGGGCGTTGGTTCCGACCCTCGGGCACCCAGCACACGACCGCGGTGATCCGCAGGGCGGCGGCGGAGGCAGGCTACGACCGGTGCCTGTCCTACGACGTGGACTCGCTGGACTGGACCGATCCGGGACCCTCGGTCGTCGTACGCACGGTGCTCGGCGCGGCTCGAGGTGGCTCGGTGGTGAGCATGCACCTCGGGCACCAGGGGACCGTGGCCGCGCTCCCGCACATCATCGAAGGTCTGGTCCGGCGTGGCCTGCGGCCGGTCACGGTCTCGGAGCTGTTTGCGTGAGGGGTCTCGTTCGCGCCGGCGCCGCGCTGGCGGTGTTCGGCCTGGTGGCGGGCTGCTCCGTCTCCGGCGGTCGGGAGGCGCAGGACCCGACCGGCACTCCCGTCACCTCTGCGACTGCCGCCCCGACCCCGACGTCGGCGAACGGGCCCGCGAGCCCAACCGGTGACCCGAACCTGCTGCCGGGCATGCCCGCGCTGCTCAGTCCGACCGACGTTTGGGCGGCCGACCGGCCGAACCTGATGTCGCCGGTGGTGGGGGGCATGCCGGAGCGGGTCTACGTGCCGAACAGCAAGAGCGACACCGTCACGGTCATCGACCCGAAGACCTATCGGGTGCTGAGGACCGTCACGGTCGGGCACGAGCCGCAGCATGTCGTGCCGTCGTGGGACCTGAAGACGCTGTGGGTCAACAACGACCTCGGCAACTCGCTGACCCCGATCGACCCGCGCACCGGACGCTTCGGTCGACCGGTGCGGGTCAGTGACCCCTACAACCTGTACTTCACACCCGACGGCCGCTACGCGGTGGTGATGGCGTCCGCCGACCACCGGCTGAACTTCCTGGACCCGCACACGATGGCGCTGCGGCGCTCGGTGCCCGTGCCGTGCGCGGGCGTGAACCACGCGGACTTCTCCGCCGATGGGCGCTACTTCCTCGTCAGCTGTGAGTTCTCGGGCAAGGTGCTGAAGGTCGACACGGCCGCGATGAGGGTCATCGGTGTGCTGCGGCTGCCGGGCGGCATGTCCAAGCCGCAGGACGTGAAGATGTCGCCCGACGGCAAGGTGTTCTACGTCGCGGACATGATGCGCGACGGCGTGTGGATGCTCGACGGCGACCGGTTGAAGGTGGTCGGCTTCCTCGCGACCGGCAGGGGTGCGCACGGGCTCTACGTCACCCGGGACTCCAGGCGGCTGCTGGTCACCAACCGGGACGAGGGCTCGATCTCGCTCCTCGACCTCGCGACCCGCAGACCTGTGGGCAGATGGCACCTGCCCGGCGGCGGCAGCCCAGACATGGGCGGCCTGTCGCCCGACGGCACGGTCTTCTGGGTGGCCGGCCGCTACAACGGTGTCGTCTACGCCATCTCGGTGGCCGACGGGAGACTGCTGCGAAAGATCAAGGTCGGGCGCGGCCCGCACGGGCTGGCGATCTACCCGCAGCCGGGCCGCTACTCCCTCGGGCACACCGGCGTCTTCCGCTGAGGCGCTGCGGTAGGGTTGCAGCGCTCCGGAGGCGACTCCGGGGCATCGGGACGTGGCGCAGCTTGGTAGCGCACTTGACTGGGGGTCAAGGGGTCGCAGGTTCAAATCCTGTCGTCCCGACCGAAGAAGTTGCAGGCCAGAGGCCGTCTCCGGGATCCGGAGGCGGCCTCTGGCCGTGTACGGCCCACCCACTTCCCCTCACCGGTGCGGCGCCGTGGCAGGCCCACCCGCCGTACGGGGCCATTCCGCCCATGTCGGCGCGAGCGCGGGACCTAAGTCTGTGGCGACCAGGCGGTCGCTGGCGCACGGTGGGAGGCAGCGGAGACGCCGACCTGCTCGCTGCTGTGGGTTCGCGAGATGCCGCCCTCTCCGTTGCCGTCATCGGGTCCGAGGAGCCCCCAGTGCTCCAGTTCACGGAGGAGACCAGCCATGACAGACGTCCCGGTCGACCCGCCCCCCCAGGGCGTGGAAACCCCTTCCGCGGCCGCGCCAGAGGAGCCGGCCGCCCCGCCCGCCGAGATCGCGCAGATCCCAGCTCAGGCTGCGCCCCCGCCGGAGAGCCGGGAGTCCGTGGCCACCGGCCTGCAGATGAAGCACCGGAACCCGTTCGCAGTCTGGATCGGTCTCCCTCTCATCACGCTCGGGATCTACACCTATGTCTGGTACTACAAGATCCACCGGGAGATGGCCGACTTCGACCGCCGGCGCGACATCCCTGTCGCCGGACCGATGCTCGTCCTGCTGTTCCTGTCCTGGACGCTGATCGCCCCGATCATCTCGTACCACAACACGGGAAAACGGGTCCGTGACGCACAGGTGGCGGCCGGACTCGACGCGACGTGCTCGCCGGCACTGTCCTGGCTGCTCCTGTTCGCCTTCGGCGCGAACACGTTGTACCTGCAGTTCGAGCTCAACAAGATCATCGACAGCTACCACGGGCAGCCCGAAGGCGCTCCGGTCTCGCTCTACGTCTGACGGGCGGGATGTCAGGCCAGGGCGAGGGCGAGGCGCTCGAGGCGGTCACGCCCGGACCTCGCTGGCCGACTTTCGGGAATGCCCGGGTGATGCGCTACCGTTGACGACATGTACCCCGGGGGGTATCACACAGAAGGAGTCAATGGATGCGTGAGGTCGACCTGAGCACCTTCGCCACGGCGCTCGCCGACGGCGCGCTCGTGCTCGACGTGCGCGAGCCGATGGAGTACGTCGCGGGGCACGTGCCCGGTGCCCGGCTCGTGCCGATGGGCCACCTGCCGGGGCAGCTGTCCGACCTGCCGAAGGACGCGCCGATCTACCTCATCTGCGCGAGCGGCAACCGCAGCCTCAGCATGGCCGGCTTCCTGATCCGCGCCGGCTACGACGCGTGGTCGGTGGCGGGCGGGACCGGCGCATGGGCGGCGGCGGGGCACCCCGTCGTACGCGGACCGCGCGAGAACGCCGCGTGAGGGAGGAGACTCACGACATGACCCCGACGCCGACCGTCGTCGCGATCGACACCCCGACGCTGGGCGATCGCAGCTACCTGGTCCACGACGGGCAGCGCGCTTTCGTCGTCGACCCGCAGCGTGACATCGACCGGGTGCTCGCCCTTGCCGAGCAGGCAGGGGTGCGCATCACGGACGTGTTCGAGACCCACATCCACAACGACTACGTGACCGGCGGCCTCGCCCTCGCCCGGCAGACGGGTGCGACCTACCACGTGAACTCCGCCGACCAGGTCGCCTTCGACCGCCACGGCGTCAGCGACGGCGACGTGGTCGAGGTCGGCCCGTCCATGACGGTCAGGGTGCTTGCCACGCCGGGGCACACGTTCACGCACCTGTCCTACGCCCTGGAGGCGGACGGCGCCCCGGTGGGCGTGTTCACCGGCGGGTCCCTGCTGTTCGGCTCCACCGGACGCCCGGACCTGCTCGGCCCGGACCACACGCCGGCGCTGGTGCGCCACCAGCACGCCTCGGCCCACCGCCTGGCCGCCGAGCTGCCGGACGAGGCGAAGGTCTTCCCGACCCACGGCTTCGGCAGCTTCTGCTCCTCGACCCAGTCGGAGGCCACGTCCTCGACCATCGGGGCGGAGAAGCGCACCAACCCGGCGCTGACACAGGACGAGCAGACGTACGTCGAGGGGCTGCTGGCCGGCCTGGACGTGTGGCCCGCGTACTACGCGCACATGGGCCCGGCGAACGCCGCGGGCCCCGGGGTGCCCGACCTCGCCATGCCGGAGCGGGCCGATGCCGCCGAGCTGCGACGCCGCATCGACGCGGGGGAGTGGGTCGTCGACCTGCGCACCCGCCAGGCCTTCGCGGCCGGTCACCTGGGCGGCACCCTGAACTTCGGCCTGGACGGTCAGTTCGCGACGTACCTCGGCTGGGTCATCCCGTGGGGCACGCCGCTCACGCTCCTCGGCGAGTCGCCCGAGCAGGTGGCCGAGGCCCAGCGCGAGCTGGTCCGCATCGGCGTGGACAAGATCGAAGCGGCCGCCACCGGCTCGCCCGCCGACTGGTCGGGCGGCCGCGCCCTGGCGACGTACGAGCGGGCCACGTTCGACGACCTCGCGGCCGTCCTGCACCACCGCCCCGTCACGGTGCTGGACGTGCGGCGCAGGCTCGAGTGGGTCGACGGCCACATCGACGGAGCCGTCCACGTGCCGCTGCACGACCTGGTCACGAGGCTGTCCGACGTGCCGCAGGGCGAGGTGTGGGTGCACTGTGCCGCGGGTTACCGCGCCTCGATCGCCACGTCGCTGCTCGCCGCGGCCGGGCGCACCGTCGTCTCCGTGGACGACGAGTTCGAGAAGGCAGCGCAGGCGGGACTGCCGATCGTGACCGCATCCCCCGAGGAGGCCGCGTGAGCCTCGGCCAGCGGATGAGGAAGCTGTTCACGAAACCTTACGGCTCGGTGCGCCCGCTCGAGGCACACGACCTGGTCGGGCAGGGCGCCGTCCTGCTCGACGTACGAGAGCAGGCCGAGTGGAAGGTCGGCCACGCGCCCAGGGCCCGCCACATCCCGCTCTCCGAGCTGGGCCGACGGCTCCGTGAGGTGCCCGAGGGCCGCCACATCGTGACGGTCTGCCGGTCCGGCGCTCGGTCGGCCAGCGCCGCACGCCTGCTCTCCCGCGAGGGCCGGACGGTGTCGAACCTCTCCGGCGGCATGACCGCCTGGGCGCGGGCCGGACTGCCGGTCGTCGCCAACGGCGGCCGCCCCGGCGGGGTCGCCTGAGCCCCAGGCGTCCTGCGCCCCGCCAGGGGTCGGGCGTCCCGATCGCGAGCGAGCCCGGACCGGGCCGGATAGGGTTTGGCCAGCGTCCAGGAGGGCGCTGGGAGGGCGTGATCGTGCCGAGCACAGCGCAGGTGAGCGACCGGGTGGTCACCGTGCCGAACGCTCTGAGCGTGCTGCGCCTGCTCGGCGTACCCGTCTTCCTGCTCCTCGTGCTCAACGAGTACGACGGGATCGCGGTCCTCGTGCTGATGGTCAGCGGCTTCACCGACTGGCTGGACGGCACGATCGCGCGCCGGTGGAACCAGATGTCCCGGGTGGGCCAGCTGCTCGACCCGATGGCCGACAGGCTGTACATCCTGGCGACCCTCGTGGGCCTGACCGTGCGCGACATCGTGCCGATCTGGCTGACCGTCGTCCTGGTCGGCCGGGACGTGCTGCTGTCGGCGACGCTGCCGGTGCTGCGGCGACACGGCTACGGCCCGCTCCCGGTGCACTTCCTCGGCAAGGCCGCGACGTTCAACCTGCTGGCGGGCTTCCCGCTGTTGCTGCTGGGCGAGGGCGACGCCTGGTTCAACGAGGTCGCCCATGCCGTCGGCTGGGCTTTCGCGATCTGGGGCACGTCGCTCTACTGGTGGGCAGGGGTCCTGTACGTCGTGCAGGTCCGGCAGGTGGTCGGCGCGTCACGAGCCGGGGCAGCCGCCTGAGCAAGAGCACTCGACGGAAGGAAGCAGTGAGATGAAAGCCGTGGTGATGGCCGGCGGGGAGGGCACTCGGCTGCGACCGATGACCGCGAGCATGCCCAAGCCGCTGCTTCCGATCGTCAACAAGCCGATCATGGAGCACGTCCTGCGGCTCCTGCAGCGGCACGGGTTCTCCGAGACCGTCGTCACGGTGCAGTTCCTCGCCAGCCTGGTGCGCAACTACTTCGGCGACGGCGAGGACTTCGGCATGCCGCTGCACTACGCCACCGAGGAGACGCCTCTCGGCACCGCGGGCAGCGTCAAGAACGCAGAGAACCTCCTGCGCGACGACACCTTCCTCGTCATCTCCGGTGACGCGCTCACCGACTTCGACCTCACCGACCTGGTGAAGTTCCACCGGGACAAGGGCGCGATGGTCACGGTCTGCCTCACCCGCGTCCCCGACCCGCTGGAGTTCGGCATCACGATCGTCGACGACGAGGGCAGGGTGCAGCGGTTCCTGGAGAAGCCCACCTGGGGCCAGGTGTTCTCCGACACGGTCAACACCGGCATCTACGTGATGGAGCCCGAGGTCTTCGACTACGTCGCGGAGGGCGTCTCCGTGGACTGGTCCGGCGACGTGTTCCCCAAGCTGGTCGCCGACGGCAAGCCGATCTACGGCTACGTCGCCGAGGGCTACTGGGAGGACGTCGGCACCCACGAGTCCTATGTCCGGGCGCAGGCCGACGTGCTGTCGGGCAAGGTGGACGTCGAGCTCGACGGGTTCGAGGTGTCGCCGGGCGTCTGGGTCGCGGAGGGCGCCGACGTCCATCCCGACGCGGTGCTGCGCGGCCCGCTCTACATCGGCGACTACGCCAAGGTCGAGGCCGGCGCCGAGCTGCGGGAGTTCACCGTCCTCGGCAGCAACGTCGTCGTGAAGGGCGGCGCCTTCCTGCACCGCGCCGTCATCCACGACAACGTGTTCATCGGCCCCCACACCAACCTGCGTGCCTGCGTCGTCGGCAAGAACACCGACATCATGCGCGCGGTCCGCATCGAGGAGGGGGTTGTCGTCGGCGACGAGTGCGTCATCGAGGAGGAGGCCATCGTCTCCGCCGGCGTGAAGATCTACCCGTTCAAGACCGTCGAGGCCGGCGCGGTCGTCACCACCCACGTCATCTTCGAGTCCCGGGGCCAGCGCACGTTGTTCGGACCGCGTGGCGTGTCCGGCATCGTCAACGTCGAGATCACCCCCGAGCTGGTGGTGCGGCTCTCGTCGGCCTGGGCCAGCACGCTGCGCAAGGGCGCCACGGTGACGACGTCCCGTGACGTCTCCCGCGCTGCGCGCGCCCTCAAGCGCGCGGCCATCTCCGCGCTGCAGGCCAGCGCGATCAACGTCATCGACCTCGAGGTCGTGCCCGTCCCGGTGGCCCGGCTGGAGACCGCCCGGGGCCGCGCCGGGGGAGTGGTCCTCCGCACCACCCCCGGCCAGCCGGAGAGCGTCGACATCATCTTCCTCGACGAAGGCGGGGCAGACCTGTCGCAGGCCGCGCAGCGCAAGCTGGAGCGGGTGTTCAGCCGCGGCGAGTACCGCCGCGCCTTCCCCGGCGAGATCGGCGACCTGTCCTTCCCGCCGCGTGTCATGGAGGCCCACTCCCTCGAGCTGCTGCGGTGCGTCGACACCTCGGGAGTGTCCGAGGCCCACCTCAAGGTGGTCGTCGACACGGGCGGTGGCACGGCCGCGCTGGTGATGCCCACCCTGCTCGGCCGGATGTCGGTCGGCGCGCTCACCATCAACAACGGTTTCGACGAGGCCTCGCCGACCGAGACCGGGACCGAGCGACGTGAGGCGATGGAGCGGCTCGGCCAGATCGTCGCCTCGTCCCGGGCCGACTTCGGCGTGCGCTTCGACCCGGTCGGTGAGCGCATCTCGATCGTCGACGAGCGCGGCGCCGCCATCGACGACGAGCGCGCCCTGCTCGTCGTCCTCGACCTCGTCGCGGCCGAGCGCAAGAAGGGCACGGTGGCCCTCCCGGTGACCACCACCCGCCTGGCCGAGCAGGTCGCGGCCTTCCACGGCGTCGACATCCGGTGGATCGCCACGTCCGGTGCCGAGCTCACCAAGGCGGTCACCGAGCCCGGGGTGATCTTCGGCGGTGACGGCCGCGGAGGCTTCGTGGTCCCCGAGTTCAGCACCGCAGTCGACGGGCTCGCCGCCTTCGTGCAGCTCGTGGGGCTCGTCGCCCGTACCCAGCTGCGGCTGTCGGAGATCGACGCCCGCATCCCGCAGTGCCACATCGTGCGGCGCTCGGTGCCGACGCCCTGGGCCGCCAAGGGGATGGTCATGCGCGCGGTCGTCGAGGAGGCCGGCCAGCGGGCGGTCGACACCACGGACGGCGTGCGGGTCGTCGAGGACGACGGCCGGTGGGCCCTGGTGCTGCCCGACCCGGCCGAGCCGGTGACCCACCTGTGGGCGGAGGCGTCCGACGACGACCGGGCGACCGCGCTGCTCGAGCGGTGGGTGACCGTGGTGGAGCGGGCCGATCACTAGCGGGGTGGGCCAGCACCCGGCGTACGGCGTGCAACGATGACGCGCATGCCGGCACCGACCCGCGGCGGCGCTCTCGGGCGCCCGGACGCGTCCATGTCGTTGCTCACCAACCTGGCCGAGAACTCCCTCGACGAGGGGTACGCCGAGGCCGCTGCTCGTCGGGTAGAGGAGCAGCGCGGCCCGTGGCGCCCGGGCTGGCTGCTGGCCCTCGGTCTGCTCGGCGTCGGGCTGCTGCTCGCGACCTCCGCGGCGCAGGTGCGGGAAAGGGCGCCCGCCGCGGCCGTGGCGCGTGCCGCCCTTACCAAGGAGGTCCAACGCCGCACGGCAGCGACCGACCGGCTCGAGGCCGACCTCGACCGGCTGCGCGCGTCGGTGGCCAAGGCGCGCCAGGACGCGCTCGCGCTGACAGCGTCCGGGTCGCAGCTCGCCACCCAGATCGACCAGCTCGAGGGCGCCACCGGCGCCGCACCGGTCGTGGGGCCGGGCGTGGTGGTCCACCTCGAGGACGCCCCCACCGACCAGGCGCCGGGCGCGGACGTCAACCCGCGCACGAGTGACACGACGCCGCAGGGCCGGGTCACCGACCGCGACCTGCAGACGATCGTCAACGAGCTCTGGGCCGCCGGGGCCGAGGCGATCGCGGTCAACGGGGAGCGGCTCACCACCCTCAGCGCAATCCGGTCGGCGGGGGAGGCGGTACTGGTGGACTTCCGGCCCATCAGCCCGCCCTACGATGTCATCGCCATCGGGGATGCCCGACGGGTGCAGTCCGCGTTCGCCGAAGGGTTCGGGGGGAGCTACCTGCAGGTCCTGAAGGGCTACGGCATCAGCTACTCGATCGAGACCAAGAAGAGCGTCCGGCTCCCGGCGTCCGGCGGGATCACCGTCCGCTACGCCACCGTGCCGGGGAAGACGGAGGTCCGTCCGTGATCGCGGCCATCGGCCTGGTGCTCGGCATCGTCGCCGGGTTGTTCCTCGAGCCCACCGTGCCCTCGTACCTGCAGCCGTACCTGCCGATCGCGGTGGTCGCCGCGCTCGACGCTGTGTTCGGGGGCATGCGCGCGCTGCTCGACGGCATCTTCGACGACAAGGTCTTCGTGGTCTCGTTCATCGCGAACGTCACGGTCGCGGGGCTGATCGTCTTCCTCGGGGACCAGCTCGGGGTGGGCTCCCAGCTCTCCACGGGGGTGGTGGTCGTGCTCGGCATCCGCATCTTCTCCAACGCCGCGGCGATCCGCCGCCACCTGTTCCATGCCTGATCCCAGCCCGGACCCCACGCCGGACCCCACGCCGGACCCCACCCCGGACCCCACGCGGGACCCCGGCCCGGGGCGGGCCGACGCGGGCGACGGGTGGCGCCGGTTCCGCGGCGTGCTGCGCCCGCGCGCGACCCGAGCCCAGCTCGCCGTCGCGCTTCTGTGCGCGCTGCTCGGCTTCGGGCTCGTGGTCCAGGTCCGCACCACCGGCGACGAGCGGGGGCTGAGCTCGCTGCGGCAGAGCGACCTCGTCCACCTGCTGGAGGACCAGGCGGCCCGGTCGGAGCGGCTGCGCCAGGAGGTGGCCGACCTCGAGGCCAGCCGACAGCGGCTGCGCA
>DASVBJ010000147.1:0-11248 GCA_036375895.1 Actinomycetes bacterium | reverse complement strand
GTTCGAGTTCGGGGACGGCTCGTCGCCCGTCACCCAGGCGACCCCGTCCGTGACACACACGTACGCCGTCAAGGGCGACTACGTGCTCACGGTGACGGTTACCGACGCCGCCGGGCTCAGCGACACCGAAAGTGCGGCGGTGAGCGTCAACGGCACGCCGACCGTCAGCGCCGGACCCGACCAGCTCGACCAGCCGTTCCCCGGGACGGTGAGCCTGGTGGGGCGCGCGACCGATGACAGCCGTCCCAACCCGCCGGGTGCGCTGTCTTACCGGTGGAGCAAGGTCAGCGGGCCGGGCAGCGTGACGTTCGGCACCGGCACCGCCTCGTCCACCAGCGCGTCGTTCTCGGCGCAGGGCGTCTACGTGCTGCGGCTGACCGTGAACGACTCGGCAGCCACCGCCAGCGACGACGTCGTGGTGGAGATGAACGCGGCGCCGGTCGCGGGCCTGTCCGTCTCGCCGTACAGCGGGATGGCCCCGCACACGGTGACGGTCGACGCGTCAGGATCGGCGGACGCGGCCCCGAGAGACATCGCGAGCTACACCTTCGACTTCGGTGACGGCAGCTCGCCGGTGACCCAGCCGGCGACCGACGCGACGGTCGACCACGTCTACACGGCGGAGGGCAGGTTCACCGTCAAGGTCACGGTGACCGACACCGGTGGCCGTGCCTCCCAGTCGACCAGGCGGGTGCTGGTCGGCCCGAACCTCGCCGCCCGGGCAGTCACCCCGAGCCGGATCCTCGACACGCGCACCGGCAACGGGGCTCCCGCGGCCATGCTCGGCGCCGGGCAGGCGCTGACCCTGCAGGTGCAGGGCCGCGGTGGTCTGCCGGCCAGCGGGGTGCAGGCAGCGGTGATGAACATGACCGTCACCGCCCCGGGCACCGCCGGATACCTGACCGTGTGGCCGTCGGGAGACAGCCGCCCGACTGCCTCGAACCTGAACTTCGCGAAGGGGGCGACGGTCGCCAACCTCGTGCAGAGCAGGGTGGGCTCGGACGGCAAGGTGCAGATCTACAACGGGTCGGGGAAGCCGGTGCACGTCATCGCCGACGTGAGTGCCTGGTTCGGTGCGCAGGCGGCGCCGGACGACGACCGTGGGGTGTTCGCCCCGGTGTCGCCGTACCGGGCCCTGGACACCCGCACCAGCGGCGGACCGCTGGGCGGCGCCGGTGTCCGGACGCTCAAGGTCACCGGCACCGGCGGAGCCACCGGCGTCCCGGCCAGTGGGGTCGAGGCCGTCGTGCTCAACGTGGTCGCGGTGAGCCCGACCAAGAGCGGCTACCTGACTGTCTACCCGGGTGACAAGAGCCGGCCGACCGCGTCGAACGTGAACTTCGTGGCCGGAAGGACGCTGGCCAACCGTGTCGTCGTACCTGTGGGCAGCGACGGAACCGTAAAGATCTTCAACAGCACGGGGCGCACGAACGTGGTCGTCGACGTCTCCGGCTGGTACACCGCGACCGGCGGCACCAGCGCTCTCGGGTCCCTGTACGGCACCCGCGGGCCACAGCGGTTGGCGGACTCGCGCACCGGGTCCGGCGGCCTGTCCACCTTCGGACCGGGCGCCACGGAGACGCTCCAGGTGTCCGGGCGTGCCGGCGTTCCCGGTGCGGGCTCGGCCCGGAAGCCCACCGCTGTGGTTCTCAACGTCACTGCGGTGGGACCGACGAGGTCGGGTTATCTCACGGTCTACCCGGCCGACCTGGCGACCAGGCCCACGGCCAGCGACATCAACTTCACCGCCGGCCAGAGCGTGCCCAACCTGGTGCTCGTCCGGCTGCCGGCCAACGGCAAGCTGAGGCTGTTCAACTCGGTCGGCACGACGAACGTCGTGGTGGACGTGCAGGGGTGGTACGCCGGCTCGTAGCCCGGCACCACGGGCGAGAGGTGCCGGCCGGTCTCAGGACCGGCCGGCACCTTCCGCGTCGGCCTTCTCGACGTCGAGGATCCCCTCGACGGTGTCCGAGAGGGCGATGGCCCGCTCGTGGTCCGCGAGGCGACGGGTGACGTAGCCGTATGCGTAGCCCCGCGCCGTCTCCGCGAGCCCGTCGCAGCCGCCGAGACCGCCCATGCCGACGTAGTCGTCCTCGAGCTGCACGCCGAGACCCCACACCACGTCGCGCTCGAGCATGAGGTCGTGTCCCTTCGCCACCGCGCTGAACGCGGCGTCGCGCAGGCCCGGCGAGAGCACCGCCTCGTCGCGGTGCCCGGCGAGCACGGCGTAGAGGTGCGCGATCGCGCGGGCGGTGCCGTGCCCGTTGACGGCGGGCACCTCCGACTGCCGCCACAGGCGCGAGTTGAGCACCGCGAGGTCGCGGGCGCCGGCCGGGTTGCCGACCGACCGCTCGCGCAGCGACCCGGGGGCACCGCCCACGTCCGCGGGCCAGGACGGGACGGCGTACTCCACCTCGGCGGCCCGGGCGCACTCCTCGTCGGTCAGCCCGATCTGGAAGTCCAGGCCCAGTGGAGCGGCGACGTCCTCGCGCCACACCTGGCCGAGCGAGCGGCCGTCGACGCGGCGGACCACCTCGCCGAGCAGGTGGCCGTAGGTCAGGGCGTGCTCCGCATGCGCGCTGCCGGGCTCCCACTGCGGCGCGGCCCGGGCGAGCATGCCGGCCAGGTCGTCCCAGTCCGCCCAGGACTCGGCGGGCCGCCGCTCGGGGAATGCCGGCAGCCCCGCCTGGTGGGCGAGCAGATGGCGCAGGGTCGTCGACTCCTTGCCGGCCACGCCGTACTCCGGCCACACCGAGGCGACCGGGTCGTCGAGCCCGACCAGCCCACGATCGACGAGGGTCAGCAGCGAGAGCGCGGCGGGCACCTTGGTGACGGAGTACGTCATGACGATGGTGTCGCGCTGCCACGGCCGGGTGCGTGCCGCGTCCGCCCAGCCGCCCCACAGGTCGACCACCGGCTCGCCGCCCACGTAGACACAGACCGCCGCGCCCGTCTCCGTGCCGTCGGCGAGCAGCGCCGCGAAACGGTCTCTGACGGCGGTGAACCGCGGCTCCGCGAATCCGTCGAGCGGGACGTCGGCGCTCACCGCAGCCGCCGGTCGGCGAGGACCGGGAAGGCGGCTCGCGTGGCCGCCACGGTGTCGACGTCCACGTCGACGACGAGCACCTCCTCGCCGTCCCCGGCCTCCGCCAGCACGCTCCCCCACGGGTCGACGACCATCGAGTGACCGCCCATCGGCACCCCCGAGTGCGCCCCGCCGGTGTTGCAGGCCACGACGTACATCTGCTCCTCCACCGCGCGGGCCTGCGCGAGCAGCCGCCAGTGGGCGACGCGCTTGGCCGGCCACGCCGCGGGCATCAGGAGCACCTCGGCGCCGCGGTCGACGAGCGCCCGGAACAGCTCGGGGAAGCGCAGGTCGTAGCAGGTCGCCAGCCCGAGCCGGTCGTGCACGACGACCTCGTCACCCGGGTTCATCAGCTTGGGCTCGCCCTCGCCGAAACCGAACAGGTGGATCTTGCGGTACGTCGTGAGCAGCCGGCCGTCGGGCCCGATCAGCACCGAGGTGTTGAAGAGGCGCCCGGCCTCGTCGCGCTCGACGTACGAGCCCATGTGGAGCATCGCGCCGAGGTCGCGGGCCGCCCCCCGCATGGCCGTCACGACGGGCCCGTCCGCGGGCTCGGCCGCGGGCTCCCACGTGTCGTAGGCGAACCCGCCCTGCGGCCACAGCTCGGGCAGCACGACGAGGTCGGCGCCGGACTGCGCGCGGACGAGTGCGGCGGCGCGCTCGGTGCGCTCCGTGACCGGCTCGCCGTCGCCGTAGGCCAGCTGGATGACGTGGACGCGCATGGGGCCTAGCCTCGCATGCCATGACCCGTGACATGGCGTCCTACGTCGACGCGTACGAGCAGACGGTCCGCTCCACCATCGACGTGGCGACGACGCTGAGCGACGAGCAGTGGTCACGGCCCACGGAGTGCCCGGGCTGGTCGGTGGGCGACCAGGTCGCGCACATCGTCGCGCTGGAGAAGCAGCTGCTCGGCGAGCCGCTGCCCCCGACCCTCGACGCCTACGGCGAGCACGTGCGCAACGCGCAGGGCCGGCACATGGAAGACGGCATCGTCGCCCACCGGGGGGCACTGCCCACGGAGCTGACCGCGCAGCTCGCCACGCTGCTCGAGCGCCGGCTCGTCGAGCTGCGGTCCGGGCCGCTCGACCCGGAGGCCGAGGTCGTGGGCGTGATGGGAAACCAGGTGCCGCTCGGGCGGATGCTGCCGATCCGGGTGTTCGACCTGTGGGCGCACGAGCAGGACATCCGGCGTGCCGTCGGACGGCCCGGGAACCTCGACGGTCCGGCGGCCCAGGTGTCGCGGGACCAGATCGTCGGCGCGCTGCCCTATCTCGTCGCCAAGCAGGCACAGGCCCCGGCGGGCAGCAGCGTGGCGTTCGCGGTGACCGGGCCGCTGCCGGTCGGGGCGACCGTGCGGATCGACGACTCCGGACGCGGCTCGCTCGTCGACGGCGTGGACGGGGACGCGACGGTGCGGCTCGGCATGGACTGGGAGACCCTCGCCCGGCTGGCCTGCGGCCGGGTCGACCCGCGGGCCGCGGGCGTGACGGTCGACGGGGACGGCGACCTGGGCCAGCGGGTGCTCGGCGCGCTCGCGATGACCCCCTGACTTCCCGGGATCGGGGCCTCCCCGTCCCTGCCCGTCTGGGCCTACCAGAGCAGCGCGGTGGCGGGGTCCTCCAGCACCCGGGCGACGTCGGCCAGGAACATCGAGCCGAGCGCGCCGTCGACCAGCCGGTGGTCGAACGACAGGGCGAGCTGCGTGACCTTGCGGACCGCGAGCTGGCCCTCGTGCACCCACGGCATGTCCCGGACCGCGCCGAAGCACAGGATGGCCGACTCGCCGGGGTTGAGGATCGGCGTGCCGCTGTCGACCCCGAACACCCCGACGTTGGTGATCGTGATGGTGCCGCCGGCCATGTCGGCGGGCGGCGTCCGGCCCTCCCGCGCCGTGGCTGTCAGCCGGCCGATCGCCTCCGCCAGCTCGACGAGGCTCATCGTGTCCGCGTCCTTGACGTTCGGCACGATCAGGCCGCGCGGCGTGGCCGCCGCGATGCCGAGGTTGACGTAGCTCTTGTAGACGATCTCCTGGGCCTGCTCGTCCCACGACGCGTTGATCTCGGGGTTGCGGCGTACGGCGAGGATCAGCGCCTTGGCCACGATCAGCAGCGGGCTGACCTTGACGTCGCGGAAGTCCCGGTCCGTCTTGAGCCGCTCGACCAGCTCCATCGTGCGGGTGACGTCGACCGTGACCCACTCGGTGACGTGCGGCGCGGTGAACGCCGAGGCGACCATCGCCTGGGCGGTCATCTTGCGGACACCCTTGATCGGGACCCGGGTCTCCCGCTCGCCCGGGCGCACCACCTGGGGCCGGGGTGCGGCGGGGGCCACCTCCGCGGCGAGCGTGCCGGCGCCGCTGGCGGCCGCCTCCACGTCGGACCGGGTGACCGTGCCGCCGGGGCCGGTCGGCACCAGCGTCGACAGGTCGACGCCGAGGTCCTTGGCCAGCTTGCGCACCGGCGGCTTGGCGAGCGCCCGCGCCACCCCGCCGACCGGGCCGGAGCTGGTGACGTCGACCTGCGCCGCGGACTCGGCGTGCTCGACCGCCGGCTCCGACACGGGCGTCGGCGTCCGCATCATCGAGGTCTGCACTGCCTGCTGCGCCGTCGCCGCCGACGGCGAGGCGGGCGTCGTGCCGGTGCCACCCGGGGCCGGCTTGCGCGGACGGCGGGTGGCGGTCGTGGTGCGCGGGCCGTAGCCGACCAGCACCGAGGTGCGCCCGCCCGGAGCGGGCCCGCCGATGAGGCCGGGCTCGACGGCCTCCTCCTCGCCGGGGGTCCCGACCTCGGGCACCGTCGGGGCCATGTCGTCGCGCGGCGGCGCGGCGGCCGCCGGGGCGGCACCACCCGCACCCGTGGGGTCGGTGTCGACGGTGATGATCGGTGTGCCGACGTCGACGGTCGTGCCCTCCTCTACGAGCAGGTCACCGACCACACCCGCGAACGGGCTGGGCAGCTCGACGAGGGACTTCGCGGTCTCGATCTCGACGATGATCTCGTTGATCTTGACCGTGTCGCCCGGCTTGACCTTCCACGAGACGATCTCGGCCTCGGTCAGGCCCTCGCCGACGTCGGGAAGCTTGAACTGCTTGACATCCGCCATGGCTGGAAAGGCTCCTAGAAGGCGAGGGAACGGTCGACGGCGTCGAGGATGCGGTCGAGGTCGGGGAGGTACTCCTCCTCCACCCGGCTGGGCGGGTACGGCGTGTCGAACCCGCCGACCCGGATGACCGGCGCCTCGAGGGAGTAGAAGCACGACTCGGTCACCCGGGCCGCCACCTCCGCACCCATCCCGAGGAAGGTGGGTGCCTCGTGCACGACGACGAGCCGGCCGGTCTTCTCCACCGAGGCCCGCAGCGTCGGCATGTCGAGCGGGGACAGCGAGCGCAGGTCGACCACCTCGAGGGAACGGCCCTCCTCGGCGGCCGCGGTGGCCGCGTCGACCGCGGTCTTCACCATCGGCCCGTAGGCCGCGACGGTCACGTCGGTGCCCTCGCGCAGGACCCGGGCCGCGTGCAGCGGAGCGGCCTGGTCAAGGGTCAGCGACTCGTCCAGGTCGGCCTTCTCCCAGTAGCGCCGCTTCGGCTCGTAGAGGATGACCGGGTCGTCGGTCGTGATCGCCTGCTGGATCATGAAGTACGCGTCGACCGGGTTGGAGCAGGCCACCACCTTGAGGCCGGCAGTGTGCGCGAAGTAGGCCTCGTTGGACTCGCTGTGGTGCTCGACCGCGCCGATGCCGCCACCGACCGGGATGCGGATGACCACCGGCAGCGACACCTTGCCCAGCGCCCGGGCGCGCATCTTCGCAAGCTGGGAGACGATCTGGTCGAACGCGGGGTAGACGAAGCCGTCGAACTGGATCTCGCACACCGGCCGGTAGCCGCGCAGGGCCAGGCCGATCGCGGTGCCGATGATGCCCGACTCGGCGAGCGGGGTGTCGATGACCCGGTCCTCGCCGAAGTCCTTCTGCAGCCCGTCGGTGACGCGGAAGACGCCGCCGAGCTTGCCGACGTCCTCGCCCATGACGAGCACCTTGGAGTCGGCCTCCATGGCCTTGCGCAGGCCCATGTTGATGCCCTTGGCCAGGGTGATCTGCGTCATCAGTGGCTCCCCTCGAACGACGCGAGGTAGTCGGCGAACTGCTCGCGTTCCTCCTCGACGAGCGGGTGCCGCTCGGCGTACACGTGGTCGAAGATGGACAGCGGCTCCGGGTCCGGCATCTCCAGGCAGCCCTTGCGGACGTGCGCGGCGAGCTCGTCGGACTCCGCCTCGAGCTCGTCGAGGAAGGCCTGGTCGATCAGGCCGTTGCGGGACAGGTAGGCCTTCATGCGCTCGATCGGGTCTTTGAGCTTCCACGACTCGAGCTCGTCCGACAGGCGGTAGCGCGTCGGGTCGTCGGAGGTCGTGTGCGCGCCCATCCGGTAGGTGTAGGCCTCGATCAGCGTCGGCCCGCTCCCTTCGCGGGCGTTCTGGAGTGCCGCCTTGGTGACGGCGAGCACGGCCAGCACGTCGTTGCCGTCGACGCGGATGCCCGGGAAGCCGAAGCCCAGCGCCCGCTGGTAGAGCGGGATCCGGGTCTGCTTCTCGATCGGCTCCGAGATCGCCCACTGGTTGTTCTGGCAGAAGAAGACGACCGGGGCGTTGAAGACGCTCGCGTAGATGAAGGACTCGTTGACGTCGCCCTGGCTCGTCGCCCCGTCGCCGAAGTAGGCGATGACCGCGCCGTCGGCGCCGTCCTTCTGCATGCCCATGGCGTAGCCCGTGGCGTGCAGGGTCTGGGCGCCGATGACGATCGTGTAGAGGTGGAAGTTCTTCTCGTTGGGGTCCCAGCCGCCGTGGTTGACGCCGCGGAAGAGACCCAGCAGGTTCAGCGGGTCGACCCCGCGGCACCAGGCGACGCCGTGCTCCCGGTAGGTCGGGAAGGCGTAGTCGTTGTCGGCGAGGGCGCGGCCGGACCCGACCTGGGCGGCCTCCTGGCCGAGCAACGAGGCCCAGATGCCCAGCTCGCCCTGCCGCTGCAGGGCGGTGGCCTCGGCGTCGACCCGGCGCACCAGGACGAGGTCGCGGTAGAGCCCGCGCAGCTCGTCCTCGGTGAGGTCGACGGAGTACTGCGGGTGTTCCACCCGCTCGCCCTCGGGGGTGAGCAGCTGGACCAGCTCAGGGCTCGCCTCGATCGTCTGCGGCAGCCCGACCACACTGTCGGTCACGTGCACTCCTAGCGTCCTTCGACCTTCAGCGGGGTGGCCGCCATCCGGTCGTCATGCCCCGGCCGGGCCGCCGGCGCATCGGTGGTGCGGGGCGGTCACAGCGCGGAGCGGCCGTGTGCCACCTCCCGGAGAGGGAGATGGTCGTCACAACGTACCGGCGGGTGCCCGTCGTCACGAAACCAGCATGCCCCGCCGCGCCGGTCGACACGCTCAGAGCAGCCGGCGACCCGCCGGCACGCCGCCGTTGCCCGGCTTGTCGGCGCGGTCGAGGTGCAGGTGGCCCTGACCGACGCCGTAGCCCCGCGGGGTCCCCGTCACCGCGGGCCGGCACTTGCCGTCGGCCGCGGCTTTCGGGGGCATCGGTGACCCGCACGACGCGACCGACACGCTGACCTGGCGCGGGCGGCTCGCCGCGCGAGCAGGCTGGGTGGGCTTGCCGGTCTTCGTGCCGAGCACACCGGTGTCATCGGGGCCCGGAACGGCCACGGTCGGCCCGGGCAGGACGGACGGCGCCGGCGGCCCCGCGGTGGGGGCGGGCGCCGGGGCGGACGGGCTGGGTGGCGCCGCGACCGTCGGCCTGACGGTCACGGTGACGGTCACGCCGACGGTCTGGCCCGGGGTGGGCGCGCTCGTGGGCGGGACCACAGGGGTCGTCGGCCCGGGCGACGGCCGCGGCAGCGACACGACCACCGAGGCGGGCGGCTCGACGACCTGCGCGCCGGCGGGTGGCTGGCGAGGGGGCGAGGGGGTGAGCTGCCCGGCGCCGACCATGCCGAGGCCGGCCAGCGCGCCCGCGCTGAGCAGCGCGAGGACCACGGTCGCGGCGCCGGTGGAGCCACCGGTCTCCGCGGCGGCCCGCACCGCGCCTCGCCTCGTCATGTGACCCCGAATCTGACCCCGAGCCGACCGCGGCCAGGGCGCCGCGACCGATCAACTCTACGTACCACCGGACCCCGCTGACAGGGCCATACCGGTGATTTCGGCCCCTGGCTCGTAACGCTGAAGGGGCCTCGGGCGATTCTTTGCCTTTCCGTTCCCTGAACGGGACGCGCACGGGGCTCCCGGCGTCGGGAAAGTCGCGCGACAGCCGGCCCGTCGGTCACTACGGTGTCAGGAGCAAAGGAGACAGACGCTCATGACGCCACCGCAGACTCCCCGCCCGGCCGTGGTCTGGTTCGCCCTCGTCGTCGTCTACCTGGTCTGGGGCTCGACCTACCTGGCGATCCGGGTGATCGTCGAGAGCACGCCGCCGCTGATCGCGATGGGCGCGCGCTTCCTCACTGCGGGCGCGATCCTGGCGGGAGTGCTCGCGCTGCGCCACGGGCCCTCCGTGCTGCGGGTCTCCCCGCGGCAGCTCGGCTCGGCCGCCCTGGTAGGGGCCCTGCTGCTCCTCGGCGGCAACGGCGGGGTCGCGGTGGCCGAGCAGACGGTGCCGTCCGGACTGGCGGCGCTGCTCGTCGCCGCCGTCCCGCTCTGGCTGGTCTGCCTGCGGGTTCTCGCGGGTGACCGGCCGCGGGCCCGGACGGTCGCCGGGACCGTGCTGGGGTTCCTCGGCATCGCCGTGCTCGCCCGGCCCGGCGGGCACGCCGACGGCGCCGACCCCGTGCACTTCTGGGGCGTGCTCGTCGTGCTCGGCGCGACCGTCAGCTGGGCGGTCGGGTCGTTCTTCTCCTCCCGGATGCCGATGCCGGCCAACGCGTTCGTGGCGACCGCGTGGGAGATGCTCGCCGGCGGGTTGGGCCTGGTCCTGGCCGGCGCGGCGGGCGGTGAGCTCGACGGCCTGCAGCTGGGTGACGTGCCCGGCGAGGCGTGGGCGTGGCTCGGCTACCTCGTCGTCGTCGGCTCCCTCGCGGCCTTCTCGGCGTACGTGTGGCTGCTCCACAACGCCCCCATCTCGCTCACCGCGACCTATGCCTACGTCAACCCGGTGGTCGCGGTGTTCCTCGGGGCGCTCGTGCTCTCCGAGCCGGTCACCGGCGCGATCCTGCTCGGCGGCGCGGTGGTCGTGCTCGGCGTCGGGCTGGTCGTCTCGACCGAGCGGCCCCGCCGGCTGCGCCCGCCGGTCCAGCCGGTCGACGCCATGCCCGCCAGCCGGGTCGGCTGATCAACCCCGGGTGGGGTAGAACCACCACATGACGCGACTGGTGCTCGGGCCGCTGCTGCGCCACGTCGGGCCGACCGACGCGACGATCTGGGTGGAGACGGACGGCCCCGCCACCGTGTCGGTGCTGGGTCACGAGGAGCGCACGTGGTGCGCGAGCGGGCACCACTACGCGCTGGTCTGCGTCGACGGGCTCGAGCCCGGCTCGTCGACGGAGTACGACGTGCGGCTGGACGGCGAGCAGGTGTGGCCGCTGCCGGGGTCGGACCACCCGCCCTCGCGCATCCGCACCCTCGACGACGACCGGCCGCTGCGGGTCGTCTTCGGCTCCTGCCGGTACGCGACGCCGGACGCCGTCGTCGGTGACCGCCACTTCGACCCGGATGCGCTCGACGCCTTCGCCCGGCGGATGATGCGCCAGCCGGAGAGCGACTGGCCGGACGCCCTGCTGCTGCTAGGCGACCAGGTCTACGCCGACGAGACCTCGGACGCGACGCAGCAACGCATCCGGGCCAAGCGCGACATCACCGTGGCGCCCGGCGACCAGGTCGCGGACTTCGAGGAGTACACCTGGCTCTACCACGAGTCGTGGACCGACTCTGAGGTCCGCTGGCTGCTGTCGACCCTGCCCAACTCGATGATCTTCGACGACCACGACGTGCGAGACGACTGGAACACGTCGGACACCTGGCGGGCCGAGATGAAGCGCACCCCGTGGTGGGAGGAGCGCATCATCGGCGGCCTCTCGTCGTACTGGGTGTACCAGCACCTCGGCAACCTCTCACCGCAGGCGCTCGCCGACGACGCGCTCTACCAGAAGGTGCGCAGCCACCAGGGCGACGTCGAGCCGCTG
>DASVBJ010000066.1:0-12300 GCA_036375895.1 Actinomycetes bacterium | reverse complement strand
GTGCCCAGTGACACCACCCACCAGAAGCGCCGTATGCCCGCCCCGAGCCGCTCGATCTCGCTCCACTCGCTCACGTCACACCCTCCGCGGGACACGTCGCGTGCCGGACGGACCGGGACCGATCGCGCCGGGTCCGGCTGTTCCCTCGCCGGCTCCCACGCTAGGAACCGGACGGCAGGGGGGCACGCCCGCGAGTTCGTATCTTGTGTACGACGAATGGATGAGGCGGTGACACGTTCGTTTCCGATCGTTCACGGGCGGGCGACCGGAGCGCGGGTGGTCACGGTCCGCCCGTCCCGCCCGGCCGGAGCCAGCACCTCGCGGAGCACCACGACGTCCCCGGCCTCGTTGCCGGCGCGCGCCGGGTCCGTGGACGGAGCGGGCAGGCCCAGCAGCCGCGAGTAGACCGTGTCGAGGAGCGCGCACATCGCGTCCTGCCCGAACATGGCCCGGACCCGGTCGCGCCCCTGCTCCCCCATCCGCCGAGCCTCCTGAGGGTGGGCAAGCAGCCACAGCACGCACTGCGCGAGCGCGGCCGTGTCACCTGGCTCCGCGAGCAGGCCCGTCGACCCGGGCTGGACGAGGTCCGGCACGCCGTTGACCGCGGTGGCCACCACCGGACGGCCGGAACCCATGGCCTCCGTCAGGGCCCGGCCGAGCCCCTCGTACCGCGACGTGATCACGAACACGTCGAAGGCGCTCATCACCCGCGTGACGTCGCTACGGAAGCCGGTGAAGACGACCGGCACCCCGAGGCGCGCTGCCTCCTCCCTCGTCTCCTTCTCCAGGGGCCGGCTCTCCAGCGAGGTGTCGCCGACCATGACGAAGACGGTGTCGGGACGCTCCTCCCGCACGCGCGCGGCCATCCGCACGAAGTCCAGGGGTGCCTTCTGCGCGACGAGCCTGCCGACCGTGCCGACGATCGGCGCGTCCGGCGCGATGCCCAGCTCGCGACGCACGTCCGCGCCCGCGTCGGGGGTCGAACGGTCCAGCTCGACGGCGGACGGGACCACCCGGACGGACCCGGGACGGACCAGGTGTGTCTCCACGGCCTCGCGGGCGACCCGAGGTGCGACCGCGAGGTACTCGTGCGCGCTCGAGCGCATCATCCGGTCCAGCGTCTTGTAGAGGATCCGACGGAGAGGGCTCAGCCCGGAGTGGACGGCGAAGATGTGGAACGTGTGGACCACGACGGGCACCCGGACGATGCGGGCGGCCAGCCGGCCGAGGAACCCGGCCTTGGAGCAGTGGGTGTGCACCACGGTGAAGCGTTCCCGCCGCATCAGCCGGACCAGCTCGATCAGGCAGCGCAGGTCCTCGCGGGGCGCGATCCGCTCGCTCATGTGGTCGAGGCGTACGACGTGCACACCGGCGCGCTCCGCCTGCTCCCACAGCGGGCCCCCGGGCGCCCCGGCGACCCAGGTCTCGTACCGGTCCGGGTCCATGCCCGCCGCCGAGAGCAGCGTGTTCCCGCCACTTCCCGCGATGAAGCGGGTGATGACGTGGAGCACCTTCACCCGCTGGGGGTCGGGTTGCGGCGGCAGCTGCTCCGAGGCGACGACGGGCGGCGGGGGCGCGGGCCACGCCGACGACGGTGGTCTCTCGTCCGCACCCGCGGGGATGGCCGCGTGCATCAGCTCGAGGTGGCCAGCACGGCGGTCCCGGAGCGCGCGGGCTCGGCCGTGGCGGAGGTCTCGGGCAGGCCGATCTCGCGGAACCACTCGATGGTGCGCAAGAGGCCGGGCACGACGTCGACCCGCGGCTCCCAACCGAGCGCCTGACGGGCCAGGGTGACGTCCGGCTGCCGGACCATGGGGTCGTCCTGGGGCCGCTCGACGAACTCCACGGGCGAGTCGGACCCGACGAGGTCGCGGATCAGCTCGGCGAGCTCGAGCACCGTGAGCTCGCGCGGGTTCCCGATGTTCACGGGGCCGGGCAGGTCCGAGTGCAGCAGGCGGACGATGCCCTCGATCAGGTCGTCGACGTAGCAGACCGAGCGCGTCTGGCTGCCGTCACCGGCGACGGTGATCGGCTCGCCCGCCAGTGCCTGCCGGATGAACGTCGGGATCGCCCGGCCGTCGAACGGTCGCATCCGCGGCCCGAAGGTGTTGAAGATCCGCACGATGGCGGTGTCGACCTGGTGCGTGTTCCGGTAGGCCATGGTCATGGCCTCGGCGAAGCGCTTCGCCTCGTCGTAGACGCCGCGGGGTCCGACCGGGTTCACGTTGCCCCAGTAGGTCTCCGGCTGCGGGTGGACCAGCGGGTCGCCATAGGTCTCCGACGTCGAGGCGAGGAGGAATCGCGCGGCCTTCTCCCGCGCCAGACCCAACGCATGCAGCGTCCCGATGGAGCCGACCTTGAGCGTCTCGATCGGCAGCTGCAGGTAGTCGATCGGGGAGGCCGGCGACGCGAAGTGCAGCACCACGTCGACCTTGCCGGACACATGGATCAGGTCGGAGACGTCAGCCCGGACGAGCTGGAACCCCTCGCGCCCGAAGATGTGTTCGCAGTTGGCAGGCGTGCCGGTGCTGAAGTTGTCGAGGCACACCACGTCGTACCCGTCGTCGAGCAGCCGTTCGCACAGGTGAGACCCGAGGAACCCCGCTCCGCCGGTCACCACCGCGCGCCGCTTGTCCATCCGTCCTACCTCCTCTGGTGCAGCGGTCCGGTGACCGCCAGGTCGTCGCTCAGCCAGGCGACGGTTCGCCGCAGGCCCTCGTCGATGCCGACCTGAGGTCGCCACCCCAGCACCTGCCCGGCAGCTGTCGCGTCGAGCGCGACGCGATCGAGCTCGCCGGGTCGCTCGGGCGCGAGCCGGGGTCGGTCGTGGCAGCCGACAGCGGCGGCGACCAGGGTGTGCAGCCGCCGCACCGACGTCTCGATGCCGGTGCCGATGTTCAGCCGGAGACCGTCACCGGCCGGACCCGCCGCGCGCGCGAAGGCGTCGACCACGTCGTCCACGTAGACGTAGTCCCGCGTCGCGCACCCCGAGCCGAAGATGACCGTCGATCGACCCTCGAGCATGGCGGAGGCGAAGATGGCGACGACCCCGGCCTCGCCCCGCGGGTCCTGGCGCGGCCCGTAGACGTTGCCGAGAGCCAGCGCCGTCGTCTGCGTCCCGTGCAGGTGCCGGTAGACGCCCAGGTAGACCTCGCCGCAGATCTTCGAGGCGGCGTAGGGGGCATGGGGATCGGTCCGTGCCGTCTCGTCCACGGGCAGCCGCTCCTGGTCCCCGTAGATCGAACCACCTGACGAGGCGAACACGACCTTCCGGGTCCGGCCGAGCCGGGCCGCCTCGAGGACGCTCACCGTGCCCAGCACGTTGCGCCGGGCGTCGTCGATCGGGTCGGCCACGCTGTGCCGGACGTCCATCTGCGCCGCGAGGTGGAAGATGACCTCAGCCCCCGCTGCGGCCATCTCGTCCCGGACGGCCGGGGCAGCCACGTCGCCCTCGACGAACGTCAGAGCCGGGCTGTCGAGAGCGGCTGCCAGGTTGGCCGTCGTGCCGGTCGACAGGTCGTCGACCACAACCACGTGGTGGCCCTCGCCCAGCAGCCGGTCGACCAGGTGCGAGCCGATGAAGCCGGCGCCGCCGGTCACGACGGTGCGCATGCGGCCCCCCGGATGTCGTCGTCCAGGTCCAGCGAGTCACCGATCAGCCCGGTCCGGGTCACGAGCATCACCGCTCCGATCCGCGAGTGAACCTGGAGCTTCCGCATGATCCGGTGGACGTGCGTCCGCGCCGTCTCCTTGCTGATCTCGAGCGCCTGGGCGATGGTGCTCGTGCTCTCCCCTTCGGCGAGCCGCCGGAGCACCTCCCGCTCCCGGGGGGTGAGGGTCGCCAGGAGACGGGCCACCAGGTCGCGCTCGTCCCGACGACGGATCAGCCGCGCGAAGACGCCGCCGAGTGCAGGCGCTGGAACGATCGTCTCGCCACGCACCACCCCCCGGATCGTCTCGGTGAGTCCGATGATCGAGACGTCACGACGCACGCACGCCCGGGCACCTGCCTCGATCGCCTCGACGAGCGCGTCCTCGTCGTTCCGGTCGACGAGCAGGATGACGTGCGACTCGGGCAGCCGATCCGCGAGGATCCTCGTCAGAGTCACGCCGTCACAGGGCTCCAGGTCCTGCTCCGTGACCACCACGTCCGGTCGGCAGCGGACCGCCTCGACCACGGCCCGCATCCCGTCGGAGGCCTCCGCCACGACGACGAGGTCGTCCTCGTGGTCCAGCACGCTGCGGACCGCATCCCGGAAGAGGCGCTGGCTGTGCGCGAGGAGCACACCTGCCTGGCCGTCGCCGGTCACGGTGTCACCACCTCCTCGGTCGCCCGGGCGGCTGCCATCAGAGCCAGCCCGTCGCCCAGCCGGACGGTCGGGACGTAGCCGAAGCCTTCTCGTGCGACGGTCGTGTCGGCCGCCGTGTGCCGGACGTCACCACGCTGCGACGGCAGCCGGACGACGTTGACCGGGCGCACGATCTCCGAGACGAGGTCCACGACCTCCTGCATCGACGTCCTCGACCCGCCACCGATGTTCGCCACGCCCGTCCAGCGGGAGAGCGCCGCGTCCCTCATGGCGCGCGTGACGTCCGCGACGTACGTGAAGTCACGGGTCTGCCTGCCGTCCCCGTAGAGCATGAACTGGCCGCCGGTCGCCGCGGCCTCGATCAACCGGGAGAACGCCATGTCCGGCCGCTGCCTGGGCCCGTAGACCGTGAAGAGGCGCAGCGACGCGGTCGGCACGCCGGCGGTGTCGCGGTAGAGCTCGCAGAGGTGCTCGGCGGCCAGCTTCGTCACGCCGTACGGCGAGACCGGCGACGGGCGAAGGGTCTCCAGGGTCGGGTAGGCCTCGGCGTCGCCGTACACCGACGAGCTCGATGCGAAGACGAACTTCCGTAGCTGGTGGTCGCGGGCGGCCTCGAGCAGGCGTTGGGTCGCAAGCAGGTTCCGCTCGACGTACGCCGGGAACTCCTCGCCCCACGAGGGACGCACCCCCGGCTGGCCGGCCAGGTGGTAGACGACCTCCGCCCCGTCCAGGAGGGCCGACAGGGGGGCGGTCAACAGGTCCGCCCGGTGGAACGTGAAGCCGTCGTGGCGGAGCAGCGGCGCGATGTTCGCCTGCTTACGCCGCGGGTCGTAGTAGTCGGTCAGGCAGTCGATCCCCACGACCTCGTCGCCCTGCGCGAGCAGGTGCTCGCACAGATGGGGTCCGATGAAGCCGGCGGCGCCGGTCACCACAGCTCGCATGCGTTCCTCCGTTGGTCCTGGTCGTGAGGCGGGACCGGACAGTCAGAAGTCGTCGGCATAAGGGGCGGCCGTCGCTGGGACCTCCAGCAGCCGGGGGACGTAGCCGGGAAGCATTGACGTCAACAGCGACCGGACGGTCGCCACGTCGTTGGCACGGGCTGCCGCATAGAGGCTGCCGAGGCTCGTCCGGAACGTCGCCGGGGGTGCCTCGCCAAGGGTCTTGAACACCCTCGGGTGCTCCGTCGGCACGCAGCTCTCCTGCTCGCTGAACAGCGCCTCGTTGAGCTTCTCTCCCGGCCTCAGGCCGGTGAACCGGATCTCGTAGTCATGCATGTGCACCTGCGCGGCGAAGCTCTGCACCACGTCGACGATGCGCACGGGATCGCCCATGTCGAGCACGAAGATCTCGCCGCCCTTGGCCATCCGGCCCGCCTCGAGGACGAGCCCGACCGCCTCCTCGATCGTCATGAAGAACCGGGTCGCGTCGCAGTGCGTCACGGTCACGGGATGCCGGCTGCGCATCTGCTCGGCGAGGACTGTGAGCAGCGAGCCGCGGCTGCCCAGCACGTTCCCGAACCGGACGGCCGCCGCGGTCGTCGTCCCACCGGCGGTGTGCTGCACGAGCATCTCGGCCAGGCGCTTCGTCGCGCCGAGAATGGACGCCGGGTCCGCAGCCTTGTCGGTCGAGATGAGGATGAACCTCTCCGCGCCGTGGCGGACCGCCGCGTCCAGCACGATCTCGGTGCCCCGGACGTTGGACTTCACCCCTTCGCAGGGGTGCCGCTCCAGCAGCGGCAGGTGCTTGTGCGCCGCTGCGTGGAAGACCACGTCGGGCCGCAGCTCAGCGAACAGCTGGTCGATGCGGGTCCGGTCCCGGATGTCGGCGACGATGATGTCGTCGCTGTCCAGCGGAGCCTCACCCCAGAGCTCCAGCTGGAGCCGGTGCAGGTTCGACTCGTCGTGGTCGAGCATGAACAGGCTGCTCGGGCCGAACCCGTACACCTGACGGCACAGCTCGCTGCCGATCGATCCGCCCGCCCCGGTCACGAGGACCCGCTTGCCTTCGATGACAGCCCCCGCGTCCGGGCTGACCACGTGCCACTCGTCGCGACCGATGAGTCGACGCACGTCGAAGTTGCGCACGTCGCTGCCCACGACGTCGCGCTCGACCGCATCGATGAACCTGGGGAGGTACCGCACGCTGGCACCCACCGAGGCCGCGGCTCGCGCGGTCTCCCGGAACTTCTCAGTGGCCAGCAGCGGGATGGCGATGATGACGATCTCGACCCGATCCGACAGCGCCACGGCGGCCAGGTCGGCGAGAGTCCCCAGCACCGGCATCCCGGGAGCCCCGGTCTTCGCCGGGTCGTCGTCGAGGAACCCGATCGGCCAGAGCCCGAGCTCCGGCGCATCGCGCAGGTCCCGCGCCAGGGCACGGCCGGCGACGCCGGCGCCGACGACCAGGGTCCGCAGCCCCGGCCGCTCGTCTCCGTTCGACTTCTGCCGCGGCAGGAAGGCGGCGCTCATGCCGTCACCCCCGCGAGACGGTGCCGGTCGCACACCTGGTGGAGGACCTCGCAGACCGTGTCGACGTCAGCCTCCGTCAACCCCTGGTCCAGCGGCAGCGAGAGGATCTGGGGGAACAGCGCGTCAGCGCCGGGAAACCCTTGCGACGGCATTACGGCGACCTCTCGGAAGTAGGGCATGTGGTGCAGGGGGATGAAGTGCACCGACGTGCCCACGCCGGCAGCGGTGAGCGCCTCGATCAGCCCGTCTCGCTGGACCGGACACCAGGGGCTCACCCGCACGACGTACAGGTGCCAGGCATGCCGCCCGCGCCATGGGCGCGGCGGCGGAAGGATGCAGTCGAGGTCGGCGAGACGCTCGTCGTACCGGTCGGCCAGCGCAGCGCGGCGCTCCTGCCACGCCGGCAGGTGGCGCAGCTGCGCCCGCCCGATGGCAGCCTGCAGGTCGGTCAGGTTGGCCTTGATGCCTGGGCTCTCCACGGAGTAGCGCCACGTGCCACCCGGCAGGTAGCGGCGCCAGGCGTCCTTGGACATGCCGTGCAGACGCCCGCGCCGGACCCGGTCGGCGAGCTCGTCATCCTCAGTCGTGATCATGCCGCCCTCCCCCACGGGGAGGTTCTTCGTCGCGTAGAAGCTGAAGCACGTCGCGCGTGACACGGTGCCCACGGCCTCGTCACCCACGAGTGTTCCCAGCGCGTGCGCCGCGTCCTCGACCACCATGTCGAGGCTGAGGCCGGCGGCATCCGCGAGCGCGCGCACCCGTGCCGGGTAGCCGCCCAGATGCACGACCAGCATCGCGTCGGCGCCTCCGCAGGCGCGGGCGGCCCGTGCGGTCGTCTCCGGTGTCGGCATCCCCGTCGGTCCCTCGACGTCGACGAGCACCGGTGTGAGACCGGCGTGCACGATCGCGTGCACCGCTCCGCAGAACGTGATCGTGGAGACGAGCACCTTCGCTCGCGGCGGCAAGCCCATCGACCGCAAGGTCAGCTCGATGGCCGCGGTGCACGAGCTCACGCCGACTGCCTGGCGGGCTCCCACCCAGGCGGCGAACTCCCGTTCGAACTCCACCGTCTCCGGGCCGGTCGTCACCCAGCCGGAGGCCAGGACCCGACCCGCAGCCTCGCGCGCCTCGTCGCTGATGACCGTGCGGGCAAACGGGATGTCCACCTGCCGGTCCTCCCCGGCGACATGCAGTACGTCCTGCACCGGTCGTTCACCTCCCCGTTCCCAGGTAGCAACCTGACGCTAGGAGCGGGGAGGACGGGCGGGATCTGCTCAGGTGACGAGATCGGCTACGTCATCTGCCGGACGCTGGCAGGTCCGGCCCGACCCCGGTGATCCCGGCCCGACGGGCGACCGCGACGGCAGCAAGAGACGTGTGTACGCCGAGCTTGCTCAGCACCTTCTGCGTGTGGGTGCGCACCGTGTTCGGGGAGAGGTGCAGCCGTGCGGCGATCTGGCCACGGTCGAGCCCTTCGGCCATGCACAGCAACACCTCGCGCTCGCGCTGGGTCAGCCGCGCGAGGACCGCCTCTCCCTCGTGCGAGACCTCCTCGTCGTGCACCAGCGCACCGAGGACGCCGGTCAGGACGCCCGGCGAGATCCACGTCTCGCCGCGGGCCACTCCGCGCAGGAGGGCGAGCAGGTGGTCCATGGAGCTGTCCTTGGTGACCCATCCGGAGGCACCGGCTCGGACGGCGTCCGCGATGTGCTGCGCGTTCTCGCCCTCGCCGAGGATCACGATGCGCGTCCCGGGGTGCAGCGGATGCAGCTCGGCCGTGAGGGCGATGCCCTGCTCGTCGGGCAGGTCGTCGTCGATGAGGATGATGTCCACCTCACGTCCGGCCAGGGCGCGCCGGGCCTGCGCGGCGGACTGGACCGCCGCGATGACGTCGAGGTCCTCCTCGAACCGCAGGCGGGTCGCGAGTGCCTCGCCGAACGCGAGGTGCCCGTCGACCACCATCAACCTGGCCTTGCGCATGCTAGGGAGCGTCTGCCCAGCGAGTGCCCCCGGCATCCGGTGCACGGCGCACCCCGTTCTACGACGTTCTACGTAGCGACCGCGCTTGCGGCGGCCGCACGAGTCCGGCGTTCACCACGAGGGCCGCGGCCTGCAGACGGGTGTGCGCCCCCAGCTTCACGAGAACGTTCTGCACGTGCGTCCGCGCCGTGTTGACCGTGATGCCGAGCCCCCGCGCGATCGCCTCCGTGGTCTCGCCCTCCACCAGCCGCCAGAGAACCTCGAGCTCGCGCTCGGTGAGGTAGCGCATCATCCGGACGAGGTCCGACTCGCCATGGGGTCTCGAGCGCGAGCCCGCAGCGGCGGTGTCCGCGTCGATCACGGTCTCACCGCTGTGCACCCGCTCCAGCACGGCCACGATCGCGTCGATGGTCTGGTCTTTATGGGTGAAGCCGACCACTCCCGCTGCAGCCGCGGCCGCCACCGTCTCGGCGTCCGTCGTGGCGGAGAGGATCACGACCTTGGTGACCGTGCCGGACGCCTTCAGCTCGCGGGCGGTCTCCAACCCGTCACCGTCGGGAAACCGGATGTCGAGGAGGCAGATGTCGGGAGCCGTACGTCGGACGGCCTCGACGACGGCGCCGCGCGACGACACCGCGGCCGCCACCACGTGGCCGCGCTGGGTCAGGGCCGTCGCGAGCGCGTCGAGCAGCATGCGGTGGTCGTCCGCGAGCACGAGTCTCACGACGCGGCCTCCAGCTCCGGGTCGGGGATGGCCGGCAGGCGCAGATGGGCGACGACGCCGCCCAGCGGGCTGTCACCGAGCTGCAGCGTCCCACCGAGCTTCGCGGCCGCATCCCGGACGATGCTCAGACCGAGCCCGGTGCCCGCCGGCGCAGCGCCGAAGCCGGGGCCGTCGTCCTCGACGGCCACGTCGACCCAGTCGTCCACGGTCACCCGCACGCGGACCAGTCCCTCAGGGCCGGCGGCCCGCACAGCGTTCTCGATCAGGTTGGCCACCGCCCGGCGGAGCACGGCCGGCTCGGCGAGTGCGACGCCGAGCGACTGGTCCTCCGGCCCGACGAACTCGATCCGCCCCGTCCAGGTCAGCTGCTCGACATCGGCGACGTCCTCCACCAGGCCGCCCACGGCGAGCGGTCGCGGCCCGGGGGTCTCACCGAGCGCACCCCGCACCATGTCGACCAGCGCGCTGGTCTGCTCCTGGATCCGAGCCAGGGCATCCTTCACGCATACGTCGACCTCGGCCCCCGCCAGCGACGACGAAAGGATCATGATCGCGGCGAGAGGCTGCCTCAGGTCGTGGCACAGCGCACGTGCCCGGGCCCAGCCGATGTCCCCCCCGTCGATTGCCGAAATCTCCGCAGCAAATGACGACGTATTCATCTCATCCCCCCAGCGAGATGGCCCGATACCCACCCCTGCCATCCCGAGAACTTCCCCTAAACGGCGTCCTAACGCCGCTCGAACTCCCGCTCTCACCGTAGGCAGCCAGGGCACCGATCTGCCATGGGAGGAACACATCAATAGACCGAGAGTGAGCAACACGCCGGAGAAAGCATCCCGTGCGCCGACATTTCGCCCCAGCGCGTTCCGGCGGCAGCGTCACTCAACGTGACGGTGGCCCGGGCCACCCCATCCGACCTAGTCGAGGACTAGGCGTCAATGACTACGCTCGGGTACGCCGGTCTCGTGAGATGAGGCGACACGCGCGTCACGCGTCGGGTCGGGCCGTTCTACGACTGTTGCCGGAGCGACCGGTCGGCCGGTGCTAACCCCGCCGCAGGCCTCAGGTATTGAAGCTGTTCTGTGCCTTCTCCAGCCCCTCGGTGACGAGCGCCTCGACCGCGTCGGCGGTCCGGTCGACCTCCAGCGGCAGGTCCTTGCGCTCCGCGGCACCGAAGTCACGCAGGACGAACGCGGCCGCGTCCATGCGTCCCGGCGGCCGCCCGATGCCGAAGCGGACCCGGTTGAACTCCCCGGACCCCAGCGAGCGGCGTATCGACTTCAGACCGTTGTGGCCGTTGTCCCCGCCGCCCAGCTTGAGCCGCAGCCCACCGAACGGCAGGTCGAGCTCGTCGTGGACCACGACGAGCCGGTCCAGCGGCACCTTGAAGAAGTCACGCAGGCCGGCGACGGGCCCACCGGACTCGTTCATGTAGCAGCGCGGCTTGGCGAGCACCACGCGGGTGTCGCCCAGCCGGCCCTCCACCACGTCGGCCCGCGCCTTGTGCGCGCGGAACTTCGCGCGCATCCGCTCCGCGAGCAGGTCGACCACCATGAAGCCGACGTTGTGGCGGTTGCCGGCGTAGCCCGCCCCGGGGTTGCCGAGGCCGACTACGAGCCACACCTCGCCGACGGGCACGTCGTCCCTCCCACGCGCTCGGCGCAGTCCGCGGAGCAGGGTCAGCTCTCCGCCTGCTCGCCCTCGGCCGCACCGGCCGGGGCCTCGCCGGCCTCGGCAGGCGCCTCCGCGGCGGCCTCGGCAGCCTCGGCGGGCAGCTCCTCCTCCGGAGCCTCGTGCACGATGCCGACCTCGGCCTCGGCCTCGGCCAGCTCGGCCTCGACCTGCTCGGCGGTGGGGGCTGCGGAGACGTTGACGACCAGCGCCTCGGGATCGGTGACCAGCGTCGCGCCCTCCGGCAGCTGCACGTCCTTGGCGTGGATCTGCGAGCCGACGGGCAGGCCGTCGACCGAGATCGTGACGCCCTGCGGGATGTGCGTGGCCTCGGCCTCGATCGACAGGCTGGCGTGGTCGAGCGTCACCAGGGTCTCGGGTGCGGCCTCGCCCTCGAGGTGGACGGGGATCTCGACGGTGACCTTCTCACCGCGCCGGACGAGGACCAGGTCGACGTGCTCGAGGAAGCCCTTGATCGGGTCGCGCTGCACGTCCTTGGGCAGGGCGAGCTCGTTCTTGCCCTCGAGCTCGAGGCTCAGCAGGACGTTGGGCGACTTGAGGGCGAGCATCAGCTCGTGGCCCGGCAGGGAGATGTGGCGCGGGGCGGAGCCATGGCCGTAGAGGACGGCGGGCACCTGGTTGGCCCGGCGGATACGCCGCGCGGCGCCCTTGCCGAACTCGGTGCGCGACTGTGCGGCGATACGGACCTCGGACACGGCGATAGCTCCTCGAGACGTGCTGCGGTGATCGGGGTGCCGGCGGGCAGGGGGCCTCGACCACCGCGTCGATCACGGAGGCCGCTCACAGGTGGCGTGAGGCTTCCCTCGCCGGGCAACCGCAGCAGTCTAGCCGCGCCCGCCGTACTCGCCCAAACCGAGTGGGGGTGGCCTCGGTCACTCCCGGGGTCGGGTCAGCTGTGCCCGTCGAAGAGGCTGGTGACGGACCCGTCGTCGAAGACCTCGCGGACGGCCCGCGCGACGAGCGGCGCGATGGAGAGCACCGTCAGCTTGTCGAAGCGCTGCTCCTCGCCGATCGGCAGCGTGTCGGTGACGATGACCTCGTTGATGCGGGAGTTCTTCAGCCGGTCGACGGCGGGGCCGGAGAACACCGCGTGGGTGGCGGCCACGATCACCTCGGCGGCGCCGCT
>DASVBJ010000023.1:0-14691 GCA_036375895.1 Actinomycetes bacterium | reverse complement strand
CCGCGGATCCCTCCCGGCGAGTCGCGTGACGACCGTTGGCCCGTCGTCCGGTGCCCGTTGCTCGAGATAGAGGACGAATCGCACGTCCTCGGCCTCCTGCGCCCGCGCCCAGGTCAGCACCTCGTCGACCTCGGCGTCCTCGACGTACACGACGTCGATGGGCCACCACATCCAGTCGCTCTCGTCTCGTGCATGCGCCCCGGACCTGCGCACGTAGGCGAAGAACTCCACCCGGTAGCGGGACGCGCTGACCGGTGCCGGGGCCCCCGTGGCGGTGGCTACGTGCGTGACACGCACGCTTGCAGACTAGGCAGCCGCACCGATGCCGTCACTCCGGCCGGGCAGGCGGGCTTCCGGTCAGGCGATGACGAGCGGCACGGACACCACCGCTTCCTGCACCGTCACCGTGCCGGTGGATCGCTGCTGGGTGTAGACGGTGCTGTCGTCGGTGATCTGCAGCCTGAGGTCGGAGCCGGGGCCGACCTCGACCGCGATCGCCTCCAGCGGCCGCATGATCGTGTGCGTCGCACCGTCGAGGACGACGGGGATCGGCGTGGTCTGGTTACCGAGCACCCTGCCGGTGGTCATGTCCACGAGCTGCGCGTAGAGATGCGTGGTCGCCGGTGTCCCGGTGCCGCTGTAGGTCAGCGTCAGCGTCGGCTCGCCCACCGCGTGGCCGGCGGAGCCTGGCGCGGTCACGCGCGCCTCGACCGCGTTGGCCGCCGGCGTCGCCGCCACCAGGACGCCGGACTGCGCGCTGCCGGCCGGGCTCACCGGCAGCACCCCCGACCCGGACCCGGTGAGGGCGCCCGCCGACGGCAGCGGGTAGGAGTCGCCGCTGCGCCAGGTGCCGGTGTCGTCGACGTACTCGAACGCCGGCCCCGTGCTCACCGGCTTGTCCTCGAGGTAGCGCGCGAACCAGTCGAGCGTGACCGCCTCGACGTGCCCCGGGGCGCCGGGGTCGGTGTTGCACACCCCGTGCCCGCCGCAGAACCACACCATCTTCGTCGGCACCCCGGTGGCGACGAGCGCCTGGCGGTTGAGGATGGCCTCGCGCAGCGTGAACAGCGTGTCGGCGGTGCCTTGGATGAGCAGAGTGGGGGCGGTGATCCGGTCGAGCAGCTGCGCAGGTCCCCGCTCGGCGAACCAGCTCAGGTCCTCCGGTGGGAACTCGCCCGTCGCGGCGCCTCGGACACAAGCGTCGGTCACGTGCGGGTCCACCGAGCCGGTCTGCACACCGGCCGGGCTGATCAGACCGGGCAGCGTGCCGAGCCCGAGGCCGTCCCCGCACAGGATGCTGGCCCAGCCGAACTTCACCGCGCCGTCCTTGTCGAGGCTGCTCGGCAGGGTGTTCCACGCGATCACCGGCGCGATCGCGTCGACCCGGTGGTCGGTGGCGGCGGTCACGAGCTGGACGCCGCCCCCGTAGCTCGCCCCGGCCATGCCGACCCGCGGGTCACCCGCCGCGTCGAGGCGGGCCTCCGGCTGGCCGGCGACCCAGTCCAGGATCGCCGAGACGTCCCGGGCCTCGAAGTCCGCGGAGTCCACCTCCGCCTCACCGCCCGAGCCGCCGAAGCCCCGCGGGTCCCAGGTGACCACGTTGTAGCCCGCCGCCCGCAGGGGCCCGACCCCGACCGCCCCGATCGCCTCCAGGGTCGAGCTGTTGGGGTCGGTGTCGCCCGGGCTGCCCCAGCCGGGCCCGTCCAGCACCGTGGGCACGCGCGCGCCCGCCTGCAGGCCCTCCGCAGGGAAGAAGTGGACGACGATCGGCGTGCCGTCGAAGGACGTGAGTACGACGTCGCGCGCGGCAGGGCCCGCCGACTCGGCTGCCGCCCCGCCCACCGGGGTGAGCGTCGCGGCGGTCACCACCACCGCGGACATCACCACCGCAGCCTTCAACTTCCCCGCAGTCCGACGCGTCATGTGCTGCCCAACGAGCCGCCCGGCAAGGTGTTACGGCGGGGTCATGCCCGGCCACCGCCCGGGCCGATCGCCCCTAGCGCCCCGCGGGCAGTTCCCGGACACTCGGACTGGTCTCCCTGGGAGGTATGCCCATGGACGCCGGCGACTGGGCGCTTGCGATCGGCACGACCGTAGTGGCGGTCGCGGCCGCGGCCGGGCTGGTCGTCTCGCTGCGGCTCCGCCGCCCGCCCCCTCGGGACGGCCTCCGGCGCGCCGCGCTGACGGTCAGCATCCTCCTGCTGCTCACCGGCTCCGTCGCGCTGGCCGCACTGGCCCAGGCGCCGGACCTCGACGCCGGCTGGGCCTGGCTCGGCGTACCCCTGCTCGTCGCCCTCGCCGGGATGGCCCTGCCGCGGTCGGACTGGGCGGCCTGGGCGTTGCTCGCCTCGGCGGTCGTCCTGCCGGTCGCCGTCCTCATCACGGTCGCGATCGGCGTGGTGACAGGGGCCGGCGACGACTGGTGGACGACGAGCGCGGGTGACCCGGTGCCGGCCGACCAGGTCGCCCTCGGCAGCCTGCTCGGCGTCGTCATCCTGTACTGCCTGCCGGCGGTCGCGGTGGCGCTGCTGTTGCGGCTCGCGGCCACCCCGCCCGCGTCGCCGGCCGCGGGTTGGTACCCCGACCCGAGCGGCGCCTCGGGCTGGCTCCGCTTCTGGGACGGCGGGTCGTGGACGGTCGACACCCGACGCGCCGGCGCCGCCACCGGCCCGGCCATCCCCGAGCAGGCACCCCGCAGCGGCGACTGGGCCCGGCCACCGCAGTCCACCCGGCGGGCCTGACCCGCCGGCCGGGCGCAGGAGGCCGTGCTCAGGTCGCGTAGACCTTGGCGGCCGCGCGGCGGATCGCGCCGCGCGGCCAGGAGTGGTGCACGACGCCGATCATGGCCAGCCCCAGTACGCCGGCTGCCGTCACGGCCACCGCCGGAGAGGTCAGGTCGGCGAGCAGCCCGGCGAGCAGGAACGTCGCCGCCGTCGTCACGCTGAAGCCCGCGGCCGCGAGGCCGTTGACCCGACCGCGGAACGTGGCGGGACTGACCAGGTTGACCGTGGCGATGAGCGGGATCATGAAGCCCTGCCCGAGCCCGCTCGCGAACCACAGGAGCAGCGCCACCCACCAGGGCGGCGCGACGCAGGTCGCCAGCAGCGGCAGGCAGGTGAGCACCGCCAGCGGCACGATCGAGCGCAGCTGGCGCATCGGCCCGAGCCGCCCGACGGCATGCGCCCCGAGGGCCGCTCCGGCCGGGATGCTGGCCATGAGCGCGGCGCCGGTGGCGGCGGTCGCGCCGTCGGCCCGCGCGTACGCGAGGGCCACGGCCTCCGGCGCGATCAGGAAGATCGAGGCGCTCCAGCCGAGCAGGACGAGCGCCTTCAGGGCCGGGTCGTCGAAGACCAGCCGCCAGCCGGCCCGGAAGTCGGTGAGCAGGCTGGTGCGTGGCGCACCGTCCTCCCGCGTCGCCGGTCGCCACCGCAGCGTGGTCGCGATGACCGCGAAGGACAACGCGAAGGTCAGCGCGTCGAGCAGCAGCCCCCCGCGCTCCCCCACCGCGTAGATGACGACGCCGGCCAGGCAGATGCCGATCACCTGGTCGAGCTGGTAGAGCACGCGCATCAGCCCGGTGCCGGCCAGGTAGGTGCGCGGGTCGATGAGCACGTCGGGCACGACCGCCCGCTGGGCCGCCTCGAAGGGCGCGGTGAAGACCTCGGCCACGAGCAGCAGGCCCAGCAGCACCCACACCGGCGTCGACGCGACCGCGAGCAGCGCGATGACCAGGACGACGACCGCGCGCGCGAGGTCGCAGGCGAGGATCACCACCTTGCGCGGCAGCCGGTCGGCGAAGGACGCGAGCAGGGCCGAGCCGAAGACCGCGGGGAGGAAGCTCACGACGAAGGCCAGCACGGCGAGGAACGCGCTGTCGGTGCGCCGCAGCACGAGCGAGGCCAGCGCGACCCGCGCGATGTGGTCGCCCCACTCGCTCAGCACCTGCGCGACGACGAGGCCACGGAACTCGCGGCTGCGCAGGGCCTCGCGGTAGGTGGACGGGCGGTCGGCCTGCTCACCCACGGCGACTGCGCTCACCGGTAGAACACCCCGTTCACCACCGTCCTGGCACGGCGGGTCGCCCTCCGGTAGTCGTCGACCATCGTGCCCGCTGCGCCCGGAGGGTAGCCGAGAACGCCGGCGATCCCCGAGAGCTCGCGCAGATCCGTCGGCAGCGCGTCACCCGATCGGCCCCGCACGAGCAGCATGGCGTTGCGCACCCGGCTGGCCAGGTGCCACGCGTGCAGGAGCGTCTCGGCCTGCTCGTCGTCGAGCAACCCCAGCTCGGCCGCGGCGGTCAGCGCGGCCACCGTCCTCGTCGTACGCAGGCTCGGGTGCTCGGCGCCGTGGCGCAGCTGGAGCAGCTGCACTGTCCACTCGACATCGGCGAGTCCGCCGGGTCCCAGCTTGGTGTGCCGGGCCGGGTCGGTGCCCCGCGGCAGCCGCTCGGACTCGACCCGGGCCTTGATGCGGCGGATCTCGCGGACCGCCGCGTCGTCCAGGCCGCCCTCCGGGTAGCGCAGCGGGTCGATCAGCTCGACGAACGCCTGGCCGAGCCCGGTGTCGCCGGCGGCCGGCTCGGCCCGCAGCAGCGCCTGGCTCTCCCACACCTTCGACCAGCGGGCGTAGTACGCGCGGTAGGACGCGAGCGTGCGCACGAGCGGCCCCTGCCTGCCCTCGGGCCGCAGGTCCGGGTCGACGACCAGCGGCGGGTCGGGTGCGGGTACGGCGAGCAGCCGGCGCAGCTCGTTCGCGACCGCGTGCGCTGCCTCCGTGGCCTCGCGCTCGTCGGCGCCGTCCAGCGGGTCGTGGACGAACATCACGTCCGCGTCACTCGTGTAGCCCAGCTCGTGGCCGCCGAAGCGCCCCATCGCCACCACCGAGAGGCGCGTGGGCATGCCGCCCCGGTCGGCCGCCACGGCACGGGTGGCCACGTCCAGCGCCGACTGCAGCGTCGCCGCGGTGACTGCGGTGAGCGCCTCGCCCACCGCGTCGACATCGGCGATGCCGAGCAGGTCGGCGCTCGCGATCCGGAAGAGCTCGCGGCGCCGGACCGCGCGCACGCTCGTGACGGCCTGCACCGCGTCGTCGTGCCGGTCCACCGCCGCGCGCAGCTCGGACGCCAGACCTGGCCGCTCCCGCGGCCGGAGCCCGTCGTCGTCGGCGAGCATCGCCACGGCCTCCGGGGCCCTCTGCAGCAGCTCGACCACGTAGCGGCTGCTGGCCAGCAGGTGGGCCAGCCGCTCCGCGACGGCACCCTCGTCGCGCAGCAGGCGGAGGTACCACGGCGTCGTGCCGAGCGCCTCGCTGACGCGGCGGAACGCGAGCAGGCCCCCGTCCGGGTCGGGCGCGTCGGCGAACCATCCGAGCATGACCGGCAGGAGGGTGCGCTGGATCGCGGCCCGCCGGCTCACCCCGGCGGTCAGCGCCTCGAGGTGGCGCAGGGCGCCCTGCGGGTCGACGTATCCCAGCGCCTCCAGCCGCTCGACGGCGGCCTCCGGGGTGAGACGCGCCTCGGCCGGCCCGAGCCGGGCCACGGACGCGAGCAGCGGGCGGTAGAACAGCTTCTCGTGCAGGCGGCGGACCTCGCGGGCGTGCTCGCGCCACTGCTGCTGCAGCTCGGCCACCGGGTCGGCGCGGAGCCCGATCGACCGGCCGAGCCGGCGCAGCGCCTCCTCGTCCTCGGGCATCACGTGCGTGCGGCGCAGCCGGTGCATCTGCAGCCGGTGCTCGAGGGTGCGGAGGAACCGGTAGGCACGGTCCAGCCCGGCAGCGTCGTCCCGGCCGACGTAGCCGTAGGTGGACAGCGCCTCGAGCGCCTCGAGCGTGTTGGCGCTGCGCAGCCGGTCGTCGGTGCGGCCGTGCACGAGCTGCAACAGCTGCACCGAGAACTCGACGTCCCGCAGCCCGCCGGGGCCGAGCTTGATCTGCCGGTCCCGACCGTTCGCCGGCAGCGTGTCCTCCACCCGGCGGCGCATCTGCTGCACATCGGGGACGAAGTCCTCGCGGTCCGCCGCCCGCCACACCATCGGGGCGACGGCGGCCACGTACTCCTGGCCGAGGTCGAGGTCGCCGGCGACCGGGCGCGCCTTGAGCAGCGCCTGGAACTCCCACGTCTTGGCCCACCGCTCGTAGTAGGCGACATGGCTGGCCAGGGTCCGTACGAGCGGGCCGGCCTTGCCCTCCGGTCGCAGCGCCGCGTCGACCGGCCAGATCGCCCCCTCCCCGGTGCTGGCGGAGCACACCCGCATCAGCCCGGACGCGAGCGTCGTGGCGGTGCGCAGCGCCGCGGTCTCGTCGGCGCCGCCCGCCGGCTCGGCCACGAACACGACGTCCACGTCGCTGACGTAGTTCAGCTCGCGGCCGCCGCACTTGCCCATGGCGATGACCGCCAGTCGGCAGGGTGCCGCGTCGGTCGGCAGCTCGGCCCGGGCCACCGCCAGCGCGGCCTCGAGCGTGGCCCCGGCGAGGTCGGCGAGCTCGGCCGCGACGTCCTCGACGTCGACCTGACCGGCGAGGTCGCGGGCGGCGAGTCGCAGCAGGCACCGCCGGTAGGCGAGCCGGAGGGTGTCGAGGGCGGCCGTGCCGCCCGACGCCGCCCGCGGGGCGGGAGAGGCCGGGTCCGCACCGACCGCACCGAGCAGCGTCGCGCGCAGCTCGTCGGCGGCCGGCGGCGCGTCGTCGGGCCCGGCCACCGCGCGCCACTCCGAGGGGTGCCTGGCGAGGTGGTCGGAGAGCGCGGCGCTGGCACCCATCACGGCGAGCAGCCGCCGGCACGCCTCCGGGTCGGCGAGCAGCCCCTCCGGCAGTCCGCTGCCCGGACCGGCCGCCTCCACCAGCCGCGACAGGCCGGCGAGCGCCGCGTCAGGGTCGGCGGCGGCGGTCAGCGCGCTGACGACCCCCTCGTCGTCGGCGATCGTACGCATGGCCGGCTCGTCGAGCAGCCGGGCCGCCCGGGCAGGCTCGCTGAAGCCGACCCGCGCCAGGCGGGCGGCCGCGCTGCTGCCACGCCCGAGGGTCACGACGCCCCAGGCTAGTGGTGACGGGGCCGCGCCCCGGCGTACTCGTGGACGACGCCGGCGAAGCGCTCGGCGACCGGGCGCCACGTCTGCGCGAGCGACACCTCGCGCTCGGCCATCTCGCCGACCAGCGCCGCGGGGTCGAGACCGACGGCCTGGACCAGCGGGCTGTCCTGGCGCGCCCAGCCGGTCGCGATCGGCGTGGTGACCTCCGGGTGCCCCTGCACACCCCACGCGGCAGCGCCCACCCGGAACACCTGGTGGGGACAGGCCGTGCCTTCGGCCAGCCAGACCGCGCCCTCGGGCAGCGAGGCGATCTCCTCCCAGTGCCACTGCAGGACCTCGACGGTGTCCGGCAGCCCGCCGAACACCGGGTCGTCCGACGACTCCGGGCGCAGCGTCACCAGCTGCACCCCCAGCTCCGGCGCGGCCGCCCGCCGCACCGCACCGCCGCAGGCCAGCGCCAGCAGCTCGGCGCCCAGGCAGATGCCGAACGCGGGGACGCCGCGCTCGACCGCGGCCGCCAGCAGCGACCGGGTGCCCGGCAGCCAGGGGCAGCGCTCGTCGTCGGCCGGGCCCATCGCCCCGCCCAGGACCAGCAGCCCGGCGTACCCGTCGAGCCCGGGCAGGTCGTCACCGGCGTAGGGGTGGCGCGCGTCGAGCGCGAGGCCGGCGTCGGCCAACCACACGCCGAACCACCCCGGGCCGGTGTCCGGCTCGTGCTGCACGACGAGCACCGTGGGGTGGTGGGTCACAGGACGGGAAGGTAGCGGTCCAGCTCGAAGGCGGTGACCTGACGCCGGTAGTCGGCCCACTCGGCGCGCTTGTTGCGCAGGAAGAAGTCGAAGACGTGCTCGCCGAGCGTCTCCGCGACCAGCTCGCTGCGCTCCATTGCGCGGACGGCGTCGGTGAGGCTGGTGGGCAGCGCCTCGATGCCCAGCGCGCGCCGCTCGGCGTCGGTGAGCTCCCAGACGTTGTCCTCGGCGCCGTCCGGGAGCTCGTAGCCCTCCTCGATGCCCTTGAGGCCCGCGGCCAGGATCACCGCGTAGGCGAGGTAGGGATTGCACGCCGAGTCGGGTGCGCGGTACTCCACCCGGGTGGAGTTGCCCTTCTGCGGCTTGTACATCGGCACGCGGACCAGCGCCGAGCGGTTGTTGTGACCCCAGCAGACGTACGACGGGGCCTCGCCGCCGCCGGTGAGCCGCTTGTAGGAGTTGACCCACTGGTTGGTGACCGCGCTGATCTCGTGCGCGTGACGCAGCAGCCCGGCGATGAAGGACCGGCCGACCTTGGAGAGCTGGTACTGCGCGCCCGCCTCGTAGAAGGCGTTGCGGTCGCCCTCGAACAGCGACAGGTGGGTGTGCATGCCCGACCCGGGATGCTCGGTGAAGGGCTTGGGCATGAAGGACGCGTAGATGCCCTGATCGAGCGCGACCTCCTTCATGACCAGGCGGAAGGTCATGATGTTGTCGGAGGTCGAGAGCGCGTCGGCGTAGCGCAGGTCGATCTCCTGCTGGCCGGGCGCCCCCTCGTGGTGGCTGAACTCCACCGAGATGCCCATCGCCTCGAGCATCGTGATGGCGTCGCGGCGGAAGTCGTGGCCGATGCCGTGCGGAGCATGGTCGAAGTAGCCGCCGGCGTCGATCGGCACCGGCACCTGGCCCGGCTCGGGCTTGTCCTTGAACAGGAAGAACTCGATCTCCGGGTGCGTGTAGAAGGAGAAGCCGAGGTCGGCCGCCCGGTTCAGGGTGCGCTTGAGCACGGTCCGCGGGTCCGCGTACGACGGGGTGCCGTCGGGCATGAGGATGTCGCAGAACATGCGGGCGCTGCCGGGGTGCTCGGACCGCCACGGCAGCACCTGGAAGGTGGCCGGGTCCGGCTTGGCGAGCATGTCCGACTCGTACACGCGGGCGAACCCCTCGATCGAGGAGCCGTCGAAGCCGATGCCCTCGGCGAACGCGCCCTCCAGCTCGGCCGGGGCGATCGCCACCGACTTGAGGAAGCCGAGCACGTCGGTGAACCAAAGGCGGACGAAGCGGATGTCGCGTTCCTCGAGGGTGCGGAGCACGAACTCCTGCTGCTTGTCCATACGGGTGATCCTGCCGGGAAGGTGTTACGCGGACGTTACGCCGAACGATTACCAAGTGTTTACTATTCGGCACCCTTGGTGGCCGAAAGCCGTATTGTCGAGATGTCGATCAGTGGCCAGTGTTGCTTTTGCGTCCCCATCCTCCAGGGGACCCGACCGGAACGGGAGTCCTTCCATGAACCCCTCGCACGTCTCGCCCCGCACGGTGCTCACCGCACTGCTGGCCGCACTGGTCCTCGCCGTCACCGCCTGGCTCGTCGTCGCCGGCCTCCCCGGCCTGGCCGAGCGGACCGCCACCAACGGTTGGCACAAGACCGGCGACCCCGTCGCGACGAACGGCTGGCACGTGACCGGCGACGTGCGTGCGACCAACGGGTGGCACGTCGTCCAGCGGTGACCAAATCGTAACAGGCAGCAACTGTTTCGTTTCGCTGCGTAATCAGGCTGCGACCCCGACAATCGACGTGTGGTGCGGATAGCCAAGCCGGACCGACGGGTCTGGCTGTTCACGTTGGCTCTCGCTGCCGCAGGAGGAGTCCTGTGGTGGCGAGGGCCGACGCTGCCCACCCTCAGCTCGGGCCTGTGGTGGCCGGTCCTGGCGCTGTTGTTCTGCCTGACCGAGCGGTTCGTCGTCAACCTGCCCATCGGTCGCGAGAACCACTCCGTGGCCTTCGGCGAGGCCCCGCTGCTGCTCGGGCTGCTGTTCGTCAGCCCGCCGCAGCTGCTTGCCGCGGCCCTGAGCGGCGTCGGTGTCGCCCTCGCGCTGCTGTTCCGCGCGTCGCTCATCAAGCTGGCGTTCAACCTCGCGCTCTGGTTCCTGCAGGTGAGCACGGGCATCGTCGTCTTCCACGCCCTGCTCACCGGGCTCGGCGTCGAGGACGACCCCCTGTCGCCGCTCGGATGGCTCGCCGCCCTGCTGGCCATGGAGACGATCAACATCCTCTCCAGCCTGTCCGTCACCACGGTGATCTCCCTCCGCGAAGGGGTCTGGTCGCGGCAGAGCCTCAGGTCCGCACTGACCGCAGGGGCGATCAACACGGTCGTCGTGACCGACCTCGCCCTCCTGACGGCCCTCATCCTCCGCCGCGAGCCCACCGCCCTCGCCCTGCTCGCGGTCCTCGGGCTCCTGAGCTTCGGGCTGTACCACGGCTACCAGGTGCAGCGGTTGCGCTACGGGCGGCTCGAGCTGCTCTACGAGTTCACCCGCTCCGTCGACCAGGCCCTGCAGGACGAGTCGGTGCTCGAGACCGTGCTGCGCGAGGCGCGCGGCCTGCTGCGTGCCCGCCGCGCCGACGTCCTGCTGGTCGGAGCCGACGGCTCGTACCGCAGCCTGGGCGGCACCTGCTCGCCCACCGCCGACTGGTGGCAGCCGGCCTACGAGGGGAAGATCCTGCGCCTCCCGCGCGGCGCCGCCGACGAGCGCGCCGAGGCGTTGCGCGCGGAGGGGCACGTCGACGGCCTCGCCGCGCCGCTGCGCGACGGCGGACAGATCTGCGGCGTCCTCGTCGTGACCGACCGGGTCGACGACGTGAGCACCTTCGACGGCGAGGACGCGAAGCTGTTCCAGGCCCTCGCCGGCCACGCCAGCGTCGCCCTGGCCAACAGCGGCCTCGTCGAGCGGGTCCGAGCCGCGGCCGAGGAGACCGAGCACCTGTCCCGGCACGACCCGCTGACCGGGCTGCCCAACCGGCTGGACTTCCAGCAACGGCTGGAGCGGCGGCTGTCGGCGACCGGGTCGGCCGCCGTCCTGCTCATGGACGTCGACCGCTTCAAGGAGGTCAACGACACCCTCGGGCACGACGTCGGCGACCAGCTGCTGCAGCAGGTCGGCCAGCGGCTGCGCCGCCTCGAGCACGACGAGACGGTCGTGGCCCGCCTCGGCGGCGACGAGTTCGCCGTGCTCCTCGAGGGCGACGAGATCCACATCGAGGGCATGGTGCAGAGGGTCAGCCGTGACTTCGCCCGGCCCTTCGACCTGGGCGAGGTCGAGCTCGACGTGACCGCGAGCATCGGCATCGCGATGGCGCCGCGCGACGGCGTGTCGGCCGCCCTGCTGCTGCGCCGCGCCGAGGTCGCGATGTACGACGCCAAGCATCGGCTGACCGGCGTCGCCCACTACTCCTCCGAGCGTGACCCGTACAGCGCGCGGAGGCTGTCGCTCATCAGCGACCTGGCCCGCGCCCTCGAGGAGCAGGCGCTGGAGCTGCACTTCCAGCCGCAGGCCGAGCCGGGCACCGGCCGGGTGACCGGCGCCGAGGCGCTGCTGCGCTGGCGGCACCCCGTGTGGGGCCACGTCCCGCCGGACGAGTTCATCCCGCTCGCCGAGCACACCGGCCTGATCCGGCCGCTGACCAGGTTCGTCCTGGAGACGGCGGTGCGGCAGTGCGCCGCCTGGCGCGACGCCGGGACGCCGGTCACCGTGTCGGTCAACGTGTCGATGCGCAACCTGCTCGAGGTCGAGCTCGCCGACGTCGTGGCCCGCATGCTCGTGCAGGCGAACCTGCCCGCCCGGCTCCTCAAGCTCGAGGTCACCGAGAGCGCCATCGTGTCCGACCCCGAGCGAGCCATGCGCGCCATCGAGCGGATCGTCGACCTCGGCCTGCTGGTGTCCGTCGACGACTTCGGCACCGGCTACTCGTCACTCACCCGGCTGCGCAACCTCCCGGTCCACGAGGTGAAGATCGACCGGACGTTCGTGCGCAACCTCGCGGACAGCACCGACGACCTCGCGATCGTGCGGGCCGTCATCAGCCTCGGCCACGACCTGGGCCTGCACGTCGTCGCCGAGGGTGTGGAGGACGAGCCGGCCTGGCGCATCCTCGAAGAGCTGGAGTGCGACCTCGTCCAGGGCTACCTGCTGGCCCGACCGATGCCCGCGGCCGACATGACCGGCTGGCTGGCCGAGCACTTCGCGGGCCTCGCCACCCGGCTGCGCCAGGAGACCGGGGACGCGCCCGCCGCCCGGGGGGACCGCCCGCCGGGTCCGCGGTCCATCGAGACCCGCCGCTCCGGCGGCAAGGGCGTCTGACCGCCAACTAGGCTCCGGGGTGTGCCCCAGCTGCGCCTAGCCCTGGCCCAGGTCGACCCGACGGTCGGCGACGTCGACGGCAACGCCGCCCAGGTCCTGCAGTGGGTGCGCCACGCCGCCGCGCAGGGCGCCCACGTCGTCGCGTTCCCCGAGATGTCGCTCACCGGCTACCCGGTGGAGGACCTCGCCCTGCGCCGGTCGTTCGTCGACGCGTCCCGGGCGGCGGTGCGCGACGTCGCCCGGCGGCTCGCCGACGAGGGGCTCGGTGAGGTCCTCGTCGTGCTGGGCTACCTCGACGGCGCACCCGACGCGGCGCCGGTGATCGGCCGGCCGAAGGGCGCGCCGCAGAACGCCGCGGCCTTCATCCATCGCGGTGAGGTGGTCGCCCGGTACGCGAAGCACCACCTGCCCAACTACGGCGTCTTCGACGAGTACCGCTACTTCGTCCCCGGCACCTCGCTGACCGTCGCCCGGGTCCACGGCGTCGACGTCGCCGTCGTCATCTGCGAGGACATCTGGCAGGAGGGCGGTCCGGTCGCGGTGACCCGCGAGGCGGGCGCCGGCCTGCTGCTGGTCATCAACGGCTCGCCGTACGAGCGCAACAAGGACGACGTGCGCCTCGATCTCGTGCGGCGCCGCGCCGCCGCGGCCGGCTGCGTGCTCGCCTACGTGAACATGGTCGGCGGTCAGGACGAGCTGGTGTTCGACGGGGACTCGATCGTGGTCTCCCCCGACGGCAGGGTGCTGGCGAGGGCCCCGCAGTTCGAGGAGGGCTGCCTGGTCGTCGACCTCGACCTGCCGGCCGGCCGATCCGCCCCCGGCGCGACGGCGAGCGACGTCGAGGCCGCCGACCGCACGGCGGTGACGATCGAGCGGATCGTGCTGAGCGACCAGCCGCTCCCGGCGTACGAACCGCTCGTCGCGGGCATCGCGCCACGCCTGCTCGACGAGGCCGAGGTCTACGGGGCGCTGGTCACCGGCCTGCGCGACTACGTGCGCAAGAACGGCTTCACGAGCGTGGTGCTCGGCGTCTCCGGTGGCATCGACTCCGCCCTGACGGCCGTGATCGCATGCGACGCGCTGGGCGCGGAGAACGTGTACGGCGTGTCGATGCCGAGCCGCTACTCCTCCGAGCACTCGCGGGCGGACGCGGCCGACCTGGCCGAGCGCACCGGCCTGCACTTCCAGTCGGTGCCGATCGCGCCCATGGTCGAGACGTTCCTCGCCAACCTCGACCTCACCGGGCTGGCCGAGGAGAACCTCCAGGCCCGGGTCCGCGGCACCACGCTGATGGGGCTGTCCAACCAGCACGGCCACCTGGTGCTCGCCCCCGGCAACAAGAGCGAGCTCGCGGTCGGCTACTCCACCCTCTACGGCGACTCGGTGGGCGGCTTCGCACCGATCAAGGACGTCCCCAAGACGATGGTGTGGCAGCTGGCGCGCTGGCGGAACAAGGACGCGGAGGAACGGGGCGAGAAGCCGCCGATCCCGGAGAGCTCCATCAGCAAGGAGCCGTCGGCCGAGCTGCGCCCGGGCCAGCGCGACACCGACTCGCTGCCGCCCTACGACCTGCTCGACGACGTCCTCGACGACTACGTCGAGATGGACCGCGGCTCCAGCGAGCTCGTCGCGGCGGGGTTCGACCGGGAGCTCGTCGAGAAGGTGCTCCGGCTCACGGACGCCGCGGAGTACAAGCGCCGGCAGTACCCACCCGGCCCGAAGATCTCGTTCAAGGCGTTCGGCAGGGACCGCCGGCTGCCCATCACCAGCCGCTGGCGCGAGCACGACGTAACGGCGGAGTAGGCCCGCTCGTTGGGCGTGGCACCATGGAGGCAGAGTCCGGGGACTCCGTCAGGGAGCCTCGAGGCGACCAGGAGGTCATGACCATGTCCGAGACGACCGCGCCGTACGGCACCGGGCCCGGCAGCGCGCCGACCGCCCCGCGAAAGCGCATCCGCATCCACCACCTGCGCGCGATGAAGGAGCGCGGCGAGCGCTTCGCGATGCTCACGGCGTACGAGCAGTTCGCCGCCGAGATCTTCGACGAGGCGGGCATCCCCGTGCTGCTCGTCGGCGACTCGGCCGCCAACAACGTGCTCGGCTACGAGACCACGCTCCCGGTGACCGTCGAGGAGCTGCTGCCGCTCGTGCGCGCCGTGAGCCGCAGCGCCAAGCACGCCCTCGTCGTGGCCGACCTGCCCTTCGGCGCCTACCAGTCCTCGCCGGTGCAGGCGCTCGACACCGCGGTGCGCTTCATGAAGGAGGGCGGCGCCCACGCCGTGAAGCTCGAGGGCGGCGCGCGGATGGTGCCGCACGTGGAGGCCATCGTGGCTGCCGGCATCCCGGTGATGGCGCACATCGGCTTCACCCCGCAGAGCGAGCACGGTCTGGGTGGCTACCGCGTGCAGGGGCGTGGCGACAGTGCCGACGAGCTGGTCAAGAGCGCCATCGCTCTCGAGGAGGCCGGGGCCTTCGCGATCGTGCTGGAGATGGTGCCGACCGAGGTGGCGGAGCGGGTGACCAAGGAGCTCCTCATCCCCACCATCGGCATCGGC
>DASVBJ010000019.1:0-6463 GCA_036375895.1 Actinomycetes bacterium | reverse complement strand
ACCACCACCCGGACCGACCTCTCCACCGTCAAGGCCCGCCAGCAGCGCACCTGGGCGAGCGGCGACTTCGCCGTCGTCGCCGGCCGCATCGTGCTCGTCAGCGAGCAGCTCGCCGACGCTGCCGACCTGCGGGCCGGCTGGCGGGTGCTCGACGTCGCCTGCGGCAACGGGAACGCGTCCATCGCCGCGGCCCGTTCCGGCACCTCCGTCGTCGGGGTCGACTACGTGCCCGAGCTCCTCGCCGGCGGGCGGGCCCGGGCGGCCGCCGAGGGTCTCGACGTCGAGTTCATCGAGGGCGACGCCGAGGACCTGCCCGTCGACGACGGCACGTTCGACGCCGCGCTCAGCGTCTTCGGGTCGATGTTCGCGCCCGACCATCGCCGCGCCGCGGCCGAGCTCGTGCGCGCCTGCCGCCCCGGCGGCACGATCGGCCTGGCGTCGTGGACACCCGACAGCTTCATCGCCGAGATGTTCCGCGTCATCTCCGCGCACGTCCCGCCGCCGCCGGGCCTCGACTCGCCGATGCTCTGGGGCAGCGAGGACCACCTGCGCGACCTGTTCGGCGACGCCGTTGCGGACATCCGCTCGGTCGAGCGCACCTGTACCTTCCGCCACGGCTCGGCCGAGGACTTCGTGTCCTTCTTCCGGCGCTGGTACGGCCCGACACTCAAGGCGTTCGAGGCCCTCGACGAGCCCGGGCAGGACGCCCTCGCGGCAGACCTCGCCGACCTGGCCGGGCGTCACGACCGGCACCGCGACGGTGGCGCGGTGGCCATCCCCGCGACGTACCTCGAGTCCGTGATCACCCTGCGCTGACCCACCATGATCCTTTGGACGCGGACACACCGCCGCGGCGGCGTGTCTGGTGAACCAGCGTCCAAAGGATCATGGGCGCGCAGGAAGGTCAGCCGATCGCGATGCGGGGGTGCGCGGACGGCTGGGGCCGGCCTTGGCGTGCGGTCCGGCCGGGCGTCAGTGACCGCGCCGGGTGCCGCGGATCCGCCGGGCCGCGACCGCGAGCACCCGGGTCGGCACGTGCCGGGCCAGGGTGACGATCGCCTTGTAGCGCAGGCTCGGGACGCTCACCACCGCGTCCCGCCGCAGGTCCGCGAGCGCCGCGTCCACCACGTCGTCGGCCTCGAGCCACATCCACTCCCGCGTCCGGCTCATGTCGTGCCCGGCCCGCGCGTGGTACTCCGTGTGCGTGTAGCCCGGGCACAGCGCCAGCACCCGGACCCCGGTGCCGGCGAGGTCGCCGGCGAGGCCCTGGCTGAAGCTGGTGACCCACGCCTTGGCCGCGCTGTACGTGCCCTGCGGCACGAAGCCGGCCACCGACGACACGTTGATGACCGCGCCGTGGCCGCGCTCGACCATGCCGGGCACCGCCGCCCGGGTCAGCCGGAGCACCGCCCGGACCAGGATGCGCAGCATCCGCTCCTCGGCCTCGATGTCCCCGGTGACGAAGCGCCGGTTCAACGAGAACCCGGCGTTGTTCACGAGCAGGTCGACCGGCCGGCTCCGGTCCGCCAGCCTCGCCTCGACCGAGCGACACTGCCCGTCGTCGATGAGGTCGGCGGGCAGCACCTCGACCTCGACGCCGTACGCCGTGCGCAGCGAGGCCGCGGTCGACTCCAGCCGCTGCACGTCGCGGGCGACCAGGACGAGGTCGTTGCCGTCGGCGGCCAACCGCCTGGCGAACGCGTTGCCGATGCCCGCGGTCGCTCCGGTGATCAGCGCAGTCGTCATCGCCTCACCCTAGGCGGGCTCGCGTCCGTGGTGATCGCGAGGGCCGTCAGGCGGGGACGGGCACCCGGCCGACCTCGAGCCGGTGCCCGTCGGCCGCGAGGTCGACCCGCACCGTGTCGCCGTCGCGCACCTCGCCCGCGAGCAGCGCCCTGGCGAGCTGGTCGCCGATGGACGACTGCACCAGCCGCCGCAGCGGACGGGCGCCGTAGACCGGGTCGAACCCCGTGCTGGCGAGCCAGCCGCGCGCCGCGTCGGTGACCTCCAGGTCGAGCCGACGGTCGGCGAGCCGGCGGCGCAGCTGGTCGACCTGGAGGTCGACGATGCGCGCGAGCTCGTCATGGCTGAGCGAGTCGAACACCACGATCTCGTCGAGCCGGTTCAGGAACTCGGGCTTGAAGGACTCTCGCACGGCCGCGAGCACCGCCTCCCGCCGCTCCGCCGGGCTCATCGTCGGGTCGACGATGAAGGTGGAGCCCAGGTTCGACGTGAGGATCAGGATCGCGTTGCGGAAGTCGACCGTGCGACCCTGCCCGTCGGTCAGCCGGCCGTCGTCGAGCACCTGCAGCAGCACGTCGAAGACCTCCGGGTGCGCCTTCTCGACCTCGTCGAGCAGCACGACCGTGTAGGGCCGCCGGCGCACCGCCTCGGTGAGCTGACCGCCCTCCTCGTAGCCCACGTAGCCGGGGGGCGCACCGACCAGGCGAGCCACCGAGTGCTTCTCGCCGTACTCGCTCATGTCGATGCGCACCATCGCGCGCTCGTCGTCGAACAGGAAGTCGGCGAGCGCCTTGGCCAGCTCAGTCTTGCCGACACCGGTCGGGCCGAGGAAGAGGAACGACCCGGTCGGCCGGTCCGGGTCGGCGATGCCGGCGCGGGCCCGGCGTACGGCGTCCGACACCGCGCGCACCGCCTCGGCCTGCCCGACCAGCCGCTTGCCGAGCTCGTCCTCCATCCGCAGGAGCTTGGCCGTCTCACCCTCGAGCAGCCGACCCGCCGGGATGCCGGTCCACGACGCGACGACCTCGGCGACGTCGTCCGCGCCGACCTCCTCCTTGACCATCGCCTCGCGGGCCTCGCTGGCCGCGCGGGCGTCGGCGAGCTCCTTCTCCAGGGCCGGGATCTCGGCGTAGAGCAGCCGGCTCGCCGTCGTCAGGTCGCCGTCGCGCTGCGCCCGTTCGGCCTGGCTGCGCAGGTCGTCGAGCCGGGAGTTCAGCTCGCCGACCCGGTCGAGGCCCGCCTTCTCCTTGTCCCAGCGGGCGTTCAGGGCGGCGAGCTCCTCGCGCCGGTCGGCCAGGTCGCGGCGGAGCCGCTCGAGGCGCTCCTTCGAGGCCGGGTCGTCCTCGCGCTCGAGGGCCATCTCCTCCATCATCAGCCGGTCCACCTGGCGCTGCAGCACGTCGATCTCGACCGGCCGCGAGTCGATCTCCATCCGCAGCCGGGACGCGGCCTCGTCGATGAGGTCGATCGCCTTGTCGGGCAGGAACCGTGACGTGATGTAGCGGTCGGACAGCGTGGCCGCCGCGACCAGGGCGGCGTCGCCGATGTCGACCTTGTGGTGGGCCTGGTAGCGGTCCTTCAGCCCGCGCAGGATCGCGATCGTGTCCTCGACCGACGGCTCCCCGACCAGCACCGGCTGGAAGCGACGCTCCAGCGCCGGGTCCTTCTCCACGTGCTCGCGGAACTCGTCGAGGGTGGTCGCGCCGACCATCCGCAGCTCGCCGCGGGCGAGCATCGGCTTGAGCATGTTCGAGGCGTCCATCGCGCCCTCGCCGGTCGCGCCGGCGCCGACCACGGTGTGCATCTCGTCGATGAAGGTGACGACCTGACCCTCGCTGGCCTTGATCTCGTCCAGGACGGCCCGCAGCCGCTCCTCGAACTCGCCGCGGTACTTGGCCCCGGCGACCATCGCGCCGAGGTCGAGCGCCACGAGCCGCTTGTTCTTCAGCGAGTCGGGCACGTCGCCGGCCACGATCCGCTGGGCGAGGCCCTCCACCACCGCGGTCTTGCCGACGCCCGGCTCGCCGATGAGCACCGGGTTGTTCTTGGTACGCCGGGACAGCACCTGGACCACCCGACGGATCTCGGTGTCCCGCCCGATGACCGGGTCGAGCCGGCCCTCCCGGGCCCGCGCGGTCAGGTCGTTGCCGTACTTCTCCAGGGCCTGGTAGGTCGCCTCCGGGTCCGCGGACGAGGCCCGGGCGGCCCCGCGCACCTTCGCGAAGCCGTCGAGCAGCACCTCGGGGGTGGCGCCGGCCTCGCGCAGCCAGTCGGCGACCATCGCGCCCGCCTCGGCCAGCCCGACCAGCAGGTGCTCGGTGGCGACGTACTCGTCGCCCAGGTCACGCGCCTTGTCGGAGGCGACCTGCAGCACCTGGAAGGCCGGTCGGGACAGCCCCGGCTCGGCGACTGTCGCGCCGGTCGCGCTCGGCAGGCGGCCGAACCACTGCTCCGCGCGCTTCTGGATGCCGGCCCGGTCGGCCTCGACCGCGTCCAGCAGCGCACCCGCGCTGCCCTGCGGCTGCGCGAGCAGCGCGAGCAGCAGGTGCACCGGCTCGATGTGCGGGTGGCCGGCGGTCGCCGCCCGGCGCAGGGCGTCGGCCAGCGCCTCCTGGCTCTTGGTGGTCAGCTTGTAGGCATCCATCTCAGGTGATCACTTCCTGCAACGTCCGGCACCGGTCCTGCGTGTCGCCCTGGGGCGAGACGCACATGATCGGCGCAGGACTGGGCGACGGTTCGTGCATGATCGCTGCGAAAGGTGGGGGGTGGGCACGGGTCAACGGCGGGCCGGGGGGCGCCAGACGACGAGGGACGTCCGCCGCTCGGCCGCGCGACGCCGGTCGAGCTCCTCCTGCAGCTCGGAGAGCCGCTGCTGCAGGGCGGCCACGTGGTTCTCCAGGTCGAGGATGCGCCGCACGCCCTCCAGCCCGATGCCCAGGGCCGACAGCTGGGCGACCTCGCGCAGCTGCGCGATGTCGCGCAGGGAGTAGCGGCGGCCGCCGCCCGGCGTACGGCCCGGCGAGACCAGGCCGAGGCGGTCGTACTGGCGCAGCGTCTGGGCGTGCAGGCCGGTGAGCTCGGCCGCCACGGAGATGACATAGACCGGCGTCGTCTCGTCGATCTCGTGTCGTCGCATGTCAGTCGCCCTTCGCCATGTCGAGCAGGCCGGAGCGCGGGTCCTCGCCGGCCGTCGCGTCCTGGAACGCCTCGACCGCCTCGCGCGCCTTGCCCTTGAGCTTTCCGGGTACGACGACGTCGACCGTGACCAGCAGGTCGCCCTTGGTCCCGTCGCGACGTGTCACACCCCTGCCCTTGACCCGGAACGTGCGGCCGTTGGCGGTGCCGGCGGGCAGTCGCAGCGTCACCGGGGCGCCGGTGAGGGTCGGCACCTTGATCTCGGCGCCGAGGGCGGCCTCCGAGAAGGTCACCGGGACCGTCAGGGTGAGGTTGTCGCCCTTGCGGCCGAACAGCCGGTGCGGGCGCACGTTCACGCTGACGAACAGGTCGCCGGGCGGGCCGCCGCGCTCGCCGGGTGCGCCCTTGCCCTTGAGCCGGATGCGCTGGCCGTCGCGGACCCCGGCCGGGATGCGCACCGTGAGGGTGCGGGTGCCCATCGCCCGTCCGCTGCCCCGGCAGTCGGGGCACGGGTCGTCGACGACGAGGCCGCGACCCCGGCACTCGCGGCAGGGCTCGGCGAAGGCGAACCCGCCCTGGTTGCGGCTGGTCTGGCCGCTGCCGTGGCAGACCGGGCACTGCCGAGGCATCGCACCACCCCGGCCGCCGGTGCCCCGGCAGGTCGGGCAGGCCTGCTCGCTGGCCATCCGCAGCGGCACCGTCACGCCGTCGACGGCGTCGCGGAACGCGAGGGTCACCTCGCTCTCCACGTCGGCGCCGCGGCGGGGGCCGGCGGGGCGGCCACCCCGACCGCCTCCGAAGAGGCCGCCGAGGATGTCGCCGAGCCCGCCCGCGCCGCCGCCGCCGAACATGTCGCCCAGGTCGAACGTGTAGCCCCCGCCCGGCCCGCCCGCGCCGGCCGGGCCACGCCGGAAGCCGCCCGACCCGAACAGGGTGCGGGCCTCGTCGTACTCCCGGCGACGCTTGTCGTCGGAGAGCACGTCGTAGGCCTCGGAGATCTCCTTGAACCGCTCCTCGGCCGCAGCGTCACCCTTGTTGGCGTCGGGGTGGAACTTCCGGGCGAGCTTGCGGTAGGCCTTCTTGACCTCGTCCGCGGTGGCGTCCTTGGGGACGCCGAGCGTCTTGTAGTAGTCCTTCTCCAGGAAGTCCTTGGTGCTCACGCGCCCCCTCTCCCTCAGCTCTCTGGCTCGGCCACAGCCACCCGCGCGGGACGCACGACGCGGTCACCGAAGCGGTAGCCCGGCTGGAACACCTCGGTGCACGTCGGCTCGGTCACGTCGGGCGTGTGGGCGTGGGTGAGCGCCTCGTGGACGGTCGGGTCGAAGGGGTCACCGGCGGCGCCGAACCGGGTGAGGCCGAGCTTCTCGACCGCCTGCTCGAGCGCCTCGCCGACCGACCTGAAGCCGCCCTCGAGCTCGCCGTGCTCGCGGGCCCGGCCGATGTCGTCGAGCACCGGCAGCAGGTTGGTGAGCACGTTCGCGACGGCCAGCTCGCGCACCGCCTCGCGGTCGCGCTCGACCCGCCGCCGGTAGTTGGCGTACTCCGCGTGCAGGCGCTGCAGGTCGGCGGTGCGCTCGGCGATCTC
>DASVBJ010000185.1:0-6210 GCA_036375895.1 Actinomycetes bacterium | reverse complement strand
TTCCCCGGCCACGACATCTACCAGGAACGGGTCGGTGACTACGTGTACGCCGCGGCGTCGCGGTCCTACGGCGTCGGGGTCTGGACCGACGCCGCGGACACCGCGGTGTGCCCGGACGTCCAGCAGTACCGCGCCGACTCGCTCGCCGCGGGGACCCTCGCGCTGCCGGCGCCGTGGCCGCTCGCGGACTGTCCGGATCGGTTCGGCAACACCGAGACCCGCTCGGTGAGCACGGAGTGAGCAGCGCGTAGCCTCCGGGCATGGCCTTCCGGACGATCATCGAGCCGTTCCGCATCCACTCGGTCGAGCCGCTGCGGATGACGACACCGCAGGAGCGCGCAGACGCGATCCGAGCCGCGGGCTTCAACCTGTTCAACCTGCGGTCCCAGGACGTGCTCATCGACCTGCTCACCGACTCCGGCACCGGCTCCATGTCGGCCGAGCAGTGGGCCGGGATCCAGCGCGGCGACGAGTCGTACGCCGGCTCGCCGTCGTGGTTCCGCTTCCTCGAGAGCGTGCAGGACCTGTTCCCCTTCGAGCACGTCATCCCCACCCACCAGGGCCGGGCCGCCGAGAAGATCCTCTTCACTGCGGTCGGCGGCCCGGGCAAGGTGGTGCCGAACAACACGCACTTCGACACCACCCGCGCGAACGTCGAGTACACCGGCGCCGCGGCCGTCGACCTGGTCATCGAGCAGGGGCGCGACCCGCAGCGCTGGCACCCGTTCAAGGGAGACATGGACCTCGCCGCCCTCGACGCGTTGCTCGCCGAGCAGGCCGACCAGGTGCCGCTGGTCATGGTCACCGTCACCAACAACTCCGGGGGCGGCCAGCCGGTCTCCCTGGCCAACCTGCGTGGCGTGCGCGAGGTGTGCGACCGCTACGGCAAGCCGCTCTTCCTCGACGCCTGCCGGTTCGCCGAGAACGCGTGGTTCATCCGCGAGCGTGAGGAAGGGCAGGGCGACCGGCAGGTCCGCGACATCGTGCGCGAGATGGCCTCGCTGGCCGACGGCATGACGATGAGCGCCAAGAAGGACCCGCTCGGCAACATCGGGGGCTGGCTCGCGATGAACGACGAGGAGCTCGCCGCCCAGTGCCGGACGCTGCTGATCCTCACCGAGGGGTTCCCGACGTACGGCGGGCTGGCCGGGCGTGACCTGGAGGCGCTCGCGCAGGGACTGCACGAAGCCGTCGACCACGACTACCTGCGCTACCGCATCCGCTCCACGGCGTACCTCGGGGAGGCACTGGTCCGTCTCGGCATCCCCGTCGTGCAGCCGGTCGGCGGGCACGCGGTGTACCTCGACGCGCGGGCGCTGCTCCCGCACCTGCCGCCGCTGTCCTATCCCGGGCAGTCCCTGGCCGTCGCGCTGTACGAGCTCGGCGGGGTGCGCGGCTGCGAGATCGGCACGGTGATGTTCGGCCGCCACCCTGACGGCAGCGAGACGCCGGCGGCGATGGACCTGGTCCGGCTCGCCATCCCCCGCCGTACCTACACGCAGAGCCACATCGACTACGTCATCGAGGTCTGCGAGCAGGTCGCCGCGAAAGCGGGTGACCTGCCGGGGTACCGGATCGTCGACGAGCCGCCGTCGCTGCGGCACTTCACCGCGCGGTTCGAGCCGCTGGGGCGCTGACGACGGCAGTCGCAGCACGACGACCGACGACGTCGCGGCGGCCAGCACTCCGCGGCGCGTCCGGACTACAGGTGCGGCGGGAGGCCGAAGAGCGGGAACAACGTGGCCGTGTCCAGGAAGAACGTGATGCCGGCCAGGCCGCCGTCGGAAACGTTCAGGACCTGGAGCGACCACGGCACGAGCGTGCCGGGCTCGGGACCGGGCTTGTACTGCCCGAACGCGGGGGCGCCGTTCGCCACGGTCGGGACCAGGCGCGAGCCCCGGCAGCCAGCACCCGGGCCGAGGCACCAGGCCCGGATGTCGGCGTGGCTCTGCAGCCACAGCTCGTACGGCGGCATGGACCAGGAGGCGTCCTCGTGCAGCAGCGCGGTGAGCGCATCCATGTCGTAGCGCTCGAAGGCGTCGACGTAGCGGGCGAGCAGGTCGCGCTGCTCCTCGTCCAGCTCCGTCGGCGGGCCGGCCGCGGTGACCTCGCTGGCCGCGAGGGTCGCACGGGCCCGCTGGAGCGCGCTGTTGACGGAGGCGACGCTCGTGTCGAGCAGCCCGGCCACCTCGGCCGCCTTCCACTGCAGCACCTCACGCAGGATCAGGACGGCGCGCTGCCGCGGCGGGAGGTGCTGGAGGGCCGCCACGAAGGCGAGCCGGATCGACTCACGCAGCACCGCCTGCTCGGCCGGGTCGGAGTCCGCCGGGAGGACGCGGCCGTCCGGGACCGGCTGCAGCCAGGCCGGCTCCGGAAGCCCGGCGTCGAGCGGCGAGTCGGCCGTCCTCGCGGGCCCGAGGTCCATCGGCAGGGCCCGACGCTGCCGGCCGTCGAGCATGTCGAAGCACACGTTGGTCGCGATGCGGTAGAGCCAGGAGCGCAGCGACGCCCGGCCCTCGAAGCGATCGAAGCCGCGCCAGGCGCGCACGAACGCCTCCTGCACGGCGTCCTCTGCCTCGAACGCCGAGCCGAGCATGCGGTAGCAGTAGCCGCTCAGCTCGACCCGGTGCTGCTCCAACCGGGACTCCAGGTCTGCCGACACCGAGGACGCCGGGCCGAGGGCCGTGCCGTCCGCTGCCACGAGCTCGGTCATCTTGATCGCCCTCTCCGCCCTCCGTGCCACGCGCGTCGATGCGCGCTCGGTGGCCATCCTAGGCACGACCCCCGACCGTCAGAGTGCCCAGAACAAGATCGACTATGCGGTCCGGCGGCTCAGCGGCCGGAGCATGCCGGCAGCTCCAGCACCCGCGCGGTGCCACCCGAGTCGACGGTCACGGCGCCGGGTACGACGACGTGGTCGAGCCGGTCGCCGGCCGAACGCTGGTAGGGGCGCTGGTCCTGGTAGAGGTACCGGATGCCGAGCCGGTGGAGGGTGGCGCAGACCCTGGGGTCGGTCCTCAGTGCGCCCAGGTGCGCCACGAGGTACCGCTGGTCCTCGGTCGAGGAGCCGGAGGCGACGCGGAACGTGACCGGCTGACCGAACACGCCGTACAGCAGCGGCGCCCCGCTGAACGGGTTGCCGAGCACCGCGCCGCGCCGGTCGAGCTCGCGCGGGAGACGCCCGAGCATCGCGCTCTCCCCCGCGTCGAGGAAGCGCGGCTGGTCGTCCACCGCGGGCTGGTAGACGTCCCGAGTGCGCTCCGTGCGGTAGTCGGCCGTCCGCGCGGTGAGCACCAGCGTGAAGCCGAGGACCGCGGTCAGCGCGATCGCCCCGGTCACCCGGGCGGGGACGCGCAGCAGCCGGCCGGGCAGGTCGACCAGGGTCACCGCCGCGCCCGCCGCGAGGGGCACCGCCAGCACGCTGGTGAGGGCGCCGAGGCGGACCGCGCTGCGGTACCAGAGCGCCGAGGCGCCGACCGGCCAGGCGGCCGCCGCGTCGAGGTAGAGCAGGACGACGAGGGCGTACGCCACCCCCGGCCAGAGCCGTCGCCGCGTCACCGCGAGCAGGACGGCGCCCACCAGCGCGCCGACCGAGACGACGGCGTTGGCGTAGAGCGGCCACGAGGGCAGCGTCCCGTAGACCGTCGTCCGGAGGGCATCGGTGGTCGAGCTGCGGCCGCCGTGCACGTAGCCGGCGACCATGTGGCCGACGGGGCTGACCAGCACGGCCACCACCGCGGCGGCGCCCACCAGCATGACCACCGCCGGGGTCACCCACGCGTGCGACCGCCGCCCCTCCTGCCAGCTGCGACGGCTGGAGCCGAGGAGTCGACCGAACAGAAGCGGTGTGACGAGCACGCCAAGCGCGAGGGTCGCGTTGGGGTGCGCGAGGGACAGCCCGGCCACGCAGATCAGCAGCACCACGGCGAGCGCACGCCGGTCCCGGGCACTGCCGGCCACGTCGACCACCAGCGCGAGCACGGCCGGGAGCAGGGCCAGGCCGAGCGCGTTGGGCAGGTGCGCGAACCCGACCCAGATGGTGGACGGCACGGCGGTGGTGCACGCGGCCGCCAGCGCCGCCACCGGCGCGACGAACGGCGTGTCCCGCCAGATGCGAGTGGCGAGCAGTGCGCAGCCGAGCACCCACGGCAGCACGGTGGTGGCCGCGGAGGTGACGTTGAGGGCGGCGGTGAGCGACGAGCCGGGCAGGAGCGCGGCCAGGTCGTGCCAGCCGGCAGGGTAGAACCGCGGTTGGTCCGCGCCGCTCGACACCGCTCCGACGACGAGCGTCGAGCCGGACCCCTTCTCCTCGATGAGGCGCAGCGCGTTGAGGTGGAAGACGGAGTCCCACCGCTGCAGGACGGCGTCGGCGGACGGCATGCCACGGACGACGGGCGCGAGCACCGCGAACGCGCTGACCGCGGTGGCTGCCGTCAGCAGGACCCCACGGCCGCGGCTCCGGTACCACGTGCGGCCGGCGTCGTCGCGGACGTAGACCCCGTGGCGCCGCAACAGCACCGCGACCGCGAGGACCAGCGCCGTGGACTGCAGGGCCGAGAGCGGCCCCCAGTCCCGCCCGACCGCCCCGGTCACGACCGCACCCGCCCCGAGCACCCCGACCGAGGCGGCGGGCGCCAGGCCCCACCAGGCCAGCCCACGCAGCCCGAGGACCCGGATGACGCTGCCGCCCGGCAGCCAGAGCCAGAGCAGCGCGAGCACCATCAGCCCCGCAGCGGCCGGCCAGCCGGTGTGGGTCATCGTGTCGGGGCTCCAGGGGTCGACCGGGACGTGCGTCACCTGACGGCGCCGGGTCCAACCGTAGAGGTCGCCCCGGAGCCCGACGCCTGCGGCCCGGACCCGGAAGGGTCCGTGGCAGCTGTCCGCGCAGGCTGCCTCGAACGGCTAGGGCGCGGCCTTGATCAGCCCGATCAGGTGGCCCTCCGGGTCGAGGAACTGGCCGATCTCGACGCCCTCCATGACCGTGTCAGGGCCCATCACCCGCTTCCCGCCGAGGCTCTCGGCCTGCGCCAGGCCGGCGTCCACGTCGGGCACCTCGACGTAGAACGTGACGTGCCCGCCGTACCCTGCAGGCCCGGGCCCGACGCCGCCGCCGACCCCGGTCCCGTCGGCGGTGGTGTACTTCGGCACCACGCCGTAGCCCATCGGGTTGTTCGCGTCGATCTCCCAGCCGAACAGCTGGGAGTAGTACCGCTGCAGCCTTGCACCGTCGATCCCGATGATCTCGAAGTGGACTATCGGCTGTCCCATCCCCTGCTCCCTTCCGCGGCAGGCCGAACCCGCGATGCCTCTGGGTCGCCGGGGGCGCCCCGATCCGGATCCCATCGATTGTCTGCCGTGACACGCGTCGGGTCCACCGGGCGCGGGCCGCGCCGACACCCAGCCGTCTAGCCTGGCCACCGTGCCGGAGGGAACCCGTGAGCTGCGGCTCGTCGTCACCGCACCCGACTACCAGGCGGCCCTGCGCTTCTACCGCGACGTCCTGGGCCTGCGCGAGGAGGCGACGTTCGCCGACGACAACGGCGGCCGGGCGACGCTGCTGCACGCCGGCCGGGCCACCCTCGAGCTGGCCGACGACGCCCACGCCGAGGCGATCGACGGCCTCGAGGTCGGCCACCGGGTCGCCGGGCCGGTCCGGCTCGCCTTCGAGGTCGAGGACGCGGCGGCGGCGACGGACCGCCTCGTCTCGGCGGGAGCCCGCCTCGTCGCACCGCCCGTGCGCACCCCGTGGGGCTCGCTCAATGCCCGCCTCGAGGGCCCCGACGGGCAGCAGCTCACGGTCTACTCCAACGACGTCTACCTGGCCGACCGCCCTCGGCTCGACGGCCAGGTCGAGCTGGCCGAGCCGGACCCGAGCTGGGCCACGACGGCCACCGACCTCGTACGCGGCATCCGGGACGCCCTCGGGGCGACCGCGCTCGTCGTCGAGCACGCCGGATCCACATCGGTGCCGGGACTGCCCGCCAAGCCGGTCCTCGACCTGGTGCTGGGGGTGCCCGACCCGGTCGACGAGGCGGCGTACGTCCCGGCGCTGGAGGCCCTGGGCTACCGGCTGCACATCCGCGAGCCGGAGTGGCACGAGCACCGCCTGCTCAAGCACGCCGACCCGGTCGTCAACCTGCACGTCTTCGCCGCGGGGTCCGACGAGATCGACCGGATGCTCGCCTTCCGCGACCACCTGCGCCGCGACGC
>DASVBJ010000340.1:0-2423 GCA_036375895.1 Actinomycetes bacterium | reverse complement strand
CAGGCCGCGCTCGACCGGGACCTTGCCGTTGCCGGTGTGCTCGGCTGGGTGTCGATATGGCTGTGGATCGGGGTTCCGACCGGGCTGCTGCTTCTGCTGCTGTGGTTCCCGACGGGTCGTGTGCCCGGTCGTCGGTGGCGTCCAGTCGTGCCGTTGCTCGCCGTCGCGGGGGTGGGGATGTGGCTGTCGGTCGCGTTCCGGCCCGGCGAGACCGAAGACTTCGCCGGGTGGGACAACCCTCTCGGGATAACCGGGGCTGCGAGTGCGCTGCGGATACTCGGGGTCGTCGGCGGCTCGGCGCTCGCAGCGGCGGCGGTTGCCACGGTCGCGTCGGTCGTCTGGCGGTTCTGGTCCGGCAGCGGCGAGGTTCGCGCGCAGCTGCGGTGGCTGCTTGTCTCGGTCGGCCTGCTGACCTTGACTGTCGTGCTGCCGGTGCCGGCGCACCTGCGGGCGGCGAGCGTCGCGCTCAGTCTGCTCACGGCACTGCTGCTGCCGGTGACCCTCGCGGTGGCGCTAGTCCGCCGCGACGACGTCGTCCTGCCCCGGGTCCTGGTGTACGGGCTGCTGTCGACGGTGCTGCTCGCCGCCTACCTTGTCGTCGTCGGGGTTGCCCACGCCGCAATGGGGTCGACGGGTGACGGCGTCGTCGCCCTGGTCGCGGCCGGTGTGGTGGCGGTGGCTGCGGCGCCGCTGCGGACCGGGTTGCAGCGGTCGGTGGACCGGCTGGTGTACGGCGACCGGGGTGACCCTTACGCCGCGCTGACCGACCTCGGCCGGCGCATCGCGGGAAGTCCCGACGACATGCTCGCCGAGGTGGTCGACGCCGTCGCGACCGCCTTGCGATCGCCGTATGTCGCCGTCTACCTGACCGGCGACAGCTCACCGGCCGCCGAATGTGGCCACCTACCCGCGCAGGCGGCCGACGGAGCGCCGACGGTCAGGGTCCCGCTGCTGCTGCACGGCCGCTCGACCGGCTCGCTGGTGGTGGCGCAGCGCACGGCTCGGGAGGTGTTCGGTCGGCGTGACCTGGCGTTGCTCGCCGGTCTCGCGCCGCAAGTGGCCGTCGCCGCCCACGCCGCCGCCCTCACCCGCGACCTGCGCACATCACGGGAGTCGCTGGTGCTGGCACGGGAGGAGGAGCGGCGCCGCATCCGGCGCGACCTGCACGACGGACTGGGCCCGGCGCTGGCCGGAGTTGCGTTCGGCATCGACGCCGCCCGCCGCAGCCTGCCCCGCAACCGCACCGACCACGCCGACGGCGCGGACCTCGCCGCTCTCGCCGGCATCGAGACGTCGCTTGCGGAGCTCACCGCCGAGGTGCAGGCAGCCGTGGCTGACGTGCGTCGGCTCGTCCACGACTTGCGCCCTCCGGTGCTGGACCAGCTCGGGCTGGTGCCAGCCGTCGAGGAGTACGCCGCCCGGCTGACCGAGCGGGGTGGCCCGGCCATCTCGGTGTCGGCCAGCCAGCTGCCGGCGCTGCCCGCCGCGGTGGAGGTCGCGGCGTACCGGACGATCACCGAGGCGCTCACCAACGTGGCCCGGCATTCCGGTGCCCGCCAGGGGAGCGTCACGTTCCGGCTCGAGCCGGACGTGCTGCGTGTCGAAGTCGTCGACGACGGCTGTGGCCTGACGGAGCCGCGCGTCGGCACCGGGATCGGGCTCGCCGCGATGGCTGAGCGGGCCGCCGAGCTCGGCGGAACCTGCACGGTCCGGACCGCGTCCGGCGGCGGGACCAGCGTCGTCGCACGACTCCCACTCGGAGCAGCCAAGTGACCAGCAGCAGCGACCCGACCGCAGCGAGCACCCCAGTCCGGGTTGTCGTTGCGGACGACCACCCGACGTTCCGGCGAGGCGTTACCGCCCTACTGGCCAGCGTCGCCGACATCGAGCTCGTCGGCGAGGCCGCCGACGGCGAGTCGGCTGTCGAGGTCGCGACCGCAATGCGCCCCGACGTCGTCTTGATGGACCTCACGATGCCGGGCGTCGGTGGAGTCGAGGCCACGCGCCGCATCACGGCCGCCGCGCCCCAGGTTGCGGTCCTGGTCGTGACGATGCTCGACGACGACGAGGCGGTGTTCGCGGCGATGCGCGCCGGCGCCCGTGGCTACGTCGTGAAGGGCCAGGACACCGACGACGTGCTGCGCGCTGTCCGGTCTGTGGCACGTGGCGACGCCGTGTTCGGCCCGGCCGTCGCCGGCCGGGTCTTGTCGTATCTCACTCGTCCGTTGTCGGCCCGCGACCCGGTGCTGTTCCCTGAGCTGTCCGACCGGGAGCGGGAGGTCCTCGAGCTGCTCGCCCGAGGCCACACCAACTCCGACATCGCGCGGGTTCTCGTCCTGTCACCCAAGACCGTCCGCAACCACGTCAGCAACATCTTCACGAAGCTGCAGGTCGCCGGCCGGGCTGACGCCGTCGAACGCGCC
>DASVBJ010000329.1:0-3245 GCA_036375895.1 Actinomycetes bacterium | reverse complement strand
GTCGGCGTCGGTCAGTGCGAGGAACTCGACGCGACCGGACGAGAGGTCCTTGCCCAGCTCGTCGAGCGAGGCGTGGCGCTGATGGGTGACCACGCCGAGTGCGACGTCGACGAGCAGCATCCCGACGAGCAGCCAGCGGACGGCCTGGATCGCACGGCGCCGCGGCGACACCGGACCGTCGACGACCGCCACGGCGGGCTCGGCGTACCCGCTAGTCCACTCACCCATGGAGGCGCACCCTAGGGCAAACCCGACCGTGACGAGCCCGCCTTCACCGAAGATCGACTGGACGCGCGCTCACCCGACACGCCGCACAGGTGGTGTGTCCGCGTCCAGTCGATCTTGGGGTGGGGCTACTCGCTGCTGCCCTCGGTCTCGCCGGCGGGTGCGGCGGTCACGTCGCGGAGCTGGTAGCGGTCGATGGCCTCCCGCAGCACCTCGCGCTTGATCTCGCCCCGACGGGCCAGCTCGCCGAGCGTCTTCACGACGATCGACCAGGCGTCGACCGTGAAGTGGCGGCGCAGCGCCCCACGGGTGTCGGACAGGCCGAACCCGTCGGTGCCGAGCGAGGCGAAGTCACCGGGCACCCAGGGCGCGATCTGGTCCTGGACGGCCCGCATGAAGTCGGACACGGCGACGAACGGGCCGGGCGCGCCGTCGAGCGCGCGGGTCACGAACGGCACCCGCTGCTCGTCCTCCGGGTCGAGGAAGTTGTGCTCGTCGCAGGCGAGCGCGTCGCGTCGGAGCTCGTTCCAGGACGTGACCGACCAGACGTCGGCCTGGACGTTCCAGTCCTCCTGCAGCAGCCGCTGCGCCTCGAGCGCCCACTGCATGGCGACCCCCGAGGCCATCAGCTGCGCCTTCGGCCCGTCCCCCTCGGGCGCGGCGGCGTAGCGGTAGATGCCGCGCAGGATGCCCTCGACGTCGACGCCCTCCGGCTCGGCCGGCTGGACGTACGGCTCGTTGTACATCGTGAGGTAGTAGAAGATGTTCTCCGGCTCGTCGCCGTACATCCGCCGCAGCGCGTCCTTCACGATGTGCCCGAGCTCGAACCCGAACGCCGGGTCGTAGGACACGCACGCCGGGTTGGTCGAGGCGAGCAGCAGCGAGTGACCGTCCTCGTGCTGCAGGCCCTCGCCGTTGAGCGTGGTGCGGCCGGCGGTGGCGCCGAGCAGGAAGCCGCGGGCCATCTGGTCGGCGGCCGCCCACAGCCCGTCACCGGTGCGCTGGAAGCCGAACATCGAGTAGAAGATGTAGATCGGGATCATCGGCACGTCGTGCGTGGCGTACGACGTGGCGACGGCCGTCCACGAGGCGGTCGAGCCCGCCTCGTTGATGCCCTCGTGCAGGATGACGCCCTTCTGGTCCTCCTTGTACGACAGCATCAGCTCGCGGTCGACCGAGGTGTAGCGCTGCCCGTGCGGCGAGTAGATCTTCTGTACCGGGAACAGCGAGTCCATGCCGAACGTGCGGGCCTCGTCGGGGATGACCGGCACCAGCCGCCAGCCGATCTCCTTGTCCTTCATCAGGTCCTTGAGCAGCCGGACGAAGGCCATCGTGGTGGCGACGTGCTGCTTGCCCGACCCGCGCTTCAGCACGTCGTACACCGGGTCGCCAGGCAGGACGAGCGGCTTGGACTTGGCCCGGCGCTCCGGCAGGTAGCCACCCAGCGCGCGCCGGCGCTCGTGCATGTACTGGATCTCCTCGGAGTCCGGCCCCGGGTGGTAGTACGGGGGCAGCGTCTCGTCGAGGGCGGAGTCGGGGATCGCGTCCAGGAAGAGCCGGTCGCGGAAGCCGATGAGGTCTTCCTTCTTCAGCTTCTTCATCTGGTGGGTGGCGTTGCGGGCCTCGAAGTGCGAGCCCAGCGTCCAGCCCTTGATGGTCTTGGCGAGGATGACGGTCGGCTGACCCGTGTGCTTGGTGGCCGCGTCGTACGCCGCGTACAGCTTGCGGTAGTCGTGTCCACCACGGGACAGGCCCCACACCTCGTCGTCGGTGAGGTTCTCCACCATCTTGCGGGTGCGCGGGTCGCGCCCGAAGAAGTGCTCGCGGACGAACGCGCCGGACTCGGCCTTGTAGGTCTGGTAGTCGCCGTCGGGCGTGACGTTCATGAGGTTGACCAGCGCGCCGTCGGTGTCGGCGGCGAGCAGCGGGTCCCACTCGCGGCCCCAGATCACCTTGATGACGTTCCAGCCCGCGCCGCGGAAGAACGACTCCAGCTCCTGGATGATCTTGCCGTTGCCGCGGACCGGGCCGTCGAGGCGCTGGAGGTTGCAGTTGACGACGAACGTCAGGTTGTCGAGCTCCTCGCGGGCGGCCACGCCGATGGCGCCGAGCGACTCGGGCTCGTCCATCTCACCGTCGCCGAGGAAGGCCCAGACGCGCTGCCCGCTGGTGTCCTTGATGCCGCGGTCGTGCAGGTAGCGGTTGAACCGCGCCTGGTAGATCGCGTTGAGCGGGCCGAGGCCCATCGACACCGTGGGGAACTCCCAGAAGTCCGGCATCAGCCGCGGGTGCGGGTAGGACGGCAGGCCGTCGGGAGCCTTGGACAGCTCCTGACGGAAGCCGTCGAGCTGGCTCTCCGTCAGCCGGCCCTCGAGGTACGCGCGGGCGTACATGCCGGGGGAGGCGTGCCCCTGGAAGTAGATCTGGTCGCCGCCGCCGGGGTGGTCCTTGCCGCGGAAGAAGTGGTTGAACCCGACCTCGTACAGGGTCGCGGCCCCGGCGTAGGTGGAGATGTGTCCGCCCACGCCGATGTTCGCCCGCTGGGCCCGGTGGACCCTCACCGCAGCGTTCCAGCGCATGTAGGCCCGGTAACGGCGCTCGAATTCCTCGTTGCCCGGGAATTCCGCTTCCTGGTCCACCGGGATGGTGTTCACGTAATCGGTGGTGGTCACCATCGGCACCCCGACGCTCTGCGCGCCGGCACGCTGCAGCAGGCTCCGCATGATGAATTGGGCACGCTCGGTGCCCTGTTCCCTGATCAACGCATCCAGGGACTCAACCCACTCGGCAGTCTCTTCCGGATCACGATCAGGCAGCTGGTTAGTCAACCCGCTGAGGATATGGGAGGTATCTTCTCCTGCAGCCACGTCCAACCTCTCTTTGCGCGCATGAATCGGCGCACTCAGGCCAGGCAGGGTGACTGCCCGGCGTACATACGCCGTGTGCGACGTATCGGTTACAACAGCCCGGGCATGTGTGCCGGGCAGCTTCCTAGCGCTCCTATGTCTGCACGGAGTCAC
>DASVBJ010000288.1:0-3723 GCA_036375895.1 Actinomycetes bacterium | reverse complement strand
GCTGCCGAGGTTGTGCAGGAACAGCATCGACCCTTCCGGCGCGTCGAACCGGTGGGCCAGCACCGCGCGCGGCATCGGCACGTCGATCACCGTGCACGTCCCCACGCCGACCTCGGGACACTCACGCAGCGTGCGGATCATCCGCTCGAACCAGGTCAGCAACGAGGCCGGGTCGCGCTCCTGGTCGTGGACGTTGACCCGGCGTACGCCGTAGGTCCCCCGCGCCGTGACCGGCCGCACCAGCCTCTCGGGCGGTGCCGTCGAGAAGCCCCCGCTGCGGTCGCTCTCCCACTGCATGGGGGTCCGGATGGCGTCGCGGCCCGGCAGGGAGAGGTCCTCGCCCATGCCGATCTCCTCGCCGTAGCGCAGCACCGGCGTGCCGGGCGCGGTGAACTGCAGCGAGTAGGCCAGCGTGATGCGCGCCCGGTCGCCGCGCAGCATGGGCGCCAGGCGGCGGCGGATGCCGCGGTCGAACAGCCGCATGTCCTCCTTCGGCGCGAAGGCGCGGAAGACGTCGGCCTGCTGCTCCTTGGTGAGGCGGCTGAGGTCGAGCTCGTCGTGGTTTCGCAGGAACGTCGCCCACTGGGCCATCGCCGGCAGCGGCGGCTGGGCGCGCAGCCCCTCGATGATCGGCTCGGCGTCCTCACGCGCGAGCGCCAGCCAGAGCCGAGGGTTCAGCAGGAAGTTGAACATCATGTGGGCCCGGTCGTTCGGCCCGCCGGCGCGACCGCCGCAGTAGCGCGGGACCTCGTCAGGCTCGACGTTGGCCTCGCACAGCAGCACCGCGTCGCCCTTGCGCCACTGCAGGTCCTGCCGCCAGTCGTCGAGGATCGAGAAGTCCTTCGGGGCCGGGTCGACACCCGCCTGGACCTGCTCCAGCACGAAGGGCGCGGCGTCCACCCGGAACCCGGAGGCGCCCAGCTGCAGCCAGAAGCCCATGACCTTCTTGATCTCGGCCCGTACGTCCGGGTTGGACCAGTCGAGGTCCGGCTGGAAGTCGTAGAAGCGGTGGTAGTACCAGGCCTTCGCCTGCTCCTGCCAGGTCCAGGTCTCGGTCTGCTCGCCGGGGAACACGATGCCCTGGCGGCGGTCCGGGGGCTCCTGCTCGCTCCAGACGTACCAGTCCCGGTACGGCGAGCCGGGGTCCGCGCACGCCGACTGGAACCACGGGTGCTGGTCCGAGGTGTGGTTGACGACGAGGTCGAGGATGATCCGGATGCCCCGCTCGCGGGCCTCCAGCGCCAGCTCGGCGAAGTCGCCGAGCGAGCCGAGCCGGGGGTCGACGCCGTAGTAGTCGGAGACGTCGTACCCGTCGTCACGGTTGGGCGTGGGGTGGATGGGGTTCAGCCACAGGCAGGTGACACCGAGCCGGGACAGGTAGTCGAGGCGGCTGATCAGCCCGCGCAGGTCGCCGTAGCCGTCACCGTCGGAGTCCTGGAACGTGTCGACGTCGACGCAGTAGATGACGGCTTCCTTGTACCAGCGCTCGGACATGACCGGTGCCTTCCCTGGCCGGGTGGGGTACACACGGTCCGCCCGTCGCGATCTGGCCCGAAATGACCGGAGACGGGACAGCCGCTGCGTCGTAACATCAGGCTCACGGAGCGTCACACCGCGGGGCAGGGCGGGGGTGGGGGCGATGGGACGTGGGCCGAGTGGCCGCGTTGCCGGTGTGGTGGCGACCATGCTCGTCGCCGCGCTGGTCGCGGCCGGCTGCGGCGGGTCGGGCGGCGCGACCTCCACGTCGGCGACCACCGGCTCCGGCAGCATGAGCCCGACGGAGAGCACGCCCACAGGCACCAGCACGTCGGCCAAGCCGACCAGCACCAGCCCGTCGCCGACGCCGACCACCACCACGAAGAAGAAAAAGAAGAAGAACGTCATCGCCTGGGTGCTCTCGCTTGGCCCGGGCGCTCCCGAGGGTCCGCCCGAGTTCACGGCGTACCGCGAGCTCCAGCAGTTGCACTGCAGCAAGGTCTTCGACCGGGTCGGCGAGCTGAAGAAGCCAGCCGTGACGCTCTACACCGGCGCCGCTCAGGCGTGCCTGGCGGCGTTCTCCGGCCGCAGCAACCTGTGGGCACGGGCCGCCAAGGCGTACGACGAGGTGAGCGGGCGCAGCGGCGAGCTCACCTGCATGGACCGGGCCGCGCTCGCGCTGCTCAAGCGGCTGGTCACGGCGCACGAGGCCGACCCGGAGGCCGTCTTCGAGAAGGCGCCCGGCAGCGCGTCCAAGGCGCCGCCATGTCCTGACATCAGCCGGCTGTCACCGGACCACGGGGCCGCGGGACAGACGGTGCGCATCACGGGCCGGAACCTCGCGAGGGACGTCGACGAGGTCAGGGTCTACATCACCAACGACAACTTCGTCGAGGCCGAGAAACGAGTCGACGGCGACGCCATCGAGTTCACGATGCCCGTGTTGGCCGCGGAGGCTCTGACCGTCTGCGTCGTCGTGCGCGCCAGGCCTGAATGGAGCGCCGACGGCGCGATCTTCACCTACGAGTCGGCCGAGTCGACCGGGCCAGCATCGCCCGCGGCCTTCGACGCCTGCCCGCCCCCAGAGGTCGCCTGATGACCAAGGCTCCCGGACTGCCCCGCGATGCCCCGCTGGCAGAGAAGGTCCCCACGAGTGCCGCGCCGGTCGGCCAGCCGCCGGCTCCCGCTGAAGAGCGCAAGCCTCCCGACCTGATGAAGTTCATCACTTCGATCGGGTCGCCTATCGCGTTGGCCACGGCGTTGCTGTTCTACTTCGGCTGGGTCCGCAGCGAGGAGCAGGCGAGGGCGTTCGGCGCCGACGCCAGCGTCTTTGCCATGTCGACGCAGGACTACGTGCTGCGCAGCGTCAACGTGCTGTTCTTCCCGGTGATCCTGCTGCTGCTGGCTGCGCTGCTGGCCCTCCGTCTGGACCGCTCGCTGCGCCACGGCGCGGCGCCGCATTGGCTCGGGCGGCTGGCGCGGACCCTGCGGTGGTCGTGGCTGGTGTTCCTGGTGCTGGGGGTCGTGCTCTACAGCACGGCGGGCAGGTTCGGCGACGTGACGCTGCCGCTGTGGGTGGCGCTCGCCGTCCTCGGGCCGGTCTACGGCGCGATCCTGCAGCGGCACGCGACCGGTGACCGGCGCCGCTTCTCGGGGATGGCGGTGGCGCTGCTGGCGGCGCTGGTCACCGTGACGCTCTTCTGGCAGACCGAGCGCCTTGCGAGCCTCGGCGGCGAGGCGCTGGCCCACGACCTCAAGGACAACCTCGGTGACCGGCTGGACAAGGTCGAGCTGTTCAGCGCGAAGGACCTGCACATCGCCGGCCCCGGAGTGACGGCGACCAGGCTGAGCGGCGAGGACTCGGCGTACGGCTATCAGTACGCGGGGCTCTACCTGCTGCAGCGCTCGGGCGACAAGTACTTCCTGCTGACCGAGGGGTGGGACCGGGACGAGGGGCGGCTGATCGTCCTCCCGGACAGCCCGACGATCCGCGTCGAGTTCGGCCCCTGACTGCGGCGGGGCAATGGACCTCTGCAGCACTCACGCCACCTGCGTCTTGCGTCGGCGTCGCTGCAGCCGACGACGGGCCGCCTCGTCCATCGCCCCCCACACCCCGTCGATCTGACCGGTCTCCAGCGCCCACTCCAGGCAGTCGTCGCGCACCGGGCAGCTGAAGCACACCCGTTTCGCCTCACGTATCTGCGCAGTCGCGGACCTGCCGACGCCGACCGGGAAGAACAGCTCGGG
>DASVBJ010000162.1:0-4930 GCA_036375895.1 Actinomycetes bacterium | reverse complement strand
CCGCCGGAGCCCTACAAGGGCAAGGGCGTGAAGTACCAGGGCGAGGTCATCCGCCGCAAGGCTGGAAAGGCAGGTAAGAAGTGAGCGCCACGCTGCTCAAGCGCCGCCGCGGCGTCGCCGCCAAGCGTGCCGTCGGGCGTGCGCGCCGGCACTTCCGGGTCCGCAAGAACGTCAGCGGCACCGCCGAGCGTCCCCGCCTGGTCGTCACCCGCTCCCTGCGGCACATCGTCGCCCAGATCGTGGACGACACCAAGGGTCACACCCTGGCGTCGGCCTCGACCATGGACGCCTCGCTGCGCGGCGTCGAGGGCGACAAGAGCGCCCTGGCCGGCAAGGTCGGCGCCCTGCTCGCCGAGCGGGCCAAGGCCGCCGGCATCTCGAAGGTCGTCTTCGACCGCGGTGGCAACCGGTACGCGGGGCGGGTCGCCGCGCTTGCCGACGCCGCCCGCGAAGCCGGGCTCGAGTTCTAGAAACCCCGTCACGAGAGAGAAGGAAGGCTGCTGATGCCAGGTCAACAGCGCCGTGGCGGCGGGTCCGGTGGCAACGAGGGTGGTCGCCGCGACAACCGCCGTGAGGGCGGCCGCGGAAACGCGCCCGTCGAGAAGACCCCGCACCTCGAGCGGGTCGTCGCGATCAACCGCGTCGCCAAGGTCGTGAAGGGTGGTCGTCGCTTCAGCTTCACCGCCCTGGTGATCGTGGGCGACGGCGACGGCACCGTCGGTGTGGGCTACGGAAAGGCCAAGGAGGTGCCCGCGGCGATCGCCAAGGGCGTCGAGGAGGCGAAGAAGCACTTCTTCAAGGTGCCCCGCATCCAGGGCACGATCCCGCACCCCGTCCAGGGGGAGAAGGCCGCGGGTGTCGTGCTGCTGAAGCCCGCCTCGCCCGGTACCGGCGTCATCGCCGGCGGCCCGGTGCGCGCGGTGCTGGAGTGCGCGGGCGTCCACGACGTGCTGTCGAAGTCGCTCGGGTCCTCCAACCCGATCAACATCGTGCACGCGACCGTCGCTGCGCTGCAGGGCCTGGAGCGGCCCGAGTCGGTGGCCGCTCGGCGCGGCCTGCCGCTCGAGGACGTGGCCCCCGCTGCGCTCCTGCGGGCCCGTGCGGGGGTGGGTGCCTGATGCCGCGGCTCAAGGTCACCCAGGTCCGGTCCAAGATCGGCGGCAAGCAGAACCAGCGTGACACGCTGCGCAGCCTCGGTCTCAAGCGGCTCGGCGACGTCGTCGTCAAGGAGGACCGCCCCGAGATCCGCGGCATGGTCAACACGGTGTCGCATCTCGTCACCGTCGAGGAGGTCGACTGAGCATGGCCAACGACAAGCCGCTCAAGGTCCACCACCTGCGGCCGGCCCCCGGAGCCAAGACCGCCAAGACCCGCGTGGGTCGTGGTGAGGGCTCCAAGGGCAAGACCGCGGGCCGGGGCACCAAGGGCACCAAGGCGCGCTACCAGGTGCCGGACCGGTTCGAGGGCGGTCAGATGCCGCTGCACATGCGGCTGCCGAAGCTGCGCGGCTTCAAGAACCCGTTCCGCACCGAGTACCAGGTCGTCAACCTCGACCGACTGAGCGAGCTGTACCCGCAAGGGGGCGAGGTCACCGTCGAGGACCTGGTCGCCAAGGGCGCCGTCCGCAAGGGCCAGCTGGTCAAGGTCCTCGGCACCGGCGAGGCGAGCGTGACGCTGCAGGTGACGGCGCACGCGTTCTCCGCCTCGGCGAAGGACAAGATCACCGCTGCCGGAGGCTCGGCCACCGAGCTCTAGCCCGTCCCGAACGCCGCTGACGCGGGTGCCGGGCGCCGTCCACCGACCCCTGGGGGACGGCGCCCGGTCCTGCGTCTCCGGCCCGGCTGCACCGGGCGTCTCGTCACCCGGCTGCGGGCCGCGGCCGGGCTCTCAGGTGTTATCGTCCGGGGGACCCCCTTTGGGGAACCCGCCTGTCCGTCTCGCCCGACCACCCGGCCGCAAGCGGGTGGCCCGCCCAGGAGGATCTCGTGCTCACCGCGTTCGCTCGGGCCTTTCGCACGCCCGACCTGCGCAACAAGATCCTCTTCACCATGGGGATCATGGCGCTGTTCCGCCTCGGCTCGGTCATCCCCACGCCGGGTGTGGACTACCAGGCGGTGCGCGACTGCATCGACAACAACAGCGGGTCGGGCCTCTACAGCCTGATCAACCTGTTCAGCGGGGGCGCGCTGCTGCAGCTGTCGATCTTCGCGCTCGGCATCATGCCGTACATCACGGCAAGCATCATCGTGCAGCTGCTCACCGTGGTCATCCCGCGGTTCGAGGCCCTCAAGAAGGAGGGCCAGTCCGGCACGGCGAAGCTCACGCAGTACACCCGCTACCTCACCATCGGGCTCGCCATCCTGCAGTCCACCGGCCTGATCGCCCTGGCTCGCCAGCCGGGACAGCTGTTCCAGGGCTGCCAGAACGACATCATCTACTCGGACATCGGCATCTTCGGGATCATGGTCATGGTGATCGTGATGACGGCCGGCACCGGCGTCATCATGTGGCTCGGCGAGCTGATCACGGACCGCGGTGTGGGCAACGGCATGTCGTTGCTCATCTTCACGTCCATCGCAGCCGGCTTCCCGACGTCGCTGTGGCAGATCAAGATCGAGAAGGGGTGGAGCCTCTTCACGATGGTCGTGGCCGTGGGTCTGGTCATCGTCGGCCTGGTCGTCTTCGTGGAGCAGGCCCAGCGCCGCATCCCAGTGCAGTACGCCAAGCGGATGATCGGCCGGCGCATGTACGGCGGCTCCTCGACGTACATCCCGCTCAAGGTGAACCAGGCCGGCGTGATCCCGGTGATCTTCGCGTCGTCGCTGCTGTACCTGCCGGCGCTCGCCGTGAACCTCACCGACCGCAACAACCCGCCCGGCTGGACCGTCTGGGTCCAGAACTACCTGGTGCGGGGCGACCACCCGATCTACATGCTCGCCTACTTCGGCCTGATCGTGTTCTTCACGTACTTCTACGTGGCGATCACGTTCAACCCGACCGAGGTCGCCGACAACATGAAGAAGTACGGCGGGTTCATCCCCGGCATCCGCGCCGGCCGGCCCACCGCTGAATACCTCGACTACGTCCTCTCGCGCATCACGCTGCCCGGCGCCCTGTACCTCGGCGCCATCTCGCTGATCCCGCTCATCGCTCTCGGCCTGTTCAACGCCAACAGCAACTTCCCGTTCGGTGGCACCGCGATCCTGATCATCGTCGGTGTGGGCCTCGAGACCGTGAAGCAGATCGAGAGCCAGCTGCAGCAGCGCAACTACGAGGGCTTCCTGCGGTAGTGAGGCTCGTACTCGTCGGGCCGCCTGGGGCGGGGAAAGGTACCCAGGCGCAGTTCATCGCGGCCCATTTCGTGATCCCCAAGATCTCGACGGGCGACATCTTCCGCGCGAACGTCAGCGAGGGCACCGAGCTCGGCGTCGAGGCGAAGAAGTACATGGACGCCGGTGACCTCGTCCCCGACGAGGTCACCATCGGCATGGTCAAGGACCGGCTCGCCCAGGACGACGCCGGCGACGGGTTCCTGCTCGACGGCTTCCCGCGGACGGTGCGGCAGGCCGAGGTGCTCGACGAGATGCTCGCCGGGCTGAACGGTGGCCTCGACGTCGTGCTCGAGCTGGTCGTCGACGACGACGAGGTCGTTCGGCGGCTCTCGGGCCGGCGTACCTGCCGTCGCTGCGGGCACGTCTGGCACCTCGACTTCGACCCGCCCGCCAAGGCGGGCGTGTGCGACCGGTGCGGCGGCGAGCTCTTCCAGCGCGACGACGACAGCGAGGACACCATCCGGCACCGGCTCGAGGTCTACGCCGACCAGACCTCGCCGCTCATCGGGTACTACGGCGACCGAGGTCTGCTCCGCGGCGTCGACGCGACCGGGCCGGTCGAGGACGTCACCGAGCGGGCGATCAACGCATTGCGGCGTTTCGAGGCCTAGTCAGCCGACCACCGATGTTCAGGAAGCGGGATCGGATGATCCAGATCAAGTCCGAGGCCGAGATCGCGACGATGCGGGAGGCCGGCCTCGTCGTGGGGCGCACCCTCGAGAAGCTGCGCGCGGCGGTGGCACCCGGGGTCACCACCGCGGACCTCGACGCGCTCGCCGAGGCCGAGATCCGAGGCGACGGCGCCGTCCCCTCCTTCAAGGGCTACCACGGGTTCCCGGCCACGATCTGCACCTCGGTGAACGAGGAGATCGTCCACGGCATCCCCGGGTCGCGGACCCTCGTCGAGGGGGACATCATCTCCATCGACTGCGGCGCAATAGTCGACGGCTACCACGGGGACGCCGCGATCACGGTGCCGGTGGGCGAGGTGGCGCCCGAGCTCACCGAGCTGATGCGGGTGTGCGAGGAGGCGATGTGGCGCGGCTTCGCCGCCGCCCGGCTCGGGGGGCGGCTGTCGGACATCAGCCACGCAATCGAGCGCCACATCCGCTCCCGGGGCGACTTCGGCATCGTCGAGGAGTACACCGGCCACGGCATCGGCACCGAGATGCACCAGCCGCCGGACGTGCCGAACTACGGTCGGCCGGGGCGCGGCCCGCGCATCGTCGAGGGTCTCGTCCTCGCGGTCGAGCCGATGCTCACGCTCGGCAAGCGGCACACCCGCACCCTCGCCGACGGCTGGACCGTCGTGACCCGCGACGGCTCGTACGCCGCGCACTTCGAGCACACGTTCACCGTCACCGACGAAGGCCCGGTCGTGCTGACCGCGCGCGACGGTGGCCGCGAGCGGCTCGCTCCCCTGCTGGCGGCCACCGGCTGACGGCGGTGAGCGCCATGCACGATCCCAAGCTGCGGGCGTCGGATGCCGACCGGGAGCGCGTGGCCGACCTCCTGCGCCGGCACTGCGGCGACGGTCGGCTCACGATGGAGGAGTTCCACACCCGGCTCGATGCCTGCTTCGAGGCCAAGACGCTCGG
>DASVBJ010000255.1:0-15651 GCA_036375895.1 Actinomycetes bacterium | reverse complement strand
ATGCGCGAGGACCGGGTGACGTCACTGCGGTACGCGGGCATGCTGCACGACGTCGGCAAGCTCGGCGTGCCCACTCGGGTCCTGCAGAAGTCCGGACGGCTGACCGAGGAGGAGTTCGCGGCCATCCAGCTGCACCCGGTCCGCGGGCTGGAGATGATCCGTGAGATCGAGTTCCTCGACGAGGCGTTCGCCGGCATCATGCACCACCACGAGCGCCTCGACGGCCTGGGCTACCCGATGGGGCTGCAGGGACACGACATCCCCGAGTTCGCCCGGGCGATCGCGGTGGCCGATGCGTTCGACTCGATGACGACCACGCGTTCCTACCGCGGCGCCCGCAGCGTGCAGGACGCCCTGGCCGAGCTGCGTCGCTGCGCCGGCACGCAGTTCGACCCGGTGATGGTGGAGGCCCTCGTCGCGGCGGTCGAGGAGCACGGCTGGCAGAGCGAGGCCGAGCCGCTGTTCGACCCGTGCGAAGAGCCCGTACGCCAGTCCGCGTGCGGCATGCCGGTGCAGCGCGGCTTCGACCACGACGACCCGGTCGCGCAGCCGGTCGTGGAGCCGGCCACATGACCAGCACGCGCGCACGGCTGCAGGACAGTGGCCTGACCGGGTTGCTCGTCGTGGTGTCAGCGGCGGCCCTGCTGGCGGTCGGCGCGGTCGGGTACACCGCAGCGATCGGCTTCAAGCACGTCGGGACCGCCTTCGCCTTCGGCGCCTTCATCGCTCTGGGCGAGATGGCGCGCATCACCCTGCCGGGTGGTCGTGACGCCGCTCCGGTCGGCACCGCGGGGGCGCTCGCCTACACCCTCGTCATCAGCTACGACGGCCACGATTTCGACCAGTCCGCGCTGCAGGTGGTCGCGGTCGTCGCCGTGGCCATGATCGTGGGCGTCCTGCCGCACGTGATCGTCGGGCGCGCCCCGACGATCGACACGCTGGCCCGCCGCCTGATCACCGTCGGGTTCGCCGCGATGCTGTTCCAGGGCACCAGGCTCGACGACGACATCCGCTCGTGGCAGAGCAGCAAGTACCAAGCCATCGCCATGGTCGCGGTCGTGGCCGTCACGCTCGTCTTCGACGCGCTGGTGGCGGCGGCGGTGCGCGCATCCAGTGACGGTGCGCCGTTCCCGGCAGTGCTCCGCAACGAGCTGAGCGCGCAGGGTGGGATCGGCTCCGCCATCGGTGCCACCGGGGCGCTGATCGCGCTGGCCGCGTCGATCATGGGCTGGTACGCCCTCCCGGTCTTCGTCATCCCCCTGCTCCTCACGCAGTTCGCGTTCCGTCGCTACGCCGCGATCCGCGCGACCTACCTGCAGACGATCCGCGCGCTGTCCCGCGTCACCGAGCTCGGCGGCTACACCGAGTCCGGCCACTCCAGGCGCGTCAGCCAGCTGGCCGTCGCCGTCGGTCGTGAGCTCGGCATGACCGACGCCGAGCTGCTCGAGCTGGAGTACGCCGCGCTGATGCACGACATCGGCCAGCTCTCGCTGCCCGAGCCCATCCCGGGCGGAGCGACGGTGGTGGCTGCCCCCACCGAGCAGCGCCGCATCGCCGGGATGGGCGCGGACGTCATCCGGCAGACCGGCGTGCTGGACCGCGTCGCGACCATCGTGGAGCAGCAGGCCGAGCCCTACCGCCGCGCGCACCAGACCTTCGACGAGACCGTCCCGCTGGCCAGCCGCATCATCAAGGCGGTCAACGCGTACGACGACCTGGTGGGCGAGTCGTCGGAGACCGGTCGGCGCCTCGACGCCCTGGAGCGCCTGCGGCTCGGCATGGCCTACGAGTACGACCCGCGGGTGGTCGACTCCCTGGCCAACACCATCGAGCGCTCCACCAGGCTGGGTCCCTGAGGGCCTCCGCCCCGAAGGGACCCGACGACGAGCAGGAGCAGGACGCCGCTGGCCACGAGGACATCCCCGACACTGACCACCTGTGGCCGCCAGGGCAGCGCGACGGGCACACGGTCGCCGAGCAGGCCGAGGCGGGTGTGGCCGTCCAGCGGCTCCCGCAGCGGGTCGTCGTCGAGCCGGAGCTCGCCCGGGGTGACCCCCGCTCGTTCCGCGGCGACCACCGAGACGGGCATGGCGCCGTTTGCCGTCACCACCGCGACGTTGAGCAGCAGGCCCGCGGCCACCAGGGGCACGCCCGGCAGGGCGCTGTTGCCCGCCAGGAACAGCGCGACCAGCAGGACCGCCAGCACCGTCGCCGGCACGCGCACCCAGCCCGTTCCTGGCGCCAGCGCCGACGCACCGAGCTGGAGGCCGGCCGCGGCGACGAGCAGGCGCACCCCCCGCACCCGCAGCGTCGCGAGCCGACCCAGGCCGCCGCGTGCCGCGATCCCGATCAGGGCCAGCACGGCGACGACGAGCACGAGGGTCACGACCGCTAGTCTCGCGTGCCTGACCGGTTCGACCGAGGAGGCCCACCCGCCGTGTTCGAGTCCGTCCTCGTCGCTGACCGCGGAGAGGTCGCCCGCCGGGTGATCCGCACGGTGCAGCGGATGGGTCTGCGGGCCGTGGCCGTCCACTCCGACGCCGACGCGGCGATGCCCTACCTGGCAGAGGCGGACGAGGCCGTCAGCATCGGCTCGGCCCCTCAGCTGGGCTACCGCGACGTCGACGCGGTCCTCGAGGCCGCCCGACAGTCGAGAGCGCACGCGATCCACCCCGGACGCGGCGTGCTCGCCACCGACCCCTCCTTCGCGCGGCGGGTCGAGGCGGCGAGGCTGGTCTGGGTGGGCCCGCCGCCGGACGTGATCGACACGATGCGCGACAAGATCGCGGCACGCAACGCGGTCGAGGGGGCGGGCCTGCCGGTCGCCCGGGGCACCGACAGCGCACCCGCCGACCTCGCGTCCGCGGTGCAGGCCGGCCGGGAGATCGGCTTCCCGGTCATGGTCAAGGCGTCGGCCGGCTACGGGGCCGACGGGATGGCGGTCGCCGACGACGAGGCGGCACTGGCCACGGCGTACGAGGCGGTGCGGGCCTTCGCCGACCGCGCCTTCGGCGACCCGTCGGTGCTGCTCGAGCGGTACTTCCCGAGAGTGCGCCACATCGAGGTGCAGATCCTCGGGCTGCCGGACGGGCGGATCGTCGTGCTCGGCGAGCGGGACGGCTCGCTGCGGCGGCACCACCGGAGCCTCCTGCTCGAGGCACCCTCCCCCGGGGTTGGGCCGGCGCTGCGCGAGCGGCTGGCGGCGGCGGCGGTGCAGGCCGGTGAAGCCGTCGCCTACCGCAACGCCGGCACGGTCGACTGCCTCGTCGACACCGAGACGGGCGAGCTGGTGTTCCTCGGCATGGACACCCGTCTCCAGGCCGGGCACGCCGTGACCGAGATGGTGCTCGGGATCGACCTCGTGCAGGAGCAGCTGCTGGTGGCGGCGGGGCAGCCGGTGACGTTCGATCCCGACGCCGTCGCTCCCAACGGCCACGCCCTCGGGCTGCGGGTCAGCGCCGAGGACCCGCAACGCCTCCTGCCCGGCTCGGGGAAGATCACCGGATGGCAGGAGCCACGCGGCGAGGGGCTGCGGGTGGACGCCGGCTGCGCGGTCGGCACGAAGGTCACCGCGGACGACCCGCTGCTGGCCACCCTGGTCGTCCACGGCGCCGACCGCGCCCAGGCCGTCGAGCGCGCCCGGGAGGCGGTCGCGGCCTTCCGGGTGGAGGGGCCGCCGTGCAACCTGCCGTTCCTCGCTGAGCTGCTCGAGCACCCCGATCTCGTGTCCGGGGCGTACGACTCCGGCCTGGTGGCGCGCATGCGGGGGCTGTCATGAGGGGCGTACGCCGGGTGCTCGCCGTGCTGGCCGCACTGGCCGTGCTGGCCCCTGGCGCGTGGCTGGCCGGGGGGCCGGCCTGGGCGACCTGCCCGGCGCAGCCGGTGCGCTCGACGGCGTCGTTCGTCGGCAAGGTCGACCGGGTCGGGCCCGGCGGGTACGAGGCCTTCGTCACGACCGCGGACAACCGCGAGGTCGTCGTGGACGGCCAGGGTGGCCCGGCGGGCGACGGGCCGCGGACCTTCCTCGCCGGGGAGACCTACGAGTTCCACCCCCTCAACGGCGCCAGCCCGTACCAGGACAGCGCGTGCACGGCCACCCATCCGGTGGGCGACTCCCTGTGGTCCGCGGAGACGATCCTGATCCTCGCGATCATCGTGGGCATGGTGCTGTCCGCGCCCCGGATCGCCCGCTGGATCCGTCGGCGCTGGGGGCCGCCACCGCACGACGTCGAGTCCGACGCCGGCCCGACCCCGCCCGGCGAGCCGACGGCCTCGTCCTGAGCGGGCGGTCCCCGGCGTACGTGGTTGGATGCACAGCGGGCAGGCGACCCGGCAGGGTCGAGGAGAGGAGAGACGGTGGCCGAGGAAGTCCGCGCGGAGATGGTGGCGAACGTCTGGAAGGTCGTCGTCGCCCAGGGTGACTCGGTCCAGGACGGCGACACCCTGGTCATCCTCGAGTCGATGAAGATGGAGATCCCGGTCGTCTCCGAGCGCGCCGGGACCGTGTCGGCGGTGCACGTCTCCGAGGGCGATGTCGTCCAGGAGGGTGACGTCATCGCCGTCATCGGCTGAGAAGAGGCCTCATCGCCCCCTCAAGGTCCGGCGGGGTGCTCCCGAACATTCCTGTGTGAGTGGATCCGCGCCGCAATCCGTAGTGCCGTTCCTCCGTGCCCTGGGGGAGGTCGGCGGCTCCGACCTGCACTGCAAGGTCGGCTCGCCGCCGCGGGTGCGCATCGACGGCCGGCTGCGCAAGCTGCAGGCCCCCAACCTCACGCCCACGGACACCGAGCACATGGTGAACGAGGTCCTGCGTGAGGACCTCGTCGACGAGTTCGCGCGCACCAACGAGGCGGACTTCGCCTACTCGGTGCCCGGCCTCGGCCGGTTCCGGGTCAACGCGTTTCGGTCGCGGGGGTCGGCCGGCCTGGTCTTCCGCCGGGTGAGCGTCGGGGCGATCCCGCTGGACGAGCTCGGTCTGCCGCCGGTGCTCAGCGCCCTGGCGATGGAGCCGCGCGGCCTCGTGCTGGTCACGGGCCCGACCGGCTCCGGCAAGACGACCACGCTCGCCGGCATGATCGACCACATCAACAACAACCGCGAGGTGCACGTCGTCACGATCGAGGACCCGATCGAGGTCCTCCACTACGACAAGCTGTCGATGATCAACCAGCGCGAGGTGCGGCTGGACACGGTCGACTTCGGCACCGCGCTGCGCGCCGCGATGCGCCAGGACCCCGACGTCATCCTGGTCGGGGAGATGCGCGACACCGAGACGGTCAAGGCCGCGCTCGCCGCGTCGGAGACCGGTCACTTCGTCATGTCGACGCTGCACACGACCGACGCGCAGGAGACCATCACCCGCGTCATCGACTTCTTCCCCCCGCACGAGCAGAAGCAGGTCCGGCTCTCGCTCGCCGGCGCCCTGCGCGGCATCATCTGCCAGCGGCTCGTGCCGCGCGCCGACGGTCAGGGCCGCTGCGTGGCGATGGAGATCTGCGTCAACACCGGCCGCGTGGCCGACGCCATCGCTGACGCGGACAAGACGTCGACGATCGAGGAGCTGATCAAGGAAGGTGCCTACTACGGCATGCAGACCTTCGACCAGCACCTCGTCGCGTTGATCCGGGACGGCGTCATCACCCTCGAGGCCGCCATGGCGGCCTCGACGAACCCGCACGACCTCACCGTCGAGCTGCGGCGCCTCGGCCTCGTCGCCTGAGCCCGCAGGCCTGCCGCCAACCCTGGGGGAGCGGGGCTCAGCGAGGCGGCGTCGCGGAGGTCCGTACGCCGTGCTGCACGCACCGGGCCGACCAGCCCCTCGGCACGATCTGGACGACCATCCGGCGCCGGCAGTCGGGACAGTACCGGGGCGGCTCCAGGGCGCGCCTGGCCCGGCAGCCGGCGTGCTCCGTGCTCGCGACCGGCTCCCCGCACTGGTCGCAGTAGGTCGCGTCCACGGCCGTAGGGTAGCCACCATGTCGAGCGGCACCGTCCCTCCGGGGCTGCGCGGGGCGCTGACCCGCGCCGTCGCCGACGCGGACACCGCGCGCTCCATGGGCAGCGGCGACCTCGACGTGCTCGCGACGCCGCGGCTGCTCGCCTGGTGCGAGGCGGCCACCGTGGCGGCGCTGGGCGAGCGCCTGGGGCCGGGCCGGACGAGCGTCGGCACCCGCGTCCAGCTGGAGCACACCCGGGCCACGCCGCTCGGCGGCAGCGTCGAGGTCACCGCCGAGCTGGTCCATGTCGACGGCCGGCTGCTCCGGTTCGAGGTGGCGGCGGCGGACGCCGAGGGGGCGCTCGTGGCGAGCGGGCAGGTCACGCGGGTGGTCGTCGACCGCGACCGCTTCCTCGCCCGGCTGCAGCGCGCGGACCGGCAGGACTCAGGGGCGTAGGTCGAGCCGGTAGGCCAGCAGCCGGATGCCGTCGACCGGCTCCCAGTCGCGCTCGGGTGCCCGCTCGAAGCCCATCCGCTCGTAGAGCCGGTGCGCATCGGTCATCCGGTCGAGGCTGGACAGCGCCAACGCGTCGCAGCCCTGCTCGCGGGCCCGGTCGACGCACCAGCGCACGAGCATCTCGCCGACACCGCGACCGCGCGCGCTCGGCGTCACTGCGAGCATCCGGAACTCCGCCTCGCCGGGCCGGGAGATCTCGGCGTACGGCGAGCCGGGCCGGCAGAACGTCACGGTGCCGACCACGGCGTGGCTGTCCCGATCGACGGCGACCACCAGCTCGGCGTTCTCCGCCCGGTGGCTCGCAGCCCGCAGCTCCTCGGCGTACTCCTCGTCCCGTTCCAGGAAGCCGTCGGCCACGTAGGCGGCGAGCGTCACCTCGCCGACCTCGGCGAACTCCTCGGGTCGGGCCAGTCGCAGGATCATGTGGCCACCCTCGCAGATGCGGGGGCGGTGCCGGGCAGGCTCCGGCCGAACCACTCGATGCTGCCGCCGTGCGGCGCCGTGTACGCGACCGGCTCGCCGTCAACGGCCAGCACCAGGCTGGCGGGCCCCTGGGACGGCCGGCGCGGGAGCCGGTCCCGGACGCCGGGCACCACGCTCGGCGCCTCCTGCGAGATCCAGTGGACGGGCAGCCCGGTCACGGCCCCGACGAAGCGGGCCCGGGCGTCCTCGTCGAGGTAGGCCAGCACGGCGGTGTGCAGCACCACCGTCGTACAGCCGTCGGGCACCTGCTCGACGAGCTCGCCGAGGCGTTCGTTCAGGTCACCGGTCACGAGGTACGGCGGGTCCGCGGCCGCCACCTGCACGGCGCCGCGCAGGCGTGCGACCCGTTCCGTGTGCTCCGGCCACACCAGGACCTCCAGCCAGCGCACATCGTCGGGGTCACGTACGTCGAGCGGGTTCAGGTCGATGCCCGCCCGCCAGCGCACGTCCGGCGCCCGGGTCGGCAGTGGCATCGGCCCCGTGACCGCGCAGGAGATTCGCAGCGGGCTGTCCTCGGCCCGACCGCGACGTGGCCGTAGTCGACGCGGTAGCGGTCCGGGTACAGGCACAGCCCTGCCGACGCGCCCACCTCGATGAGTGCGAGCGGGCCGGGCAGGGCGGCGAGCACCGGGAGCATGGCGGCGCAGCGACCGGCCTCGTTCGTCTGCGTGGCCCGCGCGAGCATCGTCGCGCGGAGCCGGCCCGGGTCGGTGAGCGCGCGGTGCCGCAGCTCGTCGACATCGCCGGGCACGCCGTACAGGAGGCGCACCGCGGCGAGCAGCAGGTTCGGCTGGCGCTTGGCGTCGGGCAGGGTGTCGAGGAAGGCGAGCAGCGCCGGGTCGCCCGCGACTCCCCGGCACAACGCCTCGTACAGCGGCGAGCTGTCCCGCGCCTGCCGGTCGGCGAACTCCAGATAGGCACGCGCCGTGTCCGTGGTCACGGCCCGAGCCTAGGCGCGCCGCTCCCGGCGCACGGCTCGGGGTTCACGGGCTCCCAGCGCCGAAGTCCACCCACGGCACCTGGTCCTGGTCGCAGGTCGCGTTCGGCGGCGGTGTGGTGACCGAGACGAGGTAGGCCGCGATCGCCTGGTCGGCGCAGGCCGAGGTGAACAGCGACGTGTGCCCCCACGAGTTGACGGTGAGCAGCGCGGAGTTCGGCAGGAGCTCGTGGGCGATGACGGCACCCTCGTACCTGGTCGCGGGGTCCCACCTGGAGCCGACGACGAGCACCGGGTTGTCCGTCGCGGTGTCGAACGGACCCAGGTACCGGTCGGCGTCCGTGCCCGGCCACTCGGCGCAGATCGCGGAGGCCCAGGTCCAGATCCGGCCGAAGTAGCCGTGCGCCGCGTCGGCGTCAGCCCCGGCCCGGACCCAGGCGTCGTACGACGAGGGGTTGTCGGAGTCGGAGCAGGCAACACCGGGGAACCCCTCGATGAAGTTCGGGTAGCGCGGGAACCCTCGCTTCGTGACGTAGCCCGCGGCCGCGCGCGACAGCTCGTCCGACGACCGGGCCAGCGTGGAGGTCCCCCTGACGGCGGCCAGCGCGCGACCGAGGGTGGCCGGGCCGGCCTGCGACTCGAGGAAGGACAGGAACTCCGCGAAGTCGGGCCAGCTGAACGAGTCGTACATCGCACCGAGGGTGTCGCCGATGAGGAACGAGTAGTTGTAGTCGAACACCTCACCGGAGGACGGGTCCTGGATCTGGATCGGCCCGGCTCGCAGCGTGTCGGCGAGCTGGGCGTAGCGGGCAGCGGCGCCCGCGCCGCCGGCCAGCGGGCACGCGTCGCCACCCGCGTCGCACAGCCGGAAGAACTCCGCCAGCGTCTCCTGGGCGCCGATGTCGCTCCGGAGCCGCGTCGAGAACGGGAGGTCCTGCTCTCCCGGGGCGCCCGTCGTCCAGGCGACCGGGTCCAGAACGCCGTCGATGACGAGCGCCCGGAAGCTGTGCGGGAACAGGTTGGCGTAGGTCTGGCCGAGCATCGTCCCGTAGGACACGCCGTAGTAGGTCAGCTTCGGGTCCCCGACCGCCTGGCGAAGGCGGTCCAGGTCGCGAGCCACGTTCGCCGTCGACATGTGGGCCAGGATCGCGCCGCCGCGCCGGGCGCATGCGCCATCGAGGTAGCGGTCGGCGGTCTTCCAGATGTCCACCTCCTCGTCCGTCGAGGGGAAGGTGAACGGCGTGAAGTAGGGACCCCACTGCCGCGGCGTGCCGAAGCACCGGAGAGGATCGCTGCGGATGACGCCACGCGGGTCGAAGCCGACGATGTCGAACCGGTCGCGGACGTCCTGGGTGAACAGGAACGGCGCGGCGCCGACCGCGAAGTCCACCCCCGACCCGCCGGGGCCGCCCGGATTGATGAAGAGCGAGCCCTGGCGCAGCGCCGGGTCGGCCGCGGGCAGTCGGACCATCGCGATGGAGATCTGGGCGCCGTTCGGCTGGTCGTAATCCAGGGGCACACCGACCATGGCGCACTGGAAGGGGCCGAACTCCTGGAAGCACGGGCTCCAGTTGGCCTTCGTCCCAGGCGCCGCGACGGCCGGGAGCTGACCGACACCCGTGCCGGCGAGCAACGCCGCGGTCAGGAGGACTGCGAATGTGTGACGTCGTCGAGCGCCCATGGTGGTCCCCGCCAATCACTCCGCGGCACGTCGTACCCGGATGATCGGCCGAGACCACCATCCCGTCAACGCCGGGACACGGCCTCTTTGTCGGTCGCCAGCAGGGGCGTCATGGCGACCGCGCGGGGTGCGCGCTCAGCGGGTCGCGAACGGCCCGGACGGCAGGCCGGTGCCGGACCAGTACGAAGGTCCACGAGGAGCCCGCCGGGGACGGTCGTCGTGCACGGCCCGGACGAGGCCGGCGACGGCGAAGGCGGATACCACGGCGAGGAGGAAGAACAGAAGGAAAGTCGTCATGGCAGTAATTGTGTGCCCGCCAACTTCCGGCCACTAGTGGCAGTATTGACAGACCTCCACAACTTCCTGCCATACTCGCTGGGTGATCCGCGACGTGGCCGTCCCCGTGCTCGACGGCGTCTTCGTCTTCGAGCTTGGCGTGGTCTGCGAGGTGTTCGGCCTCGACCGCCCGGACGAGCCGCTGCTGCCCAGCTTCGACTTCGCACTGTGCACCGAGCGACCCGGCCGGGTGCAGACGCGCTCGGGCTTCGGGCTGGATGTCGAGCACGGGCTCGACCGGCTCGCCTCCGCCGACCTGGTCGCGGTGCCCGCCATCGCGCGCGACACCCCGATCCCCGACGAGCTGGTGACCGGGCTGCGGGCCGCGGCCGAGCGGGGTGCCTGGGTCATGAGCGTGTGCAGCGGGGCCTTCATCCTGGGCGAGGCCGGCCTGCTGGACGGGCGCGACTGCACGACGCACTGGTCCTACGCCGACGAGCTCGCCCGGCGGTTCCCGACGGCCCGGGTCAACCCCCGGGTCCTCTACGTCGACGACCGCAAGGTCCTCACCAGCGCCGGCACCGCGGCCGGCATCGACGCCGCGCTCTACCTCGTCCGGAAGGAGTTCGGCGAGCGGGTCGCGAACCGGCTGGCCAGGCGGATGGTGGTGCCCCCGCACCGCGACGGCGGTCAGCAGCAGTACGTCGACGTGCCCATGCCGCCGGTGCGGGCCGACACCCTGGCCGACACCCTCACCTGGATGACGGAGCACCTCCGGGAGGAGATCACCGTCGACGCGCTCGCCGCGCGGGCGCTGATGTCGCCGCGCACCTTCGCCCGCCGCTTCCGGGCGGAGACCGGCACCACGCCCCACCAGTGGCTCACCGGTCAGCGGGTGCTGCTGGCCCAGCGGCTGCTCGAGGACACCGACCGGTCGGTCGACGAGATCGCCGACCTGGCCGGCTTCGGCAGCGCCGCCGTGCTGCGTCACCACTTCGTGCGTCGGGTCGGTGCCACCCCGCAGTCCTACCGTCGCACCTTCTGCGCGCGGACGGCCTGACCGTCAGATCCCGGTGGTGGCCCGCGGGTAGGCGACCTCCGGGTCGGTGACGACGTTGACGAGGTAGGGCACTCCTGCGGCGAAGCCGCGGTCCAGCGCCGGGCCGATGTCCTGCGGGCGGGTCACCAGCTCCCCTGCGCCGCCCAGTGCCCTCACGACCTCGTCGTACCTCGTGCCGGGCGTGAGGTCGGCGGCCACGTCGTAGCCGTACAGGAAGCGCATCGGGTGCTTCTCCAGCCCCCACGCCCCGTTGTTGCCGACCACCATCACGACCGGGAGCCGGTGGCGCACGAGCGTGTCCACGTCCATCAGCGACAACCCGGCCGCGCCGTCGCCGAGCAGCAGCACCACCTGGCTCGACGGCCGGGCCAGCCGCGCCGCCGCCGCGTAGCCGAGCCCGGTGCCGAGACAGCCGTACGGGCCCGGGTCGAGCCAGCAGCCGGGCCGGCTCGGCTCGACGTACTTGCCGGCGAACGAGACGAAGTCCCCGCCGTCACCGATCACCACGGCGTCGTCCGCGAGCCGCTGCCGCAGCTCGCCGTAGACCCGGGCGGGATGCACCGGGTCCGCCTCGCTGTCCAGGTCGGCCCGGTCGCCCTCGGCGGCCGCCCGTGCCGCGTCCTGCAGCCGGTCGGCCCAGGCCCCCCGCGACTTGTGCCGGGGCTGGCGCGTCCAGGCCTCGGCCAGCCCGTCCAGGACCAGCGTGAGATCCCCGCACGCGGACGCCGCGAGCTCGACGTGCCGGGCGAGCTGGCCGGGCGTGTCCGCGAGGTGCACGACCTGCGCGGGCGGTGCGTCCCCCTTCCCGCCGAACGAGCCGTAGCCCAGCCGGAAGTCCAGCGGTGCACCGGCCACCAGCACGAGGTCGGCCTGGCCGAAGGCGAGGGACCGGGCCCGGGTGACGAGAAGGTCGTGCCCGGCGGGCAGGATGCCGCGGCCCATGCCGTTGGTGACCGTGGGCAGGGCGGCTGTCTCCACCAGCCGGCGCGCGGCCTCCTCGGCGCCGTCGGACCACACGTCCGAGCCGAGGACCAGCACCGGCCGCTCCGCCCGGGCGAGCAGGCCGGCCACCGTCGCCAGCGCGTCCGGGTCGGGCCCGGTGGGCTCGCGGACCGGGGGAGGGGGCAGCTCGACCTCGGCGCGGCTGAACAGCTCGTCCATCGGCACGTCGAGGAAGACCGGGCCCCGGTGCGGCGTGGTGGCCAGCCGCAGCGCCGCGTCGACCTCGCCGGGCAGCGCCGCGACGGCGCCCACCGTGCCGGCGTGCTTGGTGACCGGGGCGAGCAACGGCGGGTGGTCCAGCTCCTGGAGGCTGCCGGTGCCCCACCGGAAGGCCGGCGCGCGGCCGCCGAGGACCAGCAGCGGGGAGCCGTTGAACCACGCGCTGGTCACGGCGCTCATCCCGTTGGTCACCCCGGGGCCGGCGGTGAGCACGGCGAGGCCCGGCGTGCGGGTGAGCTTGGCCGTGGCCTCGGCCGCGAAGACGGCGGTCTGCTCGTGGCGGACGTCGATGAGCGGCATCGGCGGCGACGCCTTGACCGCCCCGTCGTACATCGGGAAGACGTGCGCTCCGGAGAGAGTGAACATCGCGCGTACGCCGTGCGCCTGCGCCACCGCGACGGCCAGGTCTCCGCCGTGCCCTTCCAGCCTGCTCGGCGAGGTCATCGTGCCTCCAGCTCGGGTCGGGTCGCCCCGGACACGCGGCGGCCCCTGCCCCCGCACGGTATTCCGCGTGGGGGCAGGGGCCGAGCCGCAGGCTAGGTCGTGCGCCTGTCGGCCTCGAGGGCGCCGACCCTGGTGCCGGTGTCGGCCGCGGTCACGCCGACGCCCGGGTCACCGGCCTCGACGTGGTAGTCCTCCTCGACCGTGCGGTCCTCGCCGTACGGGATGTGGATCGCGCGGAGCAGCATGGTCACCACGGCCGCGACGGCCAGGTTGACGATCAGGGCGACCAGGCCGGTGTAGATCGTGGACTTGGTGTCCAGGCCCAGCTTGCTCCACTTGAACAGCGCACCGGCGAAGTGCTCCTTGCCGAGCAGCGGGTTGTCGGTGACGTAGAGCATCCACAGCCCGACGACCATGCCGGCCGCCCACCCGGCCAGCAGCCCCACGCCGTGGAACCACCGGGTGTACAGGCCCAGCACGATGGCCGGCAGCGTCTGCAGGATGATGACGCCGCCGATGAGCTGCAGGTCGATGGAGAACTGCGGCTCGAGCATCAGGATGACCACCACGGCGCCGAGCTTCACGAGCAGCGAGGCGAGCTTGCTCATCCGTGCTTCCTGCTCGGGCGTCGCGTCCCGCTTCAGATACTCCTTGTAGATGTTGCGGGTCCACAGGTTGGCCGCGGCGATCGACATGATCGCGGCCGGCACCAGGGCGCCGATCGCGATGGCCGCGAAGGCGATGCCGGTGAACCAGTCGCTGAACATCTTGTCGTAGAGCAGCGGGACAATGGTGTTCGGGTCAGGCTTGCCGGCGTCGTTCGCGATCGGCTTCACGCCGGCGGCGATGGCCATGTAGCCCAGCAGCGCGAGCAGGCCCAGGATGAGGCTGTAGGCCGGCAGCGCCGCCATGTTCCGCTTGATGACGTCCCGGCTGCGCGAGGCCAGCACCGCGGTGACCGAGTGCGGGTACAGGAACAGCGCGAGCGCGGAGCCGAACGCGAGGGTCGAGTAGCCGATCACCGCCGGGTCGGCGAGCAGGGTGCCGTCCGCCGGGCCCTTGGGCGGCGGCGGGGTCCCGTTGAACTTCTTGTCGGCTGCAGAGAAGATCACGTCCCAGCCGCCGAGCTTGTACGGGATGTAGATGACGGCGGCGATGACCACGAGGTAGATCAGCGCGTCCTTGACGAACGCGATCAGGGCCGGCGCCCGCAGCCCGGACTGGTAGGTGTAGGCAGCGAGGATCGCGAACGCGATGATGATCGGCCAGTGCCCGTTGACGCCCATCGACTTGAGGACGGCCTCGATGCCGACCAGCTGGAGCGCGATGTAGGGCATGGTGGCGACGATGCCGGTCAGCGCCACGGCGAGCGCCAGGGTCGGCGAGCCGTGCCGACCGCGCACGAAGTCGGCCGGGGTGACGTAACCGTGCCGGTGGGACACGGACCACAGCCGTGCCGCCGCCAGGAACACCATCGGGTAGACGACGATCGTGTACGGGACCGCGAAGAACCCGAGCGCGCCGGCGCCGAACACCAGCGCCGGGACCGCCACGAAGGTGTACGCCGTGTAGAGGTCGCCGCCGATCAGGAACCACGTGATCCAGGCGCCGAAGTTGCGACCGCCGAGGCCCCACTCGTCGAGGTGCTCGAGCGACTCGGCCCGCCGCCAGCGCGAGGCGACGAAGCCCAGCACCGTCACCAGCAGGAAGAGGGCGGAGAAGATGACGAGCTCGGTCGTCTTGATGCCGTCCATCAGCGCTCACCCCTCGTCGCGCGGTAGACGACATAGGTGCAGGTGACGCCGATCGCGATGGCGGCCAGCTGGTACCAGTAGAAGAACGGGATGCCGAGCAGCTGAGGGTCCTTCTTGTTGTAGAACCACGGCAGCAGGACTGCCACGAGCGGCACCAGCAGCAACCAGTTCCAGGGTGAGCGGTTGACGTGCCGGCGGGCGGCCGCACGCACCGCTGCTGCCTCTCCGGGACCTGTCGGATCATGCACGGCCAACGGGGGCCTCCTCGGACGCAAGGGACGGGGTGGGCGGGAGGTTATCCCCCTACGTCCCTTTTGGATAGACCACGAATCGTCACTCGGACGAGACGCGGGCTCGTTTACCCGGTTCGGGAGGAGTTATGCGTCGGCGAGCCATTTCGCCGCCCGCTCGCAGGGGCGGCAGGCGCAACGATCAGCGCAGGTCGGGGGCCGGGCGGCGGGTCACAGGGTGTCGGAGAGCGCCTTGATCGGCATCTGCAGCTCGCCCAGCAGCGCGAGGTCGTCGTCGGGGGACCGACCGAGGGTGGTCAGGTAGTTACCGACGATGACGGCGTTGATGCCGCCGAGCATGCCGTCGCGGGTGCCGAGGTCGCCGAGGGTCACCTCGCGGCCCCCGGCGTACCGCAGGATCGTCCGGGGCAGGGCGAGCCGGAACGCGGCGATGGTGCGCAGCGCGTCCTTGCCGTCCATGACCGGCAGGTCGGCGAACGGCGTGCCGGGACGGGGGTTGAGGAAGTTGAGCGGCACCTCGTCGGGGTCGAGCTCGGCGAGCTGTGCCGCGAACTCGGCGCGCTGCGCCAGGGTCTCGCCCATGCCGACGATGCCGCCGCAGCACACCTCCATGCCGGCGTCGCGGACCATCGTGAGGGTGTCCCAGCGCTCCTCCCAGGTGTGGGTCGTGACGACCTCGGGGAAGTGCGAGCGGGCGGTCTCGAGGTTGTGGTTGTAGCGGTGGACGCCCATGGCCGCCAGCTCGTCGACCTGGGCCTGGGTGAGCATGCCGAGCGACGCGGCGACGTTGATGTCGACCGCTGCCCGGATGGCGGCGACGCCCTCGCGCATCTGCGCCATCAGCCGCTCGTCCGGGCCGCGGACGGCCGCCACGATGCAGAACTCCGTCGCGCCGGTGGCCGCGGTCTCCTTGGCGGCCTCGACCAGGGACGGGATGTCGAGCCAGGCGGCGCGCACCGGCGACGGGAACAGGCCGGACTGCGAGCAGAAGTGGCAGTCCTCGGGGCAGCCGCCGGTCTTCACCGAGACGATGCCCTCGACCTCCACCTCCGGGCCGCACCACCGCATCCGCACCTCGTGCGCGAGCGCCAG
>DASVBJ010000218.1:0-7185 GCA_036375895.1 Actinomycetes bacterium | reverse complement strand
ACACCCCCGACGACCCGCCCGGCCACGACCTCGACAAGGGAGCAGGATCACCCCCGTGACGTCCACGAACCACCCGTCCGACTGGTGGCGCGACGCCGTCATCTACCAGGTCTACGTCCGCAGCTTCGCCGACAGCGACGGCGACGGCATCGGCGACCTCCCTGGCATCCGGTCCCGGCTGCCCTACCTGCGCGACCTCGGGGTCGACGCGCTGTGGGTGACGCCGTTCTACCCCTCCCCCATGGCGGACGGCGGGTACGACGTGGCGGACTACCGCGACGTCGACCCGCTGTTCGGGAAGCTCGCCGACGCCGAGACGCTGGTGCAGGAGGCGCACGACCTGGGCCTGCGGCTCATCGTCGACCTGGTGCCCAACCACACGTCGTACAAGCACGAGTGGTTCCGCGCCGCGGTCGCCGCCGGTCCGGGCAGCCCCGAGCGCGAGCGCTACGTCTTCCGCGACGGGACCGGGCCGGGCGGGTCGCAGCCCCCGACCAACTGGCGGTCGGTCTTCGGTGGCCCGGCGTGGACCCGGGTGGAGGACGGGCAGTGGTACCTCCACCTGTTCGCCCCGGAGCAGCCCGACCTCAACTGGGAGCACCCCGAGGTGCACGCCGAGTTCCTCTCGGTGCTGCGCTTCTGGCTGGACCGGGGGGTCGACGGCTTTCGCATCGACGTCGCCCACGGGCTCGTCAAGGACCAGGCCTTCCCCGACCTGTCCCACACCCAGGTCAAGATGCTCGCCAGCCAGAAGACCGCGAACCACCCGCACTGGGACCGCGACGCGGTGCACGACGTCTACCGCGAGTGGCGCGGCGTGCTGGACGAGTACGGCGAGCGCATCGGCGTCGCCGAGGCCTGGGTGGACACCCCACAGCGGATGGCCCTCTACGTGCGGCCCGACGAGCTGCACCAGGCCTTCAACTTCGACTTCCTGAAGGCCGAGTGGTCGGCGCGCTCGCTGCGCCAGGTCATCGACTCGTCCCTGCAGGCGACGCGGGCCGTCGAGGCCACCACCACGTGGGTGCTCTCGAACCACGACGTGCAGCGCCACGTGACGCGTTACGGCGGCGGGGAGCAGGGGTTGCGCCGGGCCCGCGCTGCCACGCTGCTGATGCTCGCCCTGCCCGGGTCGGTCTACCTGTACCAGGGCGAGGAGCTCGGGCTGCCCGAGGTCCTGGACCTCCCGGACGACGTGCTCGAGGACCCGACGTGGGAGCGCTCCGGCCACACCGAGCGGGGCCGTGACGGCTGCCGGGTGCCGATCCCGTGGACGCCCGACGGCCCGTCGTACGGCTTCGGCGACGGCGGGTCCTGGCTGCCCCAGCCCGAGGCCTGGGGCGCCCTGTCGGTCGCCTCCCAGCAGGGGCAGCCCGGCTCGATGCTCGAGCTGTACCGGGAGGCACTGCGGCTGCGGCGCGCGGAACCGGCCCTCGGGGACGGCACGCTGCGCTGGCTCCAGTCACCCGCAGACACCCTGCTGCTGGCCCGCGACCCCGGGCTCGTGTGCGCGGTCAACCTCGGCCCGCGGCCGATGGCCCTGCCGGAGCACCGCGAGGTGGTGCTCGCGAGCGGCCCGCTCACCGAAGAGGGCGAGCTCCCCACCGACTCCGCCGCCTGGCTCCGCACGGAGTGAGCACTCAGGGGGCACCCTGATCTTCACCCCGAGTTCCCGGATTTTCAGTGGAAGTTGTCGGACGAGCGTCCTAGCGTCGCGGGGAAACGCCGCGAGCCTGACCCCGCGGCTGTGACCTGCCGGGAGCTCTCATGATCCGCCTCACCGAGTTCGTCCTCCGCCACCGCAAGCTCGTGATGCTGTTCTGGCTGGTGAGCCTGGTGGTGGGCGGCTGGGCGGCGGGCCGCACCACGGACCGGCTCAGCGTCGACTTCTCGCTGCCCGGACAGCCGGGCTACGAGACCGAGAAGCAGCTGCTGGCCGAGTACGGCAACGGCGGGTCCAACCAGCCCTACATCCCGGTCGTCACGGTGCCGGAGGGGACGACCGTGAAGGCCGAGCAGGCGAAGATCGACGCGGTCTTCGACGAGATCCAGCAGACCGTGCAGGGCGTCCGTGTCGTCGACTACCGCCGCACCGGCAACGACGTCTTCCTCACCGAGGACGGGCGCACGACCTACGCCCTGGTCTACCCACCGCCCTTCGTGAGCTTCGACCAGCAGGGCATCGACAAGGAGATCCGGCCGATCCTGGACAAGGCCGAGAAGGACACCGGGTTCGACTGGGGCATCACCGGCTACAACCTTCTCGCCCAGGGCACCGACGATCCCGAGGCGCCGAGCCTGCTCACCGAGACGCTGCTCGGCGGTCTGGGCGCACTGACCGTGCTGGTCTTCCTCTTCGCGTCGTTCCTCGCGCTGGTGCCGTTGATGATCGCTGCGGTGTCGATCCTCACCACGTTCACCATCGTGCTGCTCGCCACCTACATCACCGACATCAGCTTCGTCGTGCAGTTCCTCATCGCCCTGGTCGGGCTCGGCGTCGCCGTCGACTACTCACTCCTGGTCGTCAATCGCTGGCGTGAGGAGCGCGCGCACGGACGCGACAACCACGAGGCCGTCGTGATCGCGATGCAGTACGCCGGGCACGCCGTCGTGGCGAGTGCGGGCACCGTGGCGATCAGCCTCTGTGCCTTGCTCGTGATCCCGGTGCCGTTGCTGCGCAGCATGGGTGTCGGCGGCATGCTCATCCCGCTGGTCAGCACCCTGGTGATCCTCACGCTGCTGCCGGCCATGCTCGGCGGCATCGGCCCCCGCGTCGACTGGCCGCGCCTGCGCCACGAGGGCCACGCGTCGCGCAGCTGGACCGCCTGGGCCCGCACCGTCGTGCGGTTCCGCTGGGCCGCCGCCGGTCTCGCTCTGGCCATGCTCGCCGCGCTGATCGTCCCCGTCTTCGGCATCAAGATCGGTCAGGCGCAGACCGACTCGCTCGCCAGCGGGGGTCCGGCGTACGAGAGCCTGCAGACGCTGAAGGACGGCGGCGTCCCCGCCGGGGTGGTGTCCCCGCTCGAGGTGCTCATCAAGGGCAACGACCCCGCCCAGAGGGCCGGCGCCGCCGTGCAGGCAGCCTCCGGCATCGAGGGAGTCGCGACCGCTTTCGCCCCCGACACGCCGCAATGGCGCAAGGCCGACAGCGCCCTCGTGGCCGTGATCCCGACCGAGGAGACGGTCGACTCGACCAAGGCCCACATCGCCGAGCGGGTCGACGACGCGCTGAGCAGCACGCCCGGGTTCGTCGGGGTCGCCGGGGTGGGCGCGACGGTGCTCGACTACATCCACGCCGTCTACGACAAGTTCCCGTACTCCTTCGGCCTGATCGCCCTGGTGACGTTCGTCCTGCTGGTGCGGACGTTCCGGTCGATCGTGTTGCCGATCAAGGCGGTGGCCCTCAACGTGGTCTCGGTCGCCGCGACCTTCGGCGCCACCGTGCTGTTCTGGCAGCAGGGGCACGGGTCGCAGCAGATCTTCGACATCCAGCCGACGGGTGCCGTCACGTTCTGGCTGCCGGTGCTGATCTTCGCGTTCCTGTTCGGCCTGTCGATGGACTACGAGGTGTTCATCCTCGCCCGAATGCGCGAGGAGTACGACAAGACCGGCGACACCGATGCCGCGGTCGTGACCGGCCTGGCCCGCACCGGCCGGCTCGTCACCGGGGCGGCCACGATCCTGTTCCTGTCCTTCGTCGCCCTGACCGCCTCGCCGGGCACCGACATCAAGGTCTTCGCCACTGCGCTCGGCATCGGCATCCTGCTCGACGCCACCATCGTCCGGGCGCTGCTCGTGCCCGCGCTGGTGTCGTTGTTCGGCCGGTGGAACTGGTGGCTGCCGGCGTGGCTGGCTCGCCCGCTGCGGGTCGAGCCGCACGCCGCGATCCCGGAGCCGCGGCTGCCGCAGCCTGCGGCGGAGCCGGCCGGCGTCTCCGACTGAGCGGACCGCACCCCGCGGGCTCAGCTGGCGGCACGCCGGCTGAGCCGCTGGCGACGACACGGACATCGGTCGCTTTCGCGGACTTTGTCCGGAGCGACGGTCACCGCGCGGCCGATTCCCCTTCCCGCCAGGCGTGCACCCGCCGCAGCATGAGAGGCGTCCGGGGGGCTCGAGCGAGGAGGACGCAATGGACGCCATGCCGCGCAGGCTCGTCGCGGAGCTCATCGGCACGTTCTGGCTGATCCTCGGGGGCTGCGGCGCCGCCGTGATCTCCGCCAAGACCGACGCCGGGGGGATCGGCCAGCTGGGGGTGGCGCTGGCATTCGGGCTGACGGTGCTGACGATGGTGTACGCCGTGGGCCACATCTCGGGCGGCCACTTCAACCCGGCGGTCACGGTCGGGCTGTGGGCCGCCCGCCGGTTCGCCACCCGCGACGTCCTGCCGTACGTCGTCGTCCAGGTGGTCGGCGCGATCGCCGCGGCGGCCGTGCTCGCCGTCATCGCGAACGGCGTCGACGGCTTCGACCTCAAGGCGAGCGGCTTCGCGGCGAACGGGTACGGCGACCACTCCCCCGGCGGCTACGCCCTGGGCGCTGCGCTGCTGACCGAGATCGTGCTCACGGCCGGCTTCCTCGTGGTCATCATCGGGACGACCGGTCCGCGCGCGCCGACGGGCTTCGCCCCGCTGGCGATCGGTCTGTCCCTGACACTGATCCACCTCATCAGCATCCCGGTGACCAACACCTCGGTGAACCCGGCCCGCTCCACCGGACCTGCGCTGTTCGTCGGCGACTGGGCGCTGTCACAGCTGTGGCTGTTCTGGCTGGCGCCGGTGGTGGGTGCCGTCGTCGCCGGCTACCTCCATGGGTGGCTGGAGCGGACCGGACCGCCTGCCGAGCGGGCGCTGCCCGGTCAGCGTGCGCATGAGGCCGAGATCGCCGCGCAGCCGGTCGGGCGCCGGCGGGCCAACCGCTGAGCGCGCGCCGACCGGCCGAGACCGGGCATCTGGTCGCCGCTTCGGCGCCGCTCGGCTACGGACGGTAGCAATCTGCGCAAACGGTGCCGACGGGCGGTCACTCAGGCTGACAATGCGGCTCGTGCGGCTGCTGGAGCGCGACACGTTCCTGGCCTCGCTCTCGGAGTACGTCGACGAGGCGGGCCGGGGAGAAGGTCGGCTGGTGCTGGTCGCCGGCGAGGCCGGCGTCGGCAAGACCGCGCTGCTCGAACGGTTCGAGCAGGAGGCGTCGGGCGCCGCGTGGGCGTGGGGCGCCTGCGACGGGTCGTTCACCCCGCGCCCGCTCGGCCCGCTCTTCGACATCGCGCGCCGGCTCGGCGGGGCGGTGCTCGCCGCGTGCGAGAACGGCGCGGTGCGCGAGGAGCTGTTCGGCGCGCTGCTGCGGCAGCTCGAGGTCGCGGACCGGCCCCGCGTCGTCGTGGTCGAGGACGTGCACTGGGCGGACGAGGCGACGCTCGACCTGGTGCGGTTCCTCGGCCGGCGGCTGCGCGACGTCCCCGCCCTGGTGGTGGTCACCTACCGCGACGACGGCCTCGCCGCTGACCACCCGTTGCGCGTGGTCCTCGGCGATCTGGCCACCCAGCGGTCCGCCCGGCGGATGGCGCTGCCGCCGCTGACTGCCGCGGCGGTCGCGGAGCTGGCGCGGTCCAGCCCGGTCGAGCCCGGCGAGCTGTACCGGCTCACCGGCGGCAACCCGTTCTTCGTCTCCGAGGTCCTGCGGACCGCGAACGGGCAGCTGCCGGCGTCGGCACGGGACGCGGTGCTGGCCCGGGTCGCCCGGCTCGAGCCCGGGGCCCGGCAGGTGCTCGATGCCGCCGCCTTGGTCGGCTCGCGGGTCGACCCGTCGATGCTGGCCGCGGTCGTCGGCGACAACTCGGCCGGGCTGGAGGCGTGCCTGGACTCAGGACTGGTCATGGGCGACGAGGACGGCCTGCGGTTCCGGCACGAGCTTGCCCGCCTCGCGGTCGCGCAGGCGGTCCCCGCACACCGGCGTACGGCCTTGCACACCGCCCTGCTCGCCGCGCTGCGTGCCCGCGGTGCCGACGACGCAGTGCTGGCCTACCACGCCGAGGGCGCAGCGGACATGGAAGCCGTCCTCGAGCACGCCCCGCGGGCGGCGCGCCGGGCCGCCGAGCTGGCGTCGCACCGCGAGGCCGCGGCGCAGTACGAGCGGGCGCTGCGCTTCGCGGACGGTGCGGACCCGTCAGTGCGGGCGGGCCTGTACGACGGGCTCGGCTTCGAGCTTTCCATGATCGACCGGTGGCAGGACGCCGCGGACGCGTGGCAGGCCGCACTCCCCTTGTGGCGGGCCGCCGGTGATCGGTTACGGGAGGGCGACACGCTCCGGCGGTTGTCGCGGGCGATGTGGCGGCTGTGCCGTGGCGCCGAGTCGGTCGAGGCGGCAGAGTCCGCGATGGCGGTGCTCGAGCAGCTGCCGCCGGGTCCGGAGCTGGCGCGGGCCACCGTGAGCCTGGCAGGAGAGCGGATGCTCGCCGGCGAGGACGCCGCGGCCATCGAGCTCGCGCGGCGCGCGTACGCATTGGCGGAGCCGCTCGGACTGGCCGACGTCATGAGCGATGCGCTGAACACCGAGGGCTGCTCGACTACCAACGCCGACGGCGACGGGATCCCGCTGCTGAGGCGCGCGCTGGACATCGCGTTGGCGGCAGGCCTCGAGGAGCAGAGCGGTCGGGCGTACGCGAACCTGTGCGGCATGGGGTTCGGCACCCGACGGTACGCCGAGGTCGAGGGCTTCTACCTCGACGGGATCGCCTACCTCGACGACCACGACACGGCCACCTTCGCGAACTGCCTTCGCGGGCAACGGGCGGTCGCCCTGGAGGAGATGGGCCGGTGGCCGGAGGCACTGGACATCTGCCACCACCTGCTCGAGCGACCGGCTGCGTCCCCGATCAACCGCATCACCCCGTCTGTCGCCATGGCCACGATCCTGCTGCGCCGCGGCGATCCCACGGCCTGGGGCCTGCTGGACCGGGCGACGGCGGCCGCAGACGGGACCAAGGAGCCGCAATGGATCTCCTTCACCCGGCTGGCCCGGGTCGAGGGCGCGTGGCTGGAGGACCGCATCGACGCGGCTCGGGCCGACGCGCTGCGGCTCGCCGAGGTGGCGGACCGGTGCAGCTCGTGGACCCGGGGCGCGACGGCGGTGTGGCTCCGCCGGGTCGGGCTGCCCGACCTCGAGCTGCCCTGGTCCAGCGACAGCGTTC
>DASVBJ010000213.1:0-8677 GCA_036375895.1 Actinomycetes bacterium | reverse complement strand
GGCTCCCGGCGCCGCAGGAGCCGCCGGTCACGCACTTCTCCGACGGCGTGCACCAGGCGCGGATCGGCGCGGCCCGCCCGGTGGGGTAGAACGGAAGCGACCGAGGTGGGAGGACGGGATGACCTCGGACGATGACCACGGACGCCCCGACTATCACGACCCCACCGCGGGCCTCGGGGGTGCCGCACCGGCGCAGAGCGCCCTGACCCTGCGGCTGATCCTGGCGGTGTTCGGCGTCGTCGTCTGCGCAGCCGCGGCGGTGATGCTGTCCGTTTCGGGTGGCAACGTCATAGAAGTGGCCGCTTTGGTGCTGCTGGGCCTGGTCGCCGTGGGTGACTTCGTCGTCGTGCTGCGCCGCAAGCGCCGTGGAGAGCCCGGCTGACGCCGGTGCCCGCGTCGCCGACACCGGAATCCTCCGGGGCACCTCGTTCGTTGGGCTTGTCAGCACCACCGACGGAAGGCCCCATGACGCAGAACCACGACGTCCACCAGGACGACTTCGTCCCCGTGGTCGACGAGCTCGACCGCGAGGACGTCGGCCCTGACCTCGTTCGCCTCTACCTCGATGAGATCGGCCGCGCGCCGCTGCTCGACGCCGCGACCGAGGTCGAGCTGGCGCAGCGCATCGAGGCCGGCCTCTACGCGCGCCACCTGCTCGACGGGCTCGGCCACCGCCGGGCGGTCAAGCTGCGGGCGGCCGGCCGGGTCGCCTCCTCGCACGAGCTCTCGGCGCTGGCCGCGGACGGGGAGGCCGCCAAGCGGGCGTTCATCCGCTCGAACCTCCGCCTGGTCGTCTCGCTGGCGCGGCGCTACAAGCGCGCCACCATGCCGCTGCTCGACCTGATCCAGGAGGGCAACGTCGGGCTGGTCCGGGCGGTCGAGAAGTTCGACTACACCCGGGGCTACAAGTTCTCCACCTATGCCACCTGGTGGATCCGCCAGTCCATCGGCCGGGCGATCGCCGAGCAGAGCCGCGTGGTGCGCCTGCCGGTGCACCAGGTCGAGAAGCTCAGCCGGCTCTCGCGGACCCGCCGCGAGCTGCTAGTCATGCTGGGCCGCGAGCCGACCGACGAGGAGGTCGCGGAGGAGATGGGCGTGCCCCTCGAGGTCGTCACCGACCTCGACACCATCTCCCGCACCCCGGCCAGCCTCGACCTGCTGGTCGGCGACGACGGCGGCACGACCCTCGGCGACCTGGTCGACTCCGCCGAACCCGGACCGGAGGACTTCGTCGTCGAGCAGGCCTCCCGGGAGCAGCTGGCGCAGCTGATGTCCCTGCTGGCCGAGCGCGAGCTCGACGTCATCCGGTCCCGCTACGCCACGCCCGACGGCAAGCCGCAGACGTACGACGAGATCGCGGGCCGGCTCGGGGTGTCCCGTGAGCGGGCCCGGCAGATCGAGCGGGAGGCGCTCGAGCGGCTGCGGGCCATGGTGAGCTCGGGCTAGTCGTCGGCCCGCTCGGCCCGCGACGAGCTCGTCCTCCTGCCGATGACGACCGTCGCGTTCAGCCGGTCGGAGCCGGCCACTCGCGGGACCAGGCCGCTGCGGGCGAAGATCTCGACGGTCTGCGCGGCCTGACGCTCGCTCGTCTCGACCAGCAGGTGGCCGCCGGGTGCCAGCCACAGCGGCGCTGCGGCGGTCACCCTCCGCTGGACGTCGAGCCCGTCCGCGCCACCGTCGACCGCCCCCCGCGGCTCGTGCATCCGGGCCTCTGGGGGCAACAGCCTGACCGCGTCGGTGGGCACGTACGGTGCGTTGGCGACCACGACGTCGACGCGGCCCCGCAGCGCGGCGGGCAGCGGATCGTAGAGATCGCCTTCGTACACCAGGCCGCCCGCTGCGGCGACGTTGCTGCGGGCGCACCGCACGGCGGCCGGGTCGATGTCGACGGCGTGCAGCTCGATCCCGTCCACGGCCGCGACGAGCGCGGCCCCCACCGCCCCCGAGCCGCAGCACAGGTCGACCACGACGGCTCCTGGCCGGGCGAGGGCGGCGGCCTCACGGACCAGCAGCTCGGTGCGGCGGCGGGGTACGAACACCCCGGCGGCGAGGGCGATCCGCCGGCCGCAGAACTCCGCCCAGCCGAGGACGTGCTCCAGGGGCAGGCCGGCGGCCCGCCGGTCGACCATGGCGGCGAGGTCGGCAGACGTCGGCGCCGCCTCGACGAGCAACCGCGCCTCGTCCTCGGCGAAGACACAGCCGGCGGCCCGGAGCCTCGCGACGATGGCCGACCGAGGATGACCGGATGTCGAAGCGGACATGGCAGCGCCCTTCGGGATTCCGATGGGTGCTCTCACCCGCCCTGGATCACGGACAGCACGTTGCCGGCCGGATCCTTGAACCAGGCGATGAGGGGACCCCCGCCGCGGAAGATACCCTTCTCGTCGGTCTCGAGGTCGGTCCCCTCGTAGCGCTCGAACCGCACCCCACGCCGGGTCAGCTCGTCCACCGCCGACTCGATGTCGTCGACGGGGAAGTTCAGGATGGTGAACGTGGCGGGCGTGTGGTCGGGCTTCGGATAGACGATCGTCGGCCTGTCCCCGGCGATGTGCAGCGTCAGCAGGCCCCCGGCCTCCTCGGTCACCCGCAGACCGAGCGTCTCGCCGTAGAACTGCCGCGCCTTGGTCACGTCGTCGACCGAGAAGCCGCTGAAGGCTCTGGTGTTCTCGAACATGGGCGTCCCTCCTGTGTCAGCCCGGCGTTGCTCCCCTGGGTGGACCCCTGCGGGCCCCTGGACTCATCGCCCCGGCGAGGCTCGACTGCTCACCTCGGGCCGCCTCGGCGGGCGGCCATAGCGGGCCCTGGTGCGGGCAGGTCTCGAGGGGCGGCCCGTCCACCGCGCAGTGACGGCGCGGGCACTCGGGCGCGGGCGCCCCGGCCGGGGTCCTGATCGTGACGGCCGCGAGCAGCCCGCCCGCCGCGAGCAGGACCGCGCAGACGGTCATCGCGGTGCGGAACGCCGGGTCGAGCAACGCCGCGTCGGAGTAGGCCTCACCGCTGAGCCCCGCGACCAGCGGGAGCGCCGCGACGGCCAGCAGGCCGCCCACCCTGGCCACGGCGTTGTTGACACCGCTCGCGAGCCCGGCGTGGCGGTCCGGCGCCGCGGCGAGCACCGTCGCGGTGAGCGGAGCCACCGTCAGCGACAGGCCCAGGCCGAACAGGATGGCCCACGGCAGGACGTCCACGACGTACGACGCGTCGGGCCCGATGCGGGTGAGGCCCGCGACGGCCAACGCGGCGAGCAACGGGCCGACGGTCATCGGCAGCCGCGGTCCGATGCGCTGCGCCAGGGCGCCGGCCCGCGCCGAGAGGAGCAGCAGCAATGCGGTGACCGGCAGCAGCGACGTTCCCGCGGCCATCGGTGAGAACCCGCTCACGACCTGCAGCTGCAGCACGAGCAGGAAGAACACCCCACCCAGCGCGGCGTAGACCGCGAACGTGACCGCGTTGGTGGCACTGAAGAGCCGGGAGGAGAAGATGGCGAGCGGCAGCATCGGCTGGCCGGCCCAGCGCTCACGGGCGACGAAGCCGAGCAGCGCCGTGACGGCGACGAGCAGCGGGACCAGCACGACCGGCTCGAGGAGCCTGCCACCCTGCCAGGCGATCAGCCCATAGGTCAGCGCCCCGAGGCCGACCGCTCCGAGCACCGCGCCGGGCAGGTCGAGCCGGCGGGCGGCCAGCGGGTCGCGTGACTCGGGCACGTGGCGCACCGCCACCGCGACAACCGCGCCGGCGAGCGGCAGGTTGATGAGGAACACCAGGCGCCAGCTGGCCGCCTGCACCAGCCAGCCGCCGAGGAAGGGCCCGAGCGCACCGGCGATGCCGGCGAGCCCGGACCAGGCACCGATCGCCCGCGCCCGGTCCTCGGGCCGGAAGGTTGCCTGCAGGATCGCCAGGCTGCCGGGAGTGAGCAGCGCGCCGCCCACGCCCTGCAGCGCCCGGGCCGCCACGAGCGTGCGGATGTCCGGCGCCAGCCCGCACAGCAGCGAGGCGGCGGCGAACCACACGACGCCGACCACGAAGATCCGGCGTCGGCCGAACCGGTCACCGAGGGAGCCGCCGAGCAGGATCAACGAGGCGAGGGTCAGCGTGTAGGCGTTGACGGTCCACTGCAGGCCACCGAGACCGGCCCCGAGGTCGGCGCCGATGCGCGGCAGCGCGACGTTGACGACAGTTGCGTCGATGAAGGCCATGCCCGAGCCGAGCACGGTCGCCGCCAGCACCCATCGGGCCCTCGGCTCGCCGAAGGCCAGCACCTCGCCCGACCGGTCGCCGGACACTCCCGCCCGCTGGGCCATCCGCGTCCTCCCACCTCTCGTCGACAGTACGCTCCGGCTGCATGGCAGAACACGCGGCGAGCGCCGGCTACTCCGGGACGCCGCTGCCCCGCAAGCTCGGGATCAAGCCCGGCCACCGGGTGCTGCTCGCGGCGCCGCCCGAGGGTTTCGACCTGGGCTCCCTGCCGGGCGTCGAGGTGCACCGACGGGCCGGCGCCACGGCGTACGACGTGATCGTCGCCTTTGCTCCCGACCGGCGGGCGCTGGCGAGACGCTTCGCGCCGCTCGCCCGGCGGCTGGCGGTCGACGGAGGACTCTGGATCGCCTGGCCCAAGCGGTCCAGCGGCGTGGCGACCGACCTCGACGAGAACGCGGTGCGTGACCACGGCCTCGCCGCGGGGCTGGTCGACAACAAGGTGTGCGCCATCGACGCGACGTGGTCGGGGCTGCGGTTCGTGGTGCGGCGGCGCGACCGCTGACCGTCGCCAACCTCCACCGGCGAACGCCCCCGGGCTGGCACCATCGGCAGCGTGCGCAAGCTGCTGGTCGTGGTCTCCGCCGCGTGGATCGCCGTCACCATCACCGGCGTGCTGGTGTCCGTCGACCGCAAGCTGCCCTACGACCTGACGTTCCTCGACCGGGCCGGCTCGATCGAGCGGGTGGGACGGGACTGGGTCTCCGGCTGGGGCACGGGGCTCGCCGTCCCCCTCGCCGTGCTGGCGGCCGTCGCGATCGCGACCATGCTGAGCACGTTCAACGACGCCGGCGGGCGACTCGGAACCCTGCTGCTCGCGCTGCTCGGCGGCCTGTCCCTCGGCTTCACCGCCTGCCAGCAGCTCACCCAGGACCGCCTCTCCGGGGCGGGGCTGCACGGCCTGGAGACCTGGCTGGTCCTGGCCAGCCTGGGCCTCTCCGCGCTGATGGTGCTGCTGGGGCTGCTCGCGTTCGGGACGTTCGCCCGCCGGTGGACCGGATGACCGGGTCTCCTGCCGGCGTACAGGACGTCATCGACCGGCTCCGCGACATCGACGGCTCGCTGCCCGCCGATGACGGGGCGGCGGTCTTCAACCGCATGTACCTCGAGGTCACCGAGCGGGTCGCCGAGGGTCTGCGCGGGTCTCACACCTTCCACGACGACGCGTTCATGGCCCACCTGGACGTCGCCTTCGCGTCGCTGTGGCTCACGGCGTACGACGCGGCGCAGGCCGGGCAGGACGTGCCGAAGGCGTGGGCCCCGCTGTTCGAGCGGCGGGCCACCCCGGGCCTGCTTCCGGTCCAGTTCGCGCTGGCCGGCATGAACGCGCACATCGAGCACGACCTGCCCCTCGCGGTGATCGCGACCTGCCGGGCCCGTCGGACGTCGCCGGACCGGCCCGGGGTCCACGCCGACTACGAGGCCGTCAACGGGCTCCTCGCCGCGGCCGAGGCGCAGATCCGGCGGTCCTTCCTGTCGGAGGCCGGGCGCCTGGTCGACCGACGGGTGGGGCACGTGGTCCACCTCGTCAGCTCCTGGGACATCGACAAGGCGCGCGACCTGGCATGGGTCAACGTCGAGGCGCTCTGGACGATGCGCCCGGTGCCGAGGCTCTACCGGCGGTACTCCGACGCGCTCGCACGAACCGTGGGGATGACCTCGCGGTGCCTGCTGACGCCGTGCCTGTAGGCCTCCGGCATCTGCACGACTCCTTCACACGCTCGGCAGTCCTTGATCACGACGGGTCCCTAGGCTCGCCCCCATGGGAGCAGACGGGGCACGGGCGGACTCCGGCCGGCAGACGGTTCTCGTCGTCGAGGACGAGCCGACGATCGCGGACGCGGTGGCGGCGAGGCTGAGGGCGGAGGGCTTCCTGGTCCACGTCGCCCATGACGGCCCGGCGGGCGTCAGCGCGGCCGCCCAGCACCGGCCCGACCTGGTCGTGCTTGACGTGATGCTGCCCGGCTACGACGGGCTGGAGGTGTGCCGCCGGGTCCAGGCCGAGCGCCCCGTGCCGGTGCTGATGCTGACCGCCCGCGACGACGAGACCGACAAGCTGGTCGGGCTCGGGGTGGGCGCCGACGACTACCTCACCAAGCCGTTCAGCATGCGCGAGCTGGTGGCCCGCGTGCATGCGCTGCTCCGCCGGGTGCGCCGGGCGGCCGAGCTCGCCGAGGCCGGTCACAGCGTCGCCGTCCAGTGCATCGGCGACCTCGAGCTCGACCGGTCCGGCCGCCGGGTACGCCGGGCCGGCACCGACGTGCACCTCACCCCCACCGAGTTCGACCTGCTGGTCTGCCTCGCCGACCGGCCACGGGCGGTGCTCACGCGTGAGCAGCTGCTGGAGCTCGTCTGGGACTGGGTCGACGCCTCCGGCACGCGCACGGTCGACAGCCACGTGAAGGCGTTGCGGCGCAAGCTCGGCGCGGACGTCATCCGCACCGTCCACGGCGTCGGCTACGGGCTGGAGCAGCCGTGAGGGATCTCCGCCCGCTGGACCCGCTGCGGTCGATCAAGACGAAGCTCGGCGTTCTCGTCGCCGTCACCGTCGCCGTCTCCTCGTTCTTCGTGTGGTACGGCCTCGTCCACCTCAGCTGGCGGCCGAGGTACACGCTGCCGGTCGCGGTGCTGCTTGCGCTGGCCGTGACCCAGGTGCTGGCCCGGGGCATGACCTCCCCGCTGCGGTCGATGACCGCGGCCGCCCAGGCGATGGCCCGCGGTGACTACAGCCGGCGCGTGCACACCTCCTCGCGGGACGAGGTGGGCCAGCTGGCCGACGCCTTCAACCGGATGGCCGCCGACCTGGAGGCCGCCGACCGGCAGCGCCGAGAGCTCGTCGCCAACGTCAGCCACGAGCTGCGCACCCCGATCTCCGCACTGCACGCGGTGCTCGAGAACCTCGCCGACGGCGTCGCCACCGCGGATCCACAGACCCTGCGGACCGCGCTCGCCCAGACCGAGCGGCTGAACCGGCTGGTCGGCGAGCTGCTCGACCTGTCGCGCATCGACGCGGGTACCGAGCCGCTGACCCGCGAGCGGGTGGCGCTCGCGCCGCTGCTGGAGACCGCGGTCACCGAGGCGGCCATGGCCGGCCGGGACGTGCAGTTCGCGATCGAGGTGCGGCCGCCCGACGCGGTGGCCTGGGTCGACCGCGGCCGCCTCCAGCAGGTGCTCGCCAACCTGCTCGACAACGCCGCCCGGCACAGCCCGCCGGGCGGGACCGTGCGGGTGCGTGCCGTGACCGGCCGGACCGGCCGCGACGACCTCCACCTTGAGGTCTCCGACGAGGGTCCCGGCATCCCGCACGTCGACCGCGAACGGGTCTTCGACCGCTTCTACCGCGGCGGCGCCGGGTCCGCGGGCGTGACCACCGGCAGCACCGGCCTCGGCCTCGCCATCGCCCGCTGGGCCGTCGCCCTGCACGGCGGCAGCATCTCGGTCACCGACGGGACGGCCGGCCCGCCGGGCTCCGCCTCGGCCGAGCCCGCCGGCTGCCGCTTCGTCGTACAACTCCCCGGGAGGGACACGTGACCGACCTGACCGTGCCGCAGACCACACACCCGTCGGCGCTGAAGGCCGAGGTCGACCGGGTGTGGCCCGACCCGGGCCGGGCGATGCCGGCCGCGTCCGCGACCCTCGCGGCCGTAGCGGGCATCGCCGGCGCAGTCCTGCTGCCCGCGGCGACCGCGCCGGGACTGGGCCTGGTGCTGGTCGCTCTCCTCATCGCCGCGGCGGCGGTGCCGGCCGCGTGGCCGCGGCTGGGGTCGCACGAGGTCGGCTTCGGGGCCCTGGCGACCCTGCTGATCGGCGTGGTCGTCGTCCGGGACGCCCCGTGGTTCGTGGGCCTGTCGCTGCTCGGCGCCACCGGCGTCGCGTCGTACGCCCTGGCCCGCGGCACGAGCCTCGTCGGGGCCCTCCTCGGCGGCCTGTCCCTCGCGCTGGCCCCGCTACGGGGGCTGCCCTGGGCGGCCCGCGGCCTGCGTGGGCACCTGCCCGCCGCGCGGACGTCGCGGACGTCACTGAAGCCGCTGCTGCGCACCGTGGGCGTGAGTGCCGGCCTCCTGCTGGTGTTCGGCACGCTCTTCGCGTCGGCCGACGCGGCCTTCGCGACGCTCCTGCCCGACGTCCACCTGGACACGGTGCCGCAGCGGCTGTTCCTCTTCGTCGCGGTCGCCGGAGCCGCCCTGGCGGCCGCGTTCCTGGCCGACCAGCCGCCGGCCTGGGACGTGCTGGCGCCGGCACCCGCCCGGCCGGTGCGACCGCTGGAGTGGATCGCGCCGATCGCCTTGCTGGACGCGCTGTTCGCGGCGTTCGTGGCGGTGCAGCTCACGGTGCTGTTCGGTGGCCACTCCCACGTCGTGCACACGGCCGGCCTCACGTACGCCGAGTACGCCCGCAGCGGGTTCGGCCAGCTGGTGGTGGTGAC
>DASVBJ010000140.1:0-15282 GCA_036375895.1 Actinomycetes bacterium | reverse complement strand
GCGCGCTGTCCTTCGCCTGCGCGGTGTTCGGCGTGCAACTGGAGGTGTGGATGGTGCGCGCCTCCTACGACCAGAAGCCCTACCGCAAGATGCTGATTGAGACCTACGGCGCGACCGTGCACCCCAGCCCGTCGGACGTGACCCACGCGGGCCGGGCGATCCTCGCCGCGCACCCGGACTCGACTGGCAGCCTCGGCATCGCGATCAGCGAGGCGGTCGAGGTGGCGGGCGGCAGCCCGGACACCAGGTACTCGCTCGGCAGCGTGCTCAACCACGTCCTCATGCACCAGACGGTGATCGGCGAGGAGGCGATCAAGCAGCTCGCCCTGGCCGGCGACACGCCGGACCTCATCGTGGGCTGCACCGGCGGCGGCTCGAACTTCGGCGGCCTGATCTTCCCGTTCCTGCGCGAGAAGATGGCTGGCCGGATGAATCCGGTGATCCGCGCGGTCGAGCCGGCGGCGTGCCCGTCGTTCACCCGCGGCACCTACGCGTACGACTTCGGCGACACGGCCGGGTTCACCCCGCTGCTGAAGATGCACACGCTGGGGCACGAGTTCATCCCGGACCCGATCCACGCCGGCGGGCTGCGCTACCACGGCATGAGCCCGCTGATCTCGCACGTCTACGAGCTCGGGCTGATGGAGGCGATCGCGATCCCGCAGACCGAGTGCTTCCAGGCCGGGGTGCAGTTCGCCCGCACGGAGGGCATCGTGCCGGCGCCCGAGCCGACCCACGCGCTGGCGGCGTGCATCCGCGAGGCGCTGGCCTGCAAGGAGTCGGGCGAGGAGAAGGCCATCCTCACGGCGCTGTGCGGGCACGGGCACTTCGACATGGCGGCGTACGACGCGTTCCTCGGCGGCGAGATGGTCGACGAGGAGCTCACCGACGAGCGCTTCGCCGAGCCGCTGACCCGGCTTCCCCAGGTCGACCTCTAGCTCGGCGACCTCTACGGCTTCGCGACCGGCTCGAGCACCTCGACGCCGCCCATGAACGGGCGCAGCGCCGCCGGCACCACGACCGAGCCGTCGGCCTGCTGGTGGTTCTCCAGGATGGCCACGATCCACCGCGTCGTGGCCAGCGTGCCGTTGAGGGTGGCCAGCGGCTGCACCCCGTCGCCGTCGCGCATCCGCACCCGCAGCCGGCGGGACTGGAACTGCGTGCAGTTCGACGTCGAGGTCACCTCGCGGTAGCGGCCCTGGGTCGGCACCCACGCCTCGCAGTCGAACTTGCGCGCCGCCGACGAGCCGAGGTCGCCCGCCGCCACGTCGATGACGCGATACGGGATCTCGACCTTGGCGAGCATCTCCTTCTCCCAGGCGAGCAGACGGCGGTGCTCGTCCCGCGCGTCCTCTGGCCGGCAGTAGGAGAACATCTCGATCTTGTCGAACTGGTGCACCCGGATGATGCCGCGGGTGTCCTTGCCGTACGACCCGGCCTCGCGCCGGAAGCAGGTCGACCATCCCGCGTAGCGCAGCGGCAGCCGGTCGGCCTCGATGACCTCGTCCATGTGGTACGCCGCCAGCGGCACCTCGGAGGTGCCGACCAGGTAGAGGTCCTCGTCGGGCAGCCGGTAGACGTTCTCGGCCGCCTGCCCGAGGAAGCCCGTGCCCTCCATCGCCTCCGGCTTGACGAGCACCGGCGGGATCACCGGCACGAACCCGGCCGCGACCGCCTGCGCCATCGCCAGGTTCAGCATCGCGAGCTGCAGCTGCGCGCCGACGCCGGTCAGGTAGTAGAACCGCGCACCGGACACCTTCGCGCCGCGCTCGGTGTCGATCGCGCCCAGCAGCTGGCCCAGCTCGAGGTGGTCCCGGGGCTCGAAGTCGAACGTCCGCGGCTCGCCGATGTGCTCGAGCACCGCATAGTCGTCCTCGCCGCCGACCGGGACGCCCTCCTCGACGAGGTTCGACAGCTGGGCGAACAGGTCGTCGTACGCCGTGGCGGCGGCGCCCTGCTCTGCCTCCGCCTGCTTCACCGCGGCGGCCAGCTCCTTGGTGCGCACGAGCAGCGCCGCCTTCTCGTCGCCGGACGCCGACGCGACCTGGCGGCCGAGGGTCTTCTGCTCGCCGCGCAGCGTGTCGAAACGGACGATCGCGTCGCGGCGGCGGCGGTCGGCCTCGAGGACGGCGTCGACGAGACCCTCGTCCTCGCCGCGCGCACGCTGCGAGGCGCGGACGGCCTCCGGGTCTTCTCGGAGCATCTTGGGGTCGAGCACCCGCAGAGCGTATCCACCGGGCCGACGACGGCCGTCCGCACCCGAGCGACAGCCCCCGGCTGACACGGCCCCGGCAATTGCGGACCTAACGGGCCTGTTGGCGTGGCTACGCGTGTAGCCGCGACAAGTGGGGTACGACGGGATCGTGCCGAACCGCGTCGAGCCCCAGCGACGCGAGGGCCGCCCCGACTCCGACCGCCGTTTCGGCACCCGGATCGCAATTGGCGCCCTCGCGGCGTTCCTCGTCGCGGTCCCGTTCACGCTGCTGCTGTTCCTCGTCGAGTCGGCCTGGGAGCCGCTGGAGAACCTCGACACCTCGGCCGCCGAGGGGCTCAACGAGGTCGCGCGCGCCAACCCGTGGCTGGTCGACACCCTCGACTTCGGTGCGGTCGCCTTCGAGCCGTGGGTCTTCCGCGTTGCCGTGCTCGGCGTCGTGATCTGGCTGTGGCGCCGCGGCGCACGTCGGCTGGCCCTGTGGGCGGTGGCGACCACGGTCCTCGGCGGCATCCTCGGCGTCGTGCTCAAGGTGCTCGTCGAGCGCGCCCGGCCGGCGCTGCCCGACCCGGTCGCGCGCGCCAGCGGCTACAGCTTCCCGAGCGGTCATGCCCTCAACTCGCTGCTGTGTGTGGGCGTGCTGCTGCTCGTGTTCCTGCCGGTCCTCGGCCGCACGGGACGGGTCGTCGCGTACACGGCCGGCGCCCTCGTCGTACTCCTCACCGGCTTCGACCGGGTGGCCCTCGGCGTGCACTTCGTCAGCGACGTGCTGGCCGGCTGGGTCGTGGCCCTCGCCTGCCTGGCCGGGACCAGCGCCGCGTTCGAGATCTGGCGTCGCGAGCAGGGGCGCCGGCCGTCGACACCCGCCGAGGGCGTCGAGCCCGAGGCCGCCCCCGAGCTCACCGACTCACCCGACGGCGCCCGCCCCGGCCGCCGTTCCTGACACCACAACCGTCGCAGAGACGAGGAAAGAGAGTGCGCCCATGATCGCCAAGGTGGCTCCGACCGCAGGTCGCGTCGCCCTCGCCCTGGCAGTGCTCTGGGGGGTCCTGGTAGGCCTCGGCCTGCTCATCACCAAGGTCCTCGAGCACACCTGGCCGCTCACCCAGGAGGACGCCGTCAACCGGTCGCTGGCCGAGGGGCGCACGCCCGAGATGAACGACGTGACCTACGTGCTGAGCGGGCTCGGCAACACCGGCGCCATCATCGGCGCGATGGTCGTGGTCGCGATCTTCCTGCGCCTCGCGCTCAAGCGCTGGCGGGAGTCGGTGTTCCTCGTCCTCGCGGTGAGCGCGCAGGCACTGGTCTTCCTGCTCACCACGCTCGTCATCTCGCGCAACCGCCCCGAGGTCAGGCACCTCGACGCCTCGCCGCCCACCTCGAGCTTTCCCTCCGGGCACACCGGCGCGGCGACGGCCCTGTTCGTCGCCAGCGCGCTCATCGTCGCGTGGAACGTCCGCAACCGGCTCGCCAAGATCGTGGGCATCACGCTGCTCGTCGCCGTCCCGCTGCTCGTCGCCTACGGCCGGCTCTACCGCGGCATGCACCACCCGACCGACGTGCTGGGCTCCTACATCAACGGGCTCACCTGCATCGTGATCGCGAGCAGCGCGGTCCTCGGTCGTCGCCTGCGGGGTGAGCGGAAAAACCCTCTTCCGGCCCCCGTGACAGCGGGGGCCAGGTGAAGCGCGCCGCTGTCGTCTACAACCCCACCAAGGTCCCCGACTTCCCCGGCCTGCAGCAGCGGGTCGAGTCCTACATGGGCAAGGCCGGCTGGGCCACGCCGCTGTGGCTGGAGACCACCCAGGACGACCCCGGCATCGGGATGTGCGAGCGCGCCGTGCGCGACCGCTGCGACGTCGTGTTCGTCTGCGGCGGCGACGGCACCGTGATGGCCGCCGTCACCGCGCTCTCGGGGTGCGAGATGCCGCTCGCGATCCTGCCGGCCGGCACCGGGAACCTGCTGGCCCGCAACCTCGGCCTGCCCCTCGACGACGAGGCGGAGGCGCTGCGGATCGGGCTGTCCGGTGTCGACCGGAAGATCGACGTGGCGGCGGTCGAGGACCGCAAGTTCGCGGTGATGGCGGGCCTCGGCTTCGACGCCGCGATGATGCGCGACGCCCCGGAGGGGCTCAAGAAGGCGGTCGGCTGGCCGGCGTACGCCGTGTCGGCCGCGAAGCACCTGCGCGGGCGCGGCATCCGCGTCAAGGTGACCGTCGACGACGGGGAGCCGCTGCACCGGCGGGTCCGGACCGTCGTCGTCGGCAACGTCGGCAGGCTGCAGGCCGGGATCCCGCTGCTGCCGGACGCGGAGCCGGATGACGGCATCCTCGACGTGGTGCTCATCGCGCCCCGGGGTCTCGTCGACTGGGCCCGGGTCGCGGGCCGGGTGATGGCCCGCACGGACCGGCCGGACCGGCGGATGGAGCGGTTCCGGGGACAGCACGTGGTCATCGAGGCCAGCCGGCCGGAGCCGCGCCAGCTCGACGGCGACCTGATCAGCGACGGCAGGACCATGGACATCCGGATCGAGCCCAGGGCCCTCACCGTCCGCGTGCCGCAGGGAAGGGGGCGCGCGTGAGCTCGGTGACCAGGGTCCCGGAGACCTGCAGCATGAACGCCGCCGACCTGTCCGCGGACGACGCGAAGACGACGCTGCGCCACTACGGGCGCTGGAAGCTCGTCCGGGACTCGTTCGTCCGGTTCCGTTACGGCGACGGCTTCACCAACGCCCGGGCGCTCGCGCTGCAGCTGGTGCTGTCGCTCATCCCGCTCGGCATCGCCTTCGTCGGTCTGTCCAGCACGGTCCGGGCCGACCGGCTCGGCCAGTCGCTGCGCGAGACGTTGCTGCGGGTCACCCCGGGGAGCACGGACAAGATCGTCCGGGAGACCCTCGAGAAGGGTCAGGAGCAGGCCGGGCACGGCGGCCAGCTCGCGCTGTGGCTCGGGCTGGTCGTGGCCCTGGTGGCCCTCACCACCTCGATGGGTCAGGTCGAGCGGGGAGCCAACCGCATCTACGGCATCCACCGCGACCGGCCGACCCTGCGCAAGTACTCGCGGGCGTTCGGGCTCGCGGTCTCGGCCGGGCTGCTCTCGCTGCTGGGCTTCCTGATCCTGGTCGCCGGTGGCGACGTGGGGCACGTGCTCGGCAGCACGTACGGCTGGTCCGACGCCCAGGCCGCGGTCTGGACGGCCGTCCGCTTCCCGCTCGGCGTGCTGATGGCCCTGGCGGCGTTCACGATGCTCATCGAGCGCGCGCCGCGGCGGACCCAGCCGGGCTGGTCGTGGATCGCGATCGGGGCGGGCGTGGCGCTGTCGCTGTGGGTCGTGCTCACCATGCTGCTGGCGGTGTACGTGCAGACGAGCGGGTCGTTCGGCTCGACGTACGGCCCGTTGACCGGCATCGTCGCGCTGCTGCTGTGGGCCAACCTCACGTCGGTCGCCCTGTTCCTCGGCATCGCGTTCTGCGCGCAGCTCGAGGCGGTGCGCGCGGGCATCACCGAGCCGGAGCGCGGCGACCCGGAGGAGCTGCGCGGCTGAGCCCCGAGGGTCAGAGGCGGCCGGAGCGGATGCGCCCCAGCCACGCGGCGGCGTCGCGGTAGACGGCGTCGTCCTTGGCCCAGTGCACCGGCAGCGCCTCGTCGGCCCGCGGGTACGAGCCGAGGAAGCGCACGTCCGGGCACACCCGGCGCAGCCCCATCAGCGCTTCGCCCACCCGGGCGTCGTCCACGTGCCCCTCGCAGTCGATCGAGAAGCAGTAGCGGCCGAGACCGGTGCCGGTCGGGCGTGACTCGATGCGGGTCAGGTTGACCCCGCGCACCGCGAACTCGGTGAGGATCTCCAGCAGCGCGCCGGGGTGGTCGTCGGCGATGAACGCCACCAGCGACGTCTTGTCGTGGCCGCTCGGCAGCGGCGGCTCGGCCGGCCGCCCGACCAGCACGAAGCGGGTCACCGCGTCCGGGTTGTCCTCGATCTCGCCGGCCAGCACCGTGAGCCGGTACCGCCCCGCCGCGATCGGCGCGGCGATGGCGGCCTCGAAGTCGCTCGTGCCCGCCGCCAGCTCCGCCGCCGCCCCGGCCGTGGACAGCGCCGGGACGACCTGCGCCTCCGGCAGCGCGAGGGCGAGCCAGCGCCGGCACTGGGCCTCGGCGTGCGGATGGGTGGCGATCCGGCGTACGTCGTGCAGGCCGGTGCCGGGCCGGGCCATCAGCGCGAAGGACACCGGCAGCAGCACCTCGCGGGTGACCATCAGCGGCTCGCCCGCGGCCAGCTCGTCCAGCGTCGCCGCGACCGGCCCCTCGACCGAGTTCTCGATCGGCACCATCGCACCGTCGGCCTCGCCGCGGCGGACCGCGTCCAGGGCGGCGGTCACCGACGCGTGCGGCTGCAGCTCGGCTCTGGCGGCCGCCGGGATCGTGCGCAGCGCCGCCTCGGTGAACGTCCCCTCCGGGCCGAGGTAGGCGTAGCGGGCGGGCGGCACTCCGGGCATGAGCCGACCCTAGTTGGCCGTCACGCCGGTGGACGACTCGTCTCACCCGCGGCGGATGATCTCACCGGCCGGGCCGAGGCCTAGCGTCATGAGCAGACGCAGGTGCCGCGCGGCATCAGGAGGCTGGTATGGACTTCGGTGACGTCCTCTGGACGCTTTTGATCATCTTCTTCATGATCGCCTACTTCATGGTGCTGTTCTTCGTGGTCGTCGACCTGTTCCGCAACCACGAGCTCGGCGGCTGGGGGAGGGCCGGCTGGGTGCTCGCCCTGCTCGTCTTCCCGGCGATCAGCCTGCTCGTCTACCTGATCGTCTACGGCAAGCGGATGAGCGACTGGGACGTCGACACCCGGCGGGGCCGTGACGCGGTCGACAAGCAGCTCGCCAGGTCGATGGGCGGCCGCGAGCCGGTCTAGCTCGTCCGACGCGCCGGCTCGTCGCGCCGGGCGCAGGCGATGGCCTGCTCCTCCTCCGGGGACAGGCTGTGGTCGCTCTCCAGGCCCTCCAGCGGCTTGGCGTAGGTGCGCGTCTCGCTCCGGCCGTTGATCGAGGACAGCACGATGCCGTCGCCGTTGTCGTCGTAGATCGCGGCAGAGAAGGACATCCGCCCGCCCATGTCGCCGAAGGCGTCGTAGCGCACCACCCCGACGTGGCGCAGTGCCTGCGGGTCGGCGCCGTCCGGCGCTGCGGCGACCCGCCCGCCCGACGCGGCCAACCGGCGCAGTCGCTTGTGCAGCGCCCGCACCCGCGCCAGGGCGAGCAGCGTGAGCAGCAGGCTGAGCCCGGCGACCGCCGCGGCGGCGACGGCCACGAGCTCGAGGGCGTCCTGGTCGAGCTGGAGATCAATCGGCACGTGTGGTCCCAGGAGAAGGTCGCGGATTCCCGTGCAGGTTACGGCACTAGCCTTGCGGGTCATGGACCGCTCCGAAGTCGAGGCACTGCTGCGCCACGTCGCCGCTGGTGAGCTCGACGTCGGCGCCGCGCTGGACCGGCTGGCGACGGGCCCGCTCGGCGCGGTCGCCGACCTCGGCTTCGCCCGGCTGGACACCCACCGGGCCCTGCGCACCGGGGACCCCGAGGTCGTGTACGCCGCCGGCAAGACCCCGGCGCAGACGGTCGCCATCCTGCGGGAGCTGGCCGGCCAACCGGGTCACCGGCCCGCGCTCGCCACCCGGCTGCCGGACGAGACGGTCGCAGCCATCCGCGAGGCCTTCCCCGGCGCGCTCCTCGACGACGTCGCCCGCGCCGTGGCGGTGGGCAGCCTGCCAGAGCCCCGCGGCACCGTCTGCGTCGTCGCCGCCGGCACCTCGGACGCGCCGGTCGCCGCCGAGGCCGCGTTCGTCGCCCGGGCGTTCGGCGCAGGGGTCACCCGGGTGGACGACGTCGGGGTCGCCGGCATCCATCGCCTGCTCGCCGTCCGCGACACCCTGGACGGGGCCGACTGCCTCGTGGTGGTCGCCGGCATGGAGGGTGCGCTGCCCAGCGTCGTCGGGGGGCTGACCGGGGTGCCGCTCGTCGCGGTGCCGACGTCGGTGGGCTACGGCACGTCGTACGGCGGGCTCGCGGCCCTGCTCGCGATGCTCAACTCGTGCGCCCCCGGTGTCGTCGTGACCAACATCGACAACGGGTTCGGGGCCGGCGTGTTCGCCGCCCGGGTGGCCCGCCGGGCCGCGGCCGCGGCGGCGGCCCCTCCCGCCGAGGTGACCGCGTGACGCTGGCGTGGTTCGGCTGCCACGCGGGCGCGAGCGGCGACATGTTCCTCGGTGCACTCGTCGACGCCGGGGCACCCGTCGAGCAGCTGCAGGCGGCCGTCGACGCGGTCGGCGTCGAGCCGGTCACCCTCCAGGCCAGCCCGGTCACCCGGCAGGGGCTGGCCGCCACCCACGTGGAGGTGCGCACGGCCAGCACCCGGGTGACGCGCACCTGGGCCGACGTCCGCGGGCTGCTCGAGGCCGCGGCGCTGCCCGAGCCGGTGCGGGCCCGGGCGCTGGACGTGTTCGCCCGGCTCGCCCGGGCCGAGGCCGCCGCACATCGGGTGAGCGCCGACGAGGTGCACTTCCACGAGGTCGGCGCCTTGGACGCGATCGCCGACGTCGTCGGGTCCTGCGCCGGGCTGCACGCCCTGGGGGTCACGGACGCGGTGGCGTCCCCGGTCGCGCTCGGCAGCGGCATGGTCCGCGGCGAGCACGGCCTGCTGCCGGTGCCGGGGCCGGCCGTGCTGGCGCTGCTCGCCGAGGCGGGCGCGCCCGTGCACGCCGGCGACGCCCCCTACGAGCTGTGCACGCCGACCGGCGCCGCGCTCCTCGCCGCAACGGTGACCCGGTGGGGCGGCCTGCCGCCGATGCGGGTCACGGCCACTGGGTTCGGCGCCGGGTCACGCGACCTCGACGAGGTGCCGAACACGCTGCGGGTGGTGCTGGGCGAGCCCGCCGCCGAGCCACAGTCCACGGGTGGGCCCACGTCCGCCCTGCTGCTCGAGAGCAACGTCGATGACATGGACCCGCGGGTGTGGCCAGTGGTCCTGGCCCGGCTGCTCGATGCGGGCGCCTCGGACGCCTGGCTCACGCCGATCCTCATGAAGAAGGGTCGGCCGGCCCACACCCTGTCGGTGCTGACGAGCGCCGAGCACGCACCCGCCGTACGCCGGGTGGTGTTCGCCGAGACCACGACCATCGGCCTGCGCGAGCAGGGCGTCGGCAAGCACGCCCTCGACCGGGAGCAGGGCAGCGTCGCGGTCGACGGGGTGCCCATCCGGGTCAAGGTGGCGCGCGACCAGGGCGAGCCGGTCAACGTGTCGGTGGAGTTCGACGACGTCGCCGCCGCGGCTGCCCGGCTGGGGCGCCCGGTCAAGGACGTCCTCGCCGCCGCGACCGCCGCCGCCCGTGGGCTGGCCGGCCGCTGACGATCACTAGCCTGTACGCCGTGCCCCTCGCCCTGCCGCGCCGTGCCGCCGCGGTGCTGGCGCTCGTCGTGGCGGGGCTCGCACTCACCCCGACCGCAGGGCAGGCCGAGACGGTCCGGGCGACCGGCCACCCGGTGGTCGTGATCGGGACGCCCGGGCTGCGGTGGGCCGACGTGGACGCGCGGTCCGCGCCCACGCTGTACCGGCTCGCCGGTTCCTCCGCGCTCGCCTCGATGTCGGTGCGGACCACAGTCACCTGGACGTGCCCGGTGGCGGGCTGGCTCACCCTCGGCGCCGGCCAGCGCGCGAGCGGCACGCTCCCCCGCCCCGAGCCGGACGCCGCGCCGGTGGACGAGCCGCCGCCGCCCCGCTGCGCCGCACCGCCCACGCCGCGCAGCACGGGAGACGGCGGCGCGGTCGTCGCCGAGTACCCCGCGCTGCGGTCGAGCAACGCGAAGGGCCGCTACGAGGCCGAGGTAGGCCTCCTCGGCGACACCCTCGCCGCCGCCGGGAAGTGCGTGACGGCCGTCGGGCCGGGCGCGGCGCTGGCGGCCGCCGACGCGCGGGGCCGGGTGCCGGTCTACCTGCCGGGCGATGCCGCGGTGGGTGCTGACACCTTCACCCGCTGCCCGCTCACCGTGGTCGACGCGGGGACGGTCATCGAGCCCGACCTGGCCGGCATGCAGGTCACCCCGACCCCCCGGGCGGAGCAGGTGCGGGCGGTGGACCAGCGGGTCGGCGAGGTGCTCGCGGCCGTGCCGGACGACGCGACGGTGCTGCTGATGGGCGTCGCCGACAGCACCAAGGACCCGCACCTGACCGTCACGACGGCCCGCGGCCCCGCGCCTGACGGGGAGAGCTACGACGAGGGCTGGCTGCAGACCCGCTCGACGCGGCGGGACGCGCTGGTGCAGCTCACCGACGTGGCACCGACGCTGTTCGCGCTGCTCGGCACCGACGACCCGGAGGCGGCGATCGGCTCGACGATCACGCCCGGCGGCGGACGGCCGCCCACCGATGACGCCCTCGACCTGCTCGTCGACGCCGACACGAAGGCCGACGTCGCCCGCCGCTACACCCCGCACTTCTTCACCGTCCTGGTGGCGAGCCAGCTGCTCCTGTATGGCGCCGCGGCGGTCGCCCTGCGCCGGCAGTGGGGCGGTCCGCAGCAGCGCCTGCGGGTGCTGCAGGCCATGCGGCGCACCGCGCTCGCCTTCGCCGCCGTACCCGTCGCCACCTATCTCGCCAACCTGGTGCCGTGGTGGCGCTCGGGGCTGCCGCTGCCGACCCTGGTCGGGTCGCTGGTCGCCTGCGTGGTGGTGGTCACCGCGGTGGCGCAGCTCGGGCCGTGGCGGCGGGCGCTGCTCGGCCCGTTGGGCGCCGTTGCCCTGATCACCGGGCTGGTCCTGCTCGTCGACGTGGTGTCCGGGTCGACGCTGCAGCTGTCCAGCCTCATGGGCTACTCGCCCCTGGTGGCCGGACGCTTCTACGGCTTCGGGAACCTGGCGTTCTCGCTGTTCGCCACCGGCATGCTGCTCGGTGTCACAGCGGTGGCCGACGGGCTGCTGGTCGCCGGCCGTCGCCAGTTGGCGGTCGCCGCGGTGGCGGTGACCGGTGCCGTGGCGGTGCTGGCCGACGGCTGGCCGCGGTTCGGCAGCGACTTCGGCGGGGTCATCGCCCTGGTGCCGGGGTTCGCCGTGCTCGGGCTGCTGGTCGCCGGCGCCCGCATCTCCTGGCTGCGGATGGCGCTCATCGGCTTGGCCGCGCTCGTGACCATCTCCCTCGTCGCCTATCTCGACTGGCGGCACCCGGCCGCCGAGCGGTCGCACCTCGGCCGCTTCGTCCAGCAGGTGCTCGACGGTGACGCGGCGACGGTGGTCGAGCGGAAGCTGGAGGCCAACCTGCGGGCCTTCCGCAACTACCTGCTGGCCCTGATCGTGCCGATCGGCTTCGCCTTCGTCGTGCTCGTGCTCATGCGGCCGGTGGCCTGGCGGGCCGCGGCGCTGGCCCGCGCCTACGACCGCGCGCCGACGCTGCGGCTCGGCGTGATCGCGATGCTCGTGACCCTCGGCGTCGGCTTCGCGGTCAACGACTCCGGCATCGCGATCCCGGCCGTCGCGCTCTTCGTCGCGATCCCGCTGCTGCTGGCGGCGAGCGTGCGGGCGCTGGAGCTGGACGAGACCGCGGAGCTCGGCGCGCCGTCCGCACCGCGGCGGCGCTGACAGCCTCCGGCCGCGGGCAGGGTGGTCGGCGGGGTCTGCCCGGTCAGCGGCGGCGCGGAACGCCCGGCCCGCGCCGCAGCAGCCCGGGCAGGCGGCGGGCCGCCAGGGCGCGGGCGACGTCCCGGTACTGCGCGCCCCGGTGCAGCTGGGACCGCAGGTCCGTGCCCGTGACGCGGTGATGCAGGTCGACCTCGACCTCGCGCACCCGGAAGCCCTGCTGGAGCAGGTCGATCGTGAGCCCGGTCTCGACGCCGAAGCCGGCAGCCAGCGGCCGGGCAGCCTCGAAGGCAGCCCGGGTCAGGCACCGCTGGCCGGACAGCGGCTGGGTGGCCTCGAAGCCGGTCAGCCGGCGGATGCCGTTGCGGGAGAGGTTGACGACCAGGCCGCGGCCGCCGCCCGGGGTCCGCTGCCGCGGCAGGATCGCGATCGTCATGTCGGCCTCGCCGTCGAGCACCGGCGGCACGAGTGCGCCCGCGTTGCCGGCCGTCGCCTCGAGGTCGGCGTCGAGGAACAGCAGCGCACGTGGGTCGCGGCCGGCCTGGCCGTCGAGCACCCGCACCAGCTCGGCGCCGGTCTCCATGGCGGCTGCCTTGCCGCGCGTGCGGGGGTGCCGCGTGACGGTGGCGCCGGCCGCGGTGGCGACGTCCGACGTGCGGTCCGAGGACCCGTCGTCGACGACCACCACGAGGTCGACCCCGTCGATGGCCCGCGCGGCCTCGACGGTTGCGGCGATCCGGTCCGCCTCGTCCTTGGCCGGGACGACGACCGCGACCGCACCCGGGGCAGCCTCGGGCGACGTCGGCTCGGCCACCTCAGATCGCGCTGCGCTCGGTCATCGTGAAGCGCAGCTTGCCCATCATGTTCTCCACCTGCGGGCTGATGCCGCTCGCGTCGAAGAGCTCGTGCATCCGGCCGGCGATGCCGTCCGGGCTCCAGCGGGTGTCGTGGTTCTGGATGACGGCGACCGACGTGAACGGCTGGTAGAGCTCGACCGCGTCACCCTGCACGCCGAACACCTTGCCGCTGATGTCGCCGGCCGCGTCGCTGCAGAGGTAGGCGACGAGCGGCGCGACGTTGTCCGGGTGCCAGAAGTCGAACTGCTCCTCCCCGGCGGCGTTGAGGTCCTTGAACGAGCCGTAGGCCGACTCGGTCATCCGGGTGCGGGCCGCGGGCGCGATGGCGTTGCAGCGCACGCCGTACCGCGCCATCTCCATGGCGACGATCGTCGAGAACGCCGCGATGCCGGCCTTGGCGGCGCCGTAGTTGGACTGGCCGAAGTTGCCCAGCAGTCCTGAGGTCGAGGCGGTGCAGACGATGCGGCCCTGCGTCCCGGTGTCCTTCCAGTGCGCGCAGGCGTGATGGGTCGGCAGGAAGTGGCCGCGCAGGTGCACCTTGATGACGGCGTCCCACTCGTCGGGGGTCATCTTGGCGACGGTGCGGTCACGCAGGATGCCCGCGTTGTTGACGAGCGCGTCGAGCCGGCCCCAGGTGTCGAGGGCCGTGGCGATCAGGCCCTTCGCGGTGCCGTCCTCGGAGCAGTCGCCGGTGTCGAGGACGGCCTCTCCCCCGGCGGCCACGATCTCGTCGACGACCTGCTGGCCCACCTCGGCGTCCAGCTCGTTGACGACGACCCGCGCGCCCTCCCGGGCCAGCTCGAGCGCCTCGCCGCGGCCGATGCCGCGTCCCGCGCCGGTGACGATCGCGACCTTGCCGTCCAGAAGTCCCATGCCGGGACCCTACCCAGCCGTCGGTCGACCACGTCTGGCAGGTGGAGCGCCCCGCCGCAGCGGCGAGGGCAGGTACGCCGCGCCGGGTCCCTGGCCGGCCGCCAGGTCGGCCGGGTTGGAGATCCGGCACCGCTGCAGTGACAGGCACCCGCAGCCGATGCACGAGTCGAGACCGTTGCGCAGGGCCTCGAGCGCCCGGATCTGGTCGTCCAGCCGGTCCCGCCACGCCCTCGACAGCCGGGTCCAGTCGGCCCGGGTCGGGGTCCGCGCGGACGGGAGGGTCGCGAGGGCGGCCCGCACCTCGTCCAGCGACAGCCCCACGTTGCTCGCCGCACGGATGAACGCCAGCCGGCGCAGCACGTTGCGCTCGAACCGTCGCTGCCCGCCGGCCGTACGGGTGGCCCGGATGAGCCCCTCGCGCTCGTAGAACCGCAGCGCCGACGCGGCGAACCCGCTGCGGGCCGCCACCTCGCCCACGGTCAGCAAGTCAGACGACTTCATCGATCCGCCCTTGACTTGGAGTTGACTTCAACTTTCAGGATACGTGCATGACCACCGACATGACATCCACGACACCGGTTGCCCTGATCACGGGCGGGTCCAAGGGCCTCGGCCGTGCCCTGGCCCGCAGCCTGGCCGACCGCGGCTGGCGACTCGTCCTCGACGCCCGCGGCGGCGAGCAGCTGCAACGAGTCGTCGACGAACTCGCGCCGACCACCGAGGTGGTCGCCGTCGCCGGTGACGTCGCCGACCCCGGCCACCGGCGAGACCTGGCGGCGGCCGTCGACCGCCTCGGCCGACTCGACGTACTCGCCAACAACGCCAGCGTCCTCGGGCCGAGCCCGCAACCGCGGCTCGCCGACTACCCGCTCGACGTGCTGGAGCACGTCTACCGCGTCAACGTGCTGGCCCCGCTCGGTCTGACGCAGCTGCTGCTGCCGCAGTTGCGGGCCGCAGATGGCGTGATCCTCGACGTCAGCTCGGACGCGGCCGTCGAGGCCTACGAGGGGTGGGGCGGCTACGGCTCGTCCAAGGCCGCGCTCGACCACCTGACCGCGGTGCTCGGCGCCGAGGAGCCGGCCGTGCGGGTCTACGCCGTCGACCCCGGGGACATGCGCACCGACCTGCACCAGCAGGCGTTCCCCGGCGAGGACATCTCCGACCGGCCGGCGCCCGAGAGCGCCGTGCCGCGCCTGCTGCACCTGATCGAGAGCCGGCTCCCCAGCGGCCGGTACCGCGCCGCCGGCGTCGGCGCCCTCACGCACGACCGCGCGGTCCCGGCCCGGGCGGGCGCATGACGGTCACCGCCGGCCCCCGCACCCGGTTCACGCTGCCCGCCGACCTGACCGCGACCGAGCCGCCCGAGGCTCGCGGCCTCACCCGGGACGGGGTGCGACTGCTCGTCGCAGACGGCGTCGGCGGGGTGCAGCACGCCAGGTTCCGCGACCTGCCTCGTTTCCTCACCCCTGGCGACGTCCTGGTCGTCAACACGTCGGCCACGGTGCCTGGTGCGGTCGACGGCCGGCGCGGTGACGGCGGCCGGGTGACCGTGCACTTCTCCACCCCGCTGGACGACCACGTGTGGGTGGTCGAGCTGCGGCGGGCCGACGGCACCGGCCCGATCCGTGACGCCTCCGCCGGCGAGCGGGTCACGCTGCCGGACGGCGTCACCCTGGCCCTGCGCGCCGGCTTCCCCGACCGCACGGTCGAGACCGGCAGCCGCCTCTGGG
>DASVBJ010000090.1:0-7625 GCA_036375895.1 Actinomycetes bacterium | reverse complement strand
GCGGGTCTGACTGGCGAGACGCCGCTGAGGCGGGCGGGGCCGCCGTCTACGCTGGTGGTGACGCAGGAACCTGAGCCCCGGCGACGCGCACGGTCCCGGGGCTCGCACATCGGAGGCACAGCATGGTCGTCGTCATGAGGCCGGACGCGGCGGACGACGACGTCGCGGGGGTCGTCGCGCTCGTCGAGCAGGCGGGCGGCGAGGCATTCGTCAGCCGCGGCGTGACCCGCACCATCATCGGGCTGGTCGGCGACATCGAGACGTTCCAGGGCCTCAACCTGCGCGGGATGCCGGGCGTGGCCGACGTGATCCGGGTCTCCTCGCCGTACAAGCTGGTCAGTCGCATCCACCACCCGGACATGACGACGGTGTACGTCGGGGGCGTGCCGATCGGGCCCGACACCTTCACGCTGATCGCCGGCCCGTGCGCGGTCGAGACGATGCAGCAGACGCTGGAGGCCGCCCAGATGGCGCAGGCCGCCGGCGCCACGCTGCTGCGCGGCGGCGCGTTCAAGCCACGCACGTCGCCGTACGCCTTCCAGGGCCTCGGCGAGGAGGGCCTGCGCATCCTGGCCGACGTCCGCGAGGCGACCGGGCTGCCCGTGGTGACCGAGGTGGTCGACGCCCACGACGTGGGGCTGGTCTCGTCCTACGCCGACATGCTCCAGGTCGGCACCCGCAACATGGCGAACTTCGCCCTGCTGCAGGCCGTCGGCCAGTGCGGCAAGCCGGTGATGCTCAAGCGCGGCATGCAGGCCACCATCGAGGAGTGGCTGATGGCCGCGGAGTACATCGCGCAGCGCGGCAACCTCGACATCGTGCTCTGCGAACGCGGCATCCGGACCTTCGAGAAGGCCACCCGCAACACCCTCGACATCAGCGCGATCCCCGTCGCGCACGACCTGTCGCACCTGCCCGTCATCGTCGACCCGTCGCACTCCGGCGGCCGGCGGGACCTCGTCGTGCCCCTGGCGCGCGCCGCGATCGCGGTCGGCGCCGACGGCATCATCGTCGACGTGCACCCGCACCCGGAGCAGGCGCTGGTCGACGGGCCGCAGGCGCTGGTCGACGAGGACCTGCGGGCCCTGGCCGCCGCGGTGCGCCAGCTGCCGCCGCTGCTCGGCCGCAAGCCGGCTAGCGACGCAGCGCGGACGACAGCACCTTCGTAGCCCGCTCGACGCCCTCGTCGTCCACGTCGAGGTGCGTCACGAACCGCGCGTGGCGGGCGTCCAGCGCGCTGATCAGCACGCCCTCGTCGCGGCAGCGCGCGACGAGGTCGGCCGCGTCGTCGACCTCGAGCACGACGATGTTCGTCTCCACCTCGGCCGGGTCGATCGAGCCGGGCGCCGCCTCGGCGAGGGCCTCGGCGATGCGCCGGGCGCGGGCGTGGTCGTCGGCCAGCCGGTCGACGTGGTGGTCGAGGGCGTGCATCGCCGCGGCGGCGAGGATGCCGACCTGGCGCATGCCGCCGCCCAGCCGCTTGCGCCACACCCGGGCCTCCGCGACCCGCTCGGCGGTCGACGCGAGCGCCGAGCCGACGGGGGCGCCCAGCCCCTTGGAGAAGCAGACCGACACGGTGTCGAAGAGCTCGCCGTACGACGTGAGCGGCACCCCGGTCGCCACGTGGGCGTTCCACAGCCGCGCGCCGTCGAGGTGCATCAGCACCCCCGCCTCCCCCGTGACCCGGCGCAGGCGCTGCAGGTCGGCGAGCGGCTGCACCGTGCCGCCGCCGAAGTTGTGCGTGTTCTCCACCACCACGGCGGCGGTCGACACGAAGTACGGCCCGGCCGCCGGCCGCATCAACGACGCGACGCGGTCGACGTCGACGCGACCGCGCGGGGCGGCCCAGGTGCGCGTCGTGATGCCGGAGACGGCCGCTGCCGCTCCCAGCTCGGCCCGCACCACGTGCGCGTCGTCGTCGCACAGCAGCTCCTGCCCGGGGCGCACGAGCAGCCGCAGGCCGAGCTGGTTGGCCATCGAGCCGGTGGGCGTGAACAGCGCGGCCTCCTGGCCGAGCAGCTGCGCAACCCGCTGCTCCAGGGCATTGACCGTGGGGTCCTCGCCGTACACGTCGTCGCCGACGGGCGCCTCGGCCATCGCGGCGCGCATCGCCGGCGTGGGACGCGTGACGGTGTCGCTGCGCAGGTCGACGGTCATGCGCCGAGCATCTCCGCGACGAGGAAGGCCAGCTCGAGCGACTGCTGGTGGTTGAGCCGCGGGTCGCACGCAGTCTGGTAGCGCATCGGCAGGTCCAGCTCGGCGATCGCGCCGGATCCGCCGAGGCACTCGGTCACGTTGTCGCCGGTGAGCTCCATGTGGATGCCGCCGGGATGGGTGCCGAGCACACGGTGCACCTCGAAGAACCCGCGCACCTCGTCGACCACGTCGTCGAACCGCCGGGTCTTGAGCCCGTCGGGCGCCTCGAACGTGTTGCCGTGCATGGGGTCGCACACCCAGGCGACCTGCGCGCCGCCGGCCGTCACCTTCTCCACGAGCGGGGGGAGGGCGTCGCGGACGCGGCCCGCCCCCATCCGGGTGATGAACGTCAGCCGGCCCGGCTCGCGGTCGGGGTCGAGCCGGTCGACCAGCGCGATCGCCTCGTCGGGGGTGGTCGTCGGGCCGATCTTGACGCCGACCGGGTTGCGGATGCGGGCCGCGAAGTCGACGTGCGCGCCGTCGAGGTCGCGGGTGCGCTCGCCGATCCAGACGAAGTGCCCGGACACGTCGTACGGCGTGCCCGTGCGCGAGTCGATACGGGTCAGCGCGCGCTCGTAGTCGAGCAGCAGCGCCTCGTGGCTGGCGTAGAGGTCGACGGTGCGGAACTCCTCGGGGTCGACCCCGCAGGCGTGCATGAAGGACAGCGCCCGGTCGATGTCGCGGGCCATCGCCTCGTACCGCTGGTGCGCCTCGTTGCCGCGCACGAAGCCCTGGTTCCACGCGTGCACCTGGCGCAGGTCGGCGAAGCCGCCCTGGGTGAACGCCCGGACGAGGTTCAGCGTGGACGCCGAGGTGTTGTAGACGTTCAGCAGCCGGTGCGGGTCGGGCGTGCGGGCCTCCGGCGTGAACTCCTGGCCGTTGACGGCGTCCCCGCGGTACGTCGGGAGCGTCACCCCGTTGCGTGTCTCCGTCGGCGAGCTGCGGGGCTTGGCGAACTGCCCGGCCAGCCGGCCGACCTTGACCACCGGCACCCGCGCGCCGTACGTCAGGACGACCGCCATCTGCAGCAGGGTCTTGATCTTGTCGCGGATCGCGTCGACGTGCGAGTCGGCGAACGTCTCCGCGCAGTCGCCGCCCTGCAGCAGGAACGCCTCACCGCGGGCGACCGCCGCCAGGCGCTCCTTCAGCGCGTCGCACTCGCCGGCGAAGACGAGCGGCGGCAGCGCGCGCAGCCGGCCGACCACCTCGTCGAGCACGGCCCGGTCCGGCCAGTCGGGCTGCTGCGCAGCCGGCCGGTCCGCCCAGGTCAGCACGTCGGGAGTCACCGGGCCAGCCTACGGCTGCACCAGCCGTGACCTCGCCCGCATCCGCTCGTTGGGCAACGCGGACGTCCCCTCGACCCCAGGAGTGCCATGCGTCTCTCGAGACCGGCCGCGCTCGGCGCCGCCGCAGTCACCGCCGTCGCTGCCCTCGCCGCCACCGCGGCACCGGCGGGCGCGGCCACGAACGACCCGCTGTACGCCAAGCAGTACGGCCCGCAGCAGGTGCACGCCGAGCAGGCCTGGGCGACCTCCACCGGGGCAGGCACGGTGATCGCCGTCGTGGACACCGGCGTCGACTTCACCCAGCCCGACCTGCAGGGCAAGCTCCTCACCGGCGCGACGTTCATCAACTGCAACCCGTCGTGCGGCAACGGCGACTGGAGGGGCCCCGACGGCGTCGCGCAGGACAACGACACGCACGGCACCCACGTCTCCGGCATCGCGGCGGCGGCCACGAACAACGGCGTCGGCATCGCCGGCGTCGCCCCGGACGCGAAGGTCTTGCCGGTCAAGGTGCTCGAGGACGGCAGCGGGTCCTACGAGGACATCGCGCACGGCGTGCGCTGGGCCGCCGACCACGGCGCGGACGTCATCAACATGAGCCTCGGCGGCCTGCAGGGCACCCAGGCGTTGTCGCTGACCGGTCTGGACACCACGCTGCAGGACGCGATCCTGTACGCGAAGTCGAAGGGCGTGGCGATCGTCGCGGCTGCCGGCAACGACGGCGTCCCGCTGTGCAACAGCCCCGGCTTCGACGAGGGCGTGCTGTGCGTGGTGGCGACCGACAAGCGCGAGGCCCGCTCGGCGTACAGCTCCGGCCCGATCCGGCCCGACCTCAACGCGGTCGCCGCGCCGGGTGGCTCCTCGCTGCCCATCTGCGGCGAGGACATCGTCTCGACCGTCCCGGCGGGCACCAGCGCGTCCGGGGCGACGTGCGGCTACGGCAACGCGTACGACGAGTACGCCGGCACGTCGATGGCGACCCCGCACGTGGCCGGCGTGGCCGCGCTGCTGGCCGCACAGGGCCGCACGGTCGACCAGATCTACACCGCGCTGACCTCGACCGCCCGCACTCCCGGCACCGGCTCCCGCGGCACATTCACGCCGACCTACGGCTACGGGATCGTCGACGCCGCGGCGGCCGTCGCCAGCTGATCCACCGGGACCCGGCCTCCCCTCCCCGCTGGGTCCCCCGCCCGCGGGCCCGGGACGGCATCTACTGCCCGAGATGTCGTCCCGGGTCCGCACCCCGTGGTTGCCGCGTCGTCGGCCCGCGCGTCCGAGTGGTAGGCCCGCGCGTTCGAGTCGGCGGCCCGCGCGTTCGAGTCGTCGGCCCCGCGCGTCCGAGTGGTGGGCCCGCGCGTCCGAGTGGTGGGCCCGCGCGTCCCGGTCGTCGGCCCGCGCGTCCCAGTCGTCGGCCCGTGCGTCGAGTCGGCGGCCCCCGCGTCGACGGGCACCCGCCCCTCGGTGCCACGCGCATGTGCTCTGCCACAGAGGTCGTGGCAGAGCACATGGTCGGCGAACCCAAGCCCCGCCCCGCCACCGCGCGGCCCGGCCATCGCGCAACCCGGCCACCGCGCGGCCCGGCCACCGCGCGGCCCGGCACCGCGCGGACCCGGCCACCGCGCCAAACCCGGCGCCGCCCCAGGCCCCGCCCGCGCCTACCCGAAGAACACCTCCGCCTCGGCGTACAGCGCCGGGTCCACCACCTTCAGCTGGGACGTCGCGTCGCTCAGCGGCACCCGCACGATGGACGTCCCGCGCAGCGCCACCATCTTCCCGAAGTCGCCGTCGCTCGCCGCGTCGACCGCGTGCAGCCCGAACCGCGTCGCCAGCCAGCGGTCGAACGCCGTCGGCGTGCCGCCCCGCTGGATGTGCCCGAGCACAGTCGCCCGCGCCTCCTTGCCGGTGCGCTTCTCGATCTCCTTCTCCAGCACGGTCCCGATGCCGCCGAGCCGCACGTGACCGAACGAGTCGAGCTCCCCGGTCTGCAGCGTCAGCGTGCCCTCCGCCGGCGTGGCCCCCTCCGAGACGACGATGACGGGCGAGTAGTTCGTGCGGAAGCGGCTCTCGACGTACGCACACACCTCGTCGATGTCGAACGGCAGCTCGGGGATGAGGATCACGTTCGCCCCGCCGGCGAGACCCGCGTGCAGCGCGATCCAGCCAGCGTGGCGGCCCATCACCTCGACGATGAGCGCCCGGTGGTGCGACTCGGCGGTCGTGTGCAGTCGGTCGATCGCCTCCATCGCGACGTTGACCGCGGTGTCGAAGCCGAACGTGTAGTCGGTCGCGCTGAGGTCGTTGTCGATCGTCTTGGGTACGCCGATGACCTGCACGCCCTGCTCGTGCAGCTTGGTCGCGACCCCCAGCGTGTCCTCACCGCCGATCGCGATGAGCGCGTGCACGCCGAGCCGGTCGAGGTTGGCCTCGATCCGGTCGATGCCGCCGTCGACCTTGAACGGGTTGGTGCGCGAGGAGCCGAGGATCGTGCCTCCCCGCGGCAGGATCCCGCGGACGGCCCCGATGTCGAGAGGCACCGTCTGCCCCTCGATCGGGCCGCGCCAGCCGTCACGGAAGCCCACGAACTCGAACCCGTAGGCCGACGTGCCCTTCCGCACGACCGCCCGGATCACCGCGTTGAGGCCGGGGCAGTCCCCGCCTCCTGTCAGGACGCCGATTCGCATACGGCCAACCTAGCGACGCCGACTAGGGTCCGACCATGACCATCTCGACCGACGGGACCCGGGCCAGCGGCGTGCTCGCCATCGACGCCGGTACGACGGGGGTCACCGCCCTGGTGGTCGGTGCGGACTCACGGGTGCTCGCCCGTGGCTATCAGGAGTTCCCCCAGCACTTCCCTCGCCCCGGCTGGGTCGAGCACGCGCCCGAGGAGATCTGGCAGGCCACGCTGGCCGCATGCCGGCAGGCGCTGGACGCCACCGACGCGACCCCGACCTGCGTCGGCATCACCAACCAGCGCGAGACCGCGGTGCTCTGGGACCGGTCGACCCTCGCGGCGCCGCGCCGCGCGATCGTCTGGCAGGACCGCCGCTCGGCCGCCATCTGCGACCGCCTGCGCGAGCAGGGCCACGAGGAGCGGGTGCGCGACCTGACCGGCCTGCGCTTCGACCCCTACTTCACCGGCACCAAGCTGACCTGGCTGGCGGAGCACGACGAGCGGTCCTGGGCGGGCGTGCGGGACGGTGCGGTCGTCGCCGGCACCGTCGACTCCTACCTGGTGGCTCGCCTCACCGGCGGCCGGGCGCACGTGACCGACGCCTCCAACGCCTCGCGGACGCTGCTCCTCGACCTGACGACCGGCACGTGGTCCGACGAGCTGTGCGACCTGCTCGAGGTGCCGCGGGGCGCGCTACCCGAGGTCGTCCCGTCGTACGGCGAGGTGGGCCGCACCGACCCGACCGCCTTCCTCGGGCTGGACCTGCCCATCGCCGGCATCGCGGGCGACCAGCAGGCGGCGCTGTTCGGGCAGGCCTGCTACGCCGTAGGCGACTCCAAGTGCACGTACGGCACCGGCTCGTTCGTCCTGGTCAACACCGGCGGCGAGCTGGTGCGCTCGGACGCCGGGCTGCTGACGACCGTGGCGTGGATGGACCCGTCGGGCGGCCTGACCTACGCACTCGAGGGCGCGATCTTCGTGACCGGTGCGGCCGTGCAGTGGCTGCGGGACGGACTCGGCATCATCGGGGCGGCGGCCGAGTCGGAGGCGCTGGCCGCGACCGTGCCCGACAGCGGCGGGGTCGTGTTCGTCCCGGCGCTGACCGGACTGGGCGCACCCGACTGGGACCCGAGCGCGCGCGGCGCCATCCTCGGCATCACCCGCGGCACGACCCGGGCCCACCTGGCCCGGGCCACGCTGGAGGCGATCGCGTTCGAGGTCCGGGACGTGGTCGAGACGCTGCCGGAGGCGACCACGTTGCGGGTCGACGGCGGGGCGGCGGCGAACAACCTCCTCCTGCAGCTGCAGGCCGACCTGCTGGGGCTTCCGGTGGAGCGGCCGGACCTGCTGGAGACCACGGGCCTCGGAGCGGCCTTCCTCGCCGGGCTCGGCACCGGCGTCTGGTCGAGCACCGACGAGCTGGCCGACACCTGGCGGCTGGACCGGCGCTTCGAGCCCTCCGACGG
>DASVBJ010000049.1:0-8905 GCA_036375895.1 Actinomycetes bacterium | reverse complement strand
AGGTGCGTACGGCGTGGCCGGTGGTCGCCGGTGTCGCCGTCACCTGCCTGGCACTCGCGCTGGCGCTGCTCCTCCGATGACGGTGCGGCTGCGGGCCGTCACGTCCGAGGACGTGCCGCTGCTGGAGCGCTGGCGTGGCCGACCCGAGGACGAGGGCGAGTTCAACGACTTCGGCCTGTCCCGGCAGGGCCCCTCGACCCTGCGGCGCAGTGTCGAGGAGGGCACCGTGATCGGCGCGGACGGTGGGCTGCTCGTGGTCGAGGTCGAAGGTCAGCCGATCGGCTCGGTGAGCTGGCACAGCGAGCACTACGGGCCGAACCCCGAGTCACGTTGCTTCAACATCGGCATCGCCCTGGTGCCCGCCGGTCGGGGCCACGGGCATGGCACGGCGGCGCAGCGGATGCTCGCCGACTACCTGTTCGCCACCACGACGGTCAACCGCGTGGAGGCATCCACCGACGTCGACAACGTGGCCGAGCAGCGTGCGCTCGAACGGGCCGGCTTCACCCGCGAAGGCGTGATCCGGGGCGCGCAGTTCCGCCGCGGCGGGTGGCACGACCTCGTGGGCTACTCGCGGCTGCGCTCCGACGGCTGACCCTCCGGCCGCTCGGCCGCCTGGCGTGGCGCGGGCAGCTCAGGGACGCCCTGCACCTTGCGACCCGCCCGTCGGGCGATGGCCACGGCCACCCCGACGAGAAGGCTGCCGGTGACGAGCAGGGCGATCGGCGCCGCGACCTCCCCCTCGAAGAAGTAGTTGACGGACTGGGGCACGGTCTGGATCACGGACCACGCCGCGATGCCGAGCAGCGCCAGGCTGTCGAGCGTGACGCCGAGCACGAACAGCGCGGCCACCGTGGCCAGGGCCAGCAGGTTGCCCCCCACGGATCCGGTCATCGCCTGGCCGCCGATGACGGCGCCGACCGCACCGACGTAGCGAGCGGTGTGCGCCGGGCCGATCCAGCCGCGCTCGCCGACGGCGAACCAGGCGACGGCGAGCGTCCACACGGCCAGGCCGATGATGGTCGGCTCGTCCCAGTCGGCACGCGCTCCCAGGGCGCCCGCCGTCGCCGCCAAGGCACCGAACAACGCGAGGTGCTGCAGGACGCCCCGGCTGCGCAGGAACAACGTCCCGGCCACCACGGTGCTGCCGACGCCGACCAGCAGCCAGGTGTCTCGAGGCCTCAGGTCCAGCGACTGGTCACCGAGGACGCCCAGGAAGGCACCGGTGGCGACCACCGCGAGCAGCCAGAGCACCGCCCGCAGCCGCCCCGGCGCCTCGCGCTCGGTCATGTCCGCGCCGACGAGGGCGCCGGCGGCGAGCAGGACCACGGCTGCCGCGCCGGGCACCGCCAGCCGCGCGGCCGTGGAGAGGTCCTCCCAGTACATGCCGATGAGGATGAGGGCGGCGACGGCCGCGAGAAGGCCGCCCAGGTAGCCCAGTGCCTCCACGGCCAGGTTCCCCCCGCGGGGTGGCTTCGGGGGAGCCGGCGCCGGCCCAGGGGGGCCGAGGTGCTCTGCGGCAGCGATGCGTTGCGCCTGCTGGGGGGTGATGAGGCCCTGCCTGACCCAGCGGTCGAGCAACGCGGGGAGGTCCGTACGCCCCGTCGTCTTGAGCTCAGTTGTGGTCATACCTCAACGATGATCCGGCGGTGACCGCGCAATCAGTGACGAAGGTCCTGACCTCTCGACCCGAGGGTCGTCAGTCGAGCCCGGCCGCTCGGGACACGTCGCGCTTGATGGCGCCGAGCCGGTCGTCGGCGACCCGTCGGGCGGCGGCCACGTCGTCGCCTGCGACAGGCACGACCACCTCGAGATAGCACTTGACCTTGGGCTCGGTGCCGGACGGTCGGACGACCACTCGACCGTGCTCCGCGAGGTGATACCTCAGCCCGTCCGTCGGCGGCAGCCCGCCCACGCCCTGGGCGAGGTCCTCGGCCGCGATGACCGCGAAGCCGCCCAGCGACACCGGCGGATCGGACCGGAGGCGCGCCATCGCCGCGTCGATCAGGGCGAGGTCCTGCACCCGCACGGAGAGCTGGTCGGTGGCGTGCAGCCCGTGCTCCCGGGCGATGTCGTCGAGCAGGTCGAGCAGGCCGCGCCCCTCGGCGGCCAGCGTCGCGGCGAGCTCGGCGACCAGCAGGGCCGCCGAGATGCCGTCCTTGTCGCGGACGCTGTCGGGGTCGACGCAGTAGCCGAGCGCCTCCTCGTACCCGAAGCGCAGGCCCGGCACCCGGGCGATCCACTTGAACCCGGTGAGGGTCTCCTCGTAGCCCAGGCCGTGCGTCGCCGCGATGCGGCCGAGCAGCGACGAGGACACGATCGAGGCGGCGTAGGTGCCGGTCAGGCCGGGGTCCCGACGCACGATGTGGGTGCCGAGCAGCGCGCCGACCTCGTCGCCGCGGAGCATGCGCCACCCGGTCTCGGCCGCCGGGTCGGGCACCGCCACGGCGCAGCGGTCGGCGTCCGGGTCGTTGGCCAGGACGATCTGCGCCCCCGTGGCGGCGGCCCGGGCCAGGGCGAGGTCGATGGCCCCCGGCTCCTCCGGGTTGGGGAAGGACACGGTGCGGAACTCGGGGTCCGGGTCGCCCTGCTCGGTGACGACGTCCGGGTGCCCGAAGCCGGCTCGCTCGAAGGCGGCGAGCACGACGTCCCGACCGACCCCGTGCAGGGGCGTGTAGACGATGCGCAGGTCGCGCGGCGAGTCGGCCCGGACCAGGCCGGCGACGCGCTCGAGGTAGGCGTCGAGCACCTCGTCGCCGAGGGTCTCCCAGTCGTCGGCGAGGGGGACGGAGGCGAGCGGGCCCAGCGCGTCGATCTCGGCGCTGATCTCGGCGTCCGCCGGCGGGACGATCTGCGAGCCGTCGCCGAGATAGACCTTGTAGCCGTTGTCCTGGGGGGGGTTGTGGGAGGCGGTCACCATCACGCCGGCCTGGGTGCCGAGGTGCCGGATCGCGAACGCCAGCACGGGCGTCGGCAGGGGCCGGGGGAGCACCAGCGCGCGCAGCCCCGCCCCGCGCATCACCGCGGCGGTGTCACGTGCGAACACGTCGGACTTGTGCCGGGCGTCGTACCCGATGACGACCGAGCCCCCGCCACGGGCCTTGAGGTAGGCCGCGAGGCCCGCGGCGGCCCGCCGGACGACGACCCGGTTCATCCGGTTCGGGCCGGCGCCGAGCGCGCCGCGCAGGCCGGCGGTGCCGAACTCCAGCCGGGCGCCGAACCGGTCGGCCAGCCCGGCCGCGTCGCCCGCGTCGAGCACGGCCTGCAGCTCGGCACGGGTGTCGGGGTCCGGATCCTCGGCCAGCCACGCCCGGGCGACGTCCGTCGCGTCGACCGTGTCGGCGCTGTCGCGGTGCTCGTGGTGAGTGCTCACAGCCTGCCCAGGACCTGGGAGAGCAGCGCACCCATGCGGGTGGCCGCGGCGCGGCCGGCCGCCAGGACCTCCTCGTGGTTGAGGGGCTCGCCGGTCATGCCGGCGGCGAGGTTCGTGACGAGCGAGATGCCGAGCACCTCGGCGCCGGCCTCGCGGGCCGCGATCGCCTCGAGCGTGGTCGACATGCCCACCAGGTCGCCGCCGATGGTCCGCACCATGCCGATCTCGGCCGGCGTCTCGTAGTGGGGTCCCGGCAGCTGCACGTAGACGCCCTCCTCCAGGGACGGGTCGACCTCCCTGCACAGCGCCCGCAGCCGCGACGAGTAGAGATCGGTCAGGTCCACGAAGTGGGCCCCCACGATCGGTGACGTGGCGGTGAGGTTGATGTGGTCGCTGATGAGCACCGGCTGGCCGGGGACGAACGTCGGGCGCAGCCCGCCACAGCCGTTGGTCAGTACCACCACCTTGGCCCCGGCCGCCACGGCCGTGCGGACACCGTGCACGACGGTGGCGACGCCGCGGCCCTCGTAGAGGTGGGTGCGGCCCAGGAACACCAGCGCGTTCCGGTCGCCCACCCGCACCGAGCGGATGGTGCCCGCGTGGCCCTCGACGGCGGGCGGCGGGAACCCGGGCAGGTCGGTGCTCGGCAGCTCGAGGAGCGTCTCGCCCAGCATCTCCGCGGCGGGCACCCAGCCGGAGCCCATGACGAGCGCGACGTCGTGCACGTCACGGCCGGCCAGCTCGCGGAGCCGGGTCGCCGCCTCGGCCGCCGCGGCGTACGGATCGGTCTTCGGTGCGTCGCTCACGGCCGCGACGATAGCGGCAGGTACGCCGGGGCGGGTCAGGGACCGACGGAGCGGCACGGCCGGTTGCGCAGCGCCGCCACGTAGTCGTCGGGCGCCCCGGCCGTCTCGGCGGCGTCGGCGAGGATGCCGAGGTAGCGCGCCGACGGCAGGCCGCCCTCGTAGTCGTCGAGCACGTACAGCCAGGCGAGGACGTCGGAGTCGAGCGTGTGTACCCGCAGCCGGATCTTGCGGTACAGCCCGATGTCGGCGCCCTCCCACTCGTCGAGGTTGCGCTCGTCGGCCTCGGTCAGCTCGTAGAGCATCACGAACACCTGCGACATCGGGTCGTCGGCCTCCACGAGGGTGGCCAGCGCACCCTCCCAGCCGCGGCTCTCGCCACCGAACGTCAGCCGCCACCCGGTCACCCAGCCCGAGCCGCGCTGCGGCGAGTGGGGGGCTCGCGAGGCCATCTGCCGCGGGTCCATGTTGCTGCCGTACGCGGCGTAGAGAGCCATGGCCAGGAGGGTAGGGGCCTCAGGTGGACGCCGACACACCGGTCGTACGGCGTGTCGGGTGCACGCGGGTCCAAACGATCACGGAGTGGGCGGGGGCTGCACGCCCGCGGGGCCGGTCGGCGGCGATGGGTCAGAATGGCGCGCGTGACACGCATCGCCATCGTCGGTGGAGGACCCGGCGGCTACGAGGCCGCGCTCGTCGCCGCGCAGCTCGGCGCCGAGGTCGTCGTGGTCGACAGCGACGGGCTCGGCGGCTCGGCGGTCCTCACCGACTGCGTGCCGTCCAAGACCCTGATCGCGACCGCCGAGGTGATGACGGTCGCGGCCGGGTCGACCGAGCTCGGCGTGGTGATGGGCGACGGCACCGCGCCGGACGGGGTGGTCGGGGTCGACCTCGCCGTCGTCAACGAGCGGGTCAAGCGGCTGGCCCAGGCGCAGTCCGACGACATCGCTCAGCGGCTGGCCAAGGAGGGCGTCACGGTCCTCCGCGGCACCGGGCGGCTGGACGGACCGCAGCGGGTGGTGGCCGACCTGGCCGACGGTGGCCGCGAGACTGTCGAGGCCGACGCCGTGCTGGTCGCCACCGGCGCGCATCCCCGCGAGCTGCCGGGTGCCGCGCCCGACGGAGATCGCATCCTCACCTGGACCCAGCTGTACGACCTCGCGGCGCTGCCGGAGCGGCTCGTGGTGGTCGGCTCGGGGGTCACCGGCGCGGAGTTCGCCTCGGCGTACGACGCGTTCGGCGCCGACGTCGTCCTCGTGTCGTCCCGCGACCGCGTGCTGCCGGGTGAGGACGCCGACGCCGCGCAGGTGCTCGAGGACGTCTTCCGCCGCCGGGGCATGACCGTCATGGGGCGGTCCCGCGCGGCCGCGGTGGAGCGGACCGGTGACGGCGTCGTGGTGAGCCTGGAGGACGGTCGCACCGTCGAGGGCAGCCACTGTCTCGTGGCTGTCGGCTCGGTGCCGAACACCCAGGGCATCGGGCTCGAGGCGGCCGGGGTGTCGCTCGGCAAGGGCGGCTTCGTGACCGTCGACCGGGTGTCCCGTACCACCGCCCGGGGGGTCTATGCAGCCGGCGACTGCACGGGTGTCCTGATGCTGGCCTCGGTCGCCGCGATGCAGGGCCGCATCGCCATGTGGCATGCGCTCGGCGACGCCGTCACCCCGCTGGACCTGAAGACCGTCTCGTCGAACGTCTTCACCGAGCCGGAGATCGCGACCGTCGGCTGGAGCCAGACGGCGGTGGAGTCGGGCGCGGTGGACGCCCGCACGGTCAAGCTGCCGCTCGCCACCAACGCGCGGGCCAAGATGCAGGGCATCCACGACGGCTTCGTCAAGCTGTTCTGCCGGCCGGGCACCGGCATCGTGGTCGGCGGGGTCGTCGTGGCCCCTCGCGCCAGCGAGCTGATCTTCCCGGTGACCCTCGCCGTCGAGCAGTCGCTCACCGTCGACCAGGTCGCGAACAGCTTCACGGTCTACCCGTCGCTCACCGGCAGCATCGCCGAGGCGGCTCGGCAGCTGCACCTGCGCAGCTAGAAACCGCCGTCGAACCCGCCGCCGTCGAACCCGCCACCGTCGAAACCGCCGTCGAAGTCCCCGCCGCTGTCGAAGTCGCCGCCGTCGCCCTGGCCGCCGTCGTCGCCCCCGCCGTCCCCGTCGTACCCGCCGTCCCCGGCGTCGCCGCCCGCGCCGTCCGCGTCATTGGAGCCGTCGCCGTCCCAGCCGCCGAACCCGCCGAACATCACCGCGCCGAGCAGCACGCCGGGTAGCAGGCCGCTCGCGGCGTACGGCGAGAAGTAGCCCTGCGCATAGGGGCCGTAACCGGGGCCCGCCTCCCAGTAGGGCCGCCGGCCGGCGCCGACCGGCACCTTGCGTACGTCGGGCTCCGCGCCCACCCGGACCCGCTCCGCGTCGGCCGGGCAGGCCGGCACCGGCCGCGGCGCGCCACCGGGGGGTGCCCACTCGACGTCCTCGGCGGAGGGTCCGTGCTGCGGGTTGAAGAAGCACGGTGGTCGGCGCGTGGGCAGCGGCCGGCCGGCCAGCCGGGCGCGCACGCAGGCCACCGCGTACCGGCCGTCCTCGAGGATGCCGGTGATGTCGCGGACGTCCTCCGGCCGGCTCACCCGCGAGAGCGCCGCCTTCGCCGCGTCGTAGGCGTCCAGCGCGCGGCGGTAGTCCTGCTGGGTCGCCTCGTCGAGCTCGCGGCCGGCCGTGTCGGCGTCCAGCAGCGCGACGTCCTCGCCGAGCCGGGTCACGTCCTCCTCGGCGACCGACCTCACGTTCGCCAACGCCTCCGCCGCGGCTCGGCGCTTGCGCGCGTTGGAGCGGGCGGTGACGAAGGCGACGACCACGGCCACCAGCGCAACGACGACGAGCAGCTCCATGACCGGCCCAACTCCCCTCACCGTGCGCAGGTTCCCACCGCCGCCGCGGCCCGTCCTGCCCCGGTTTCGCGCTATTGGATGCGGATCCGGTCGTCCATTGGCCTGATCCGCATCCAATGCGGTCGGTTCGGGCGGTCGGTTCGGGCGGTCGGGTCGAGTGGTCGGGCCGGGTCCGCCGGGTCGAGCGGTCGGGTCGGGTGGTCGGGCCGGGTCGAGCTAGTCCTTGATCTCGCAGATCACGGCGCCGTTGGTGACGGTGTCGCCGACCTCCGCGGTCAGGCCGGTGACCGTGCCCGCCTTGTGGGCGTTGAGCGGCTGCTCCATCTTCATCGCCTCGAGCACGACGACCGGGTCGCCCTCGGCGACCTGCTGGCCCTCCTCGGCGACGACCTTGACGATGGTGCCCTGCATCGGGCTGGTGAGCGAGTCGCCGCCGGCCGCGGCGCCCGCCTTCTTGCCGGCCGTGCGCTTCGGCTTCTTGGCGCCGCTGGCCGCCGCGGCGGCTCCGAGCCCGGCCGGCAGCACGACCTCGAGGCGGCGGCCACCCACCTCGACGACGACACGCTCACGCTCGCCGGGCTCCTCCGCCTCGGCGCCCGGCCCGTCGTACGGCGCGATGGTGTTGTCGAACTCCGTCTCGATCCAGCGCGTGTGCACCGTGAACGGGCCGCTGCCGTCGGGCGCGAACGCCGGGTCGGTCACCACCGCGCGGTGGAACGGGATGACCGTCGGCATGCCCTCGACGACGAACTCGCCGAGGGCCCGGCGGGCGCGCTGCAGCGCCTGCCCACGGCTGGCGCCGGACACGACCAGCTTGGCGATCAGCGAGTCGAAGGCGCCGGGGATCGTCTCGCCGGCGTCGTAGCCTCCGTCGAGCCGCACGCCCGGCCCCGACGGCGCGTGCCAGCGGGTGAGCGTGCCCGGGGCGGGCAGGAAGTTCCGCCCGGCGTCCTCGGCGTTGATCCGGAACTCGAACGAGTGGCCGCGCAGCGGGGGGTCGTCGTACCCGAGCGGCTCGCCGTCGGCGATGCGGAACATCTCGCGGACCAGGTCGATGCCGGTGACCTCCTCGGTCACGGGGTGCTCGACCTGCAGCCGGGTGTTGACCTCGAGGAAGGAGATCGTGCCGTCCTGCCCGACGAGGAACTCACACGTGCCGGCGCCGACGTAGCCCGCCTCCTTGAGGATCGCCTTGGACGCGCGGTAGAGCTCGGCGTTCTGCTCGGCGCTCAGGAACGGCGCGGGCGCCTCCTCGACGAGCTTCTGGTGGCGGCGCTGCAGCGAGCAGTCCCGCGTGGAGACCACGACCACGTTGCCGTGCGTGTCGGCGAGGCACTGCGTCTCGACGTGGCGCGGCTTGTCGAGGTACTTCTCGACGAAACACTCGCCGCGGCCGAACGCGCTGATCGCCTCGCGGACCGCCGACTCGTAGAGGTCCGGGATCTCCTCGATCGTGCGGGCCACCTTGAGCCCGCGGCCACCGCCGCCGTACGCCGCCTTGATCGCGACCGGGACGCCGTGCTCCTTGGCGAACGCGACGACCTCGTCGGCGTCCTCGACCGGCTCCTTGGTGCCGGCGACGAGCGGTGCGCCGGCGCGCTCGGCGATGTGCCGGGCCTTGACCTTGTCGCCGAGGTTCTCGATGGCGCTCGGCGGCGGGCCGATCCAGGTCAGCCCGGCGTCGATGACCGCCTGGGCGAAGCCGGCGTTCTCGGCCAGGAAGCCGTAGCCGGGGTGGACGGCGTCCGCGCCGGACCGGCGAGCGACGTCCAGCAGCTTGTCGACCACGAGGTAGGAGTCACCCGGAACCGAACCGCCGAGAGAGTACGCCTCGTCGGCGACGCTGGC
>DASVBJ010000012.1:0-2622 GCA_036375895.1 Actinomycetes bacterium | reverse complement strand
ACTCCGGACCGCTGGGACGACCTGGTGGCCTTCTTCGGGCCCAGCGGGGCGTACTCGGGGTGCTGGTGCACGTGGTGGCGCCAGACCGGGTCGCAGTTCAGCGCCGGCTGCCGCGACGGGGCCGCCGGCAACCGCGATCTGTTGCGTCGGTTGACGACCGAGGGCCGGGCCCCGGGCCTGATGGCGTACGACGGGGAGCGACCGGTTGGCTGGGTGTCGGTGGCCCCGCGTCCGGAGTTCGGCCGGCTGCTGCGGTCGTCGGCGCTACGGCCCGAGCCGGGCGATGACCCCGCCGACGGCTCGGTCTGGTCGGTCGTGTGCTTCTGGGTGCCGCGGGCGCACCGACGGCGTGGCGTCGCCACCGCACTGCTCGACTCGGCGGTCGCGCACGCCTGGGCCGGGGGTGCTCGGGTGGTCGAGGGCTATCCCGTGCCGGTCGACGACAGGGCGCCGGCGGCTGAGATCTTCACCGGCACCCTCGCGATGTTCGACCGCGCCGGCTTCCGGCCGATCGGAGGGCGCGCCGGGTCACGCCTCAAGGTGCAGCTCGTCCGCTAGGACTTGACCGGGCGGCGGCCGGCTCGGACCATCCGTCCGGTCCGCTCAGCCGCCACAAGCCCTGCCAACACAAGGTCGAGGACTCCCTGCAGGGCGGCCTCGGTGCGGGGGTCGGCCCACTCGGCCGCGTGGACCGGGTTGTGGAACCGCGCGGTGGCGTCGAGCACCGCCCTCGCCGCCACCACTGGGTCGGCCGCCCGCAGCTCGCCGCGGGCGACGCCGTCGGAGATGATCCGGGCGACCTGAGCCGCGAGGGCGTCGACGTGCGCTGCGACCACCTCCCGCGCGTCCGCGGTGAGCCGCACGTAGGTGCTGAACAGCTCGGGGTCGTCGAGGGCCCGGCTGCGCTTGGCCGTGACGAGGAGGTCGAGCCACCGCCGCAGCCGCTCGGGGGCCGGCCCGTCTTCGTCCGCCACCGCCTCCAGCGGCCCCGAGATGCGGGCGAGCCAGCGCTCGGTCACGGCGTCACGCAGCGCTGCCTTGGTCGGGAAGTGCCGGTAGACGCTGCCGTGGCTGACCCCGAGCGCCCGGGCGACGTCGACGACCGTGGCCTTCGCCGGGCCGTAGCGGCGGAGGACGTCCTCCGCCGCTACGAGGATCTGCTCGCGGGTCAGCGCGCCGTCGACCATCAGGCGCTCCTGGGCGTCCGGCGCTCGCTGTCGAGGAATGCCATCTGCTGCTCGGCGTAGCGCGTCCCGGCGACGGCCTCGGCCGGCACGGCCGCCTCCATCGCAGCGAGGTCATCGGCGGAGAGCTTGAGGTCGAGGGCACCGAGGGACTCGGCGAGGCGGTCCCTGCTGCGCGCGCCGACCAGCGGCACCACGTCCTCGCCGCGCGACAGCACCCAGGCGATCGCGGCCTGGGCGACCGTCGCGCCCTTCGGCTCCGCGACGCCCCGCAGGGTCTCCACGAGCAACAGGTTGCGCTCGAGGTTCTCGCCCTGGAAGCGCGGGCTGTGCGCCCGGAAGTCACCGGGCGAGACCGCGCGGTCCGGGGTCCAGTGCCCGCTGAGCAGGCCCCGGGAGAGCACGCCGTAGGCGGTGACGGCGATGCCCAGCTCGCGGGTCGTCGGCAGGATCGTCTCCTCGATGCCACGCGAGGCGAGGGAGTACTCGATCTGCAGGTCGGCGATCGGATGCACGGCGTGCGCCCGCCGGATCGTGTCGGCCCCGACCTCGGAGAGGCCGACGTGGCGGACCCATCCCGCTTGGACGAGCTCAGCGATGGCCCCCACGGTCTCCTCGACCGGGACCGCCGGGTCGAGCCGTGCCATCCGGTAGAGGTCGACGTGGTCGGTGCCCAGCCGGCGCAGCGTGTAGGCCAGTGCGCTCTTGACCGCCATCGGTCGTCCGTCGACGCCCAGCCAGCCGCGGTCCGGGCCTCGGAGCGCGCCAAACTTGACACTGATCGTGACGTCGTCACGGTTGCGGCCACGCAGCGCGTCGCGGATCAGCAGCTCGTTGTGGCCGGCGCCGTAGAAGTCCCCGGTGTCGAGCAGGGTGACGCCGGCGTCGAGGGCCGCGTGGATCGTGGCGACGCTCTCCGCGTCGTCGGCCGGGCCGTAAAGGTCGGACATGCCCATGCAGCCGAGGCCGAGGGCGGAGACGGAGGGGCCGGTGGAGCCGAGGGTTCGCTTCAACATGCGACTAGCCTAACAACCATGGAATGACAGATGTCAACTTCTGTCAGGTTGGCGGTGCGCCGGTTCCTCGGTCGTCAAGATCCGGCGCGGCGGACCACCCGTTCGTCGCCAGGCCGGTCAGCTCAGCGCTCACGTCCCACAGCCGGCGGGCCACGTCCGGGTCGTAGGACTGCGGGTTGGTGCGACGTGCCGAGCGGTCGAACAGGTACTGGCCGCTGAGCCCCGCCGCCTCCGGTGACGAGGACGCCCACACCACCGTGTCGGCACCCCGAGCCACCGACCGGGAGAACGGTCGGGACACCAGCACCGCCAACCGGAACAGGCCCGTCGAGTCACTGCCGAAGCGGGTGCGGACGGCGCCGGGGTGCACGCAGGTCGCGGTCACACCGGTGCCCTCGAGCCGGCGAGCCAGCTCGTAGGTG
>DASVBJ010000011.1:0-15471 GCA_036375895.1 Actinomycetes bacterium | reverse complement strand
GGGCGGCATCTCGGGGGCGATCCAGCACCGGGCGGGCATGCAGGGGTCCCGCACGATCGTCGCGATCAACAAGGACCCCAAGGCGCCCATCTTCAGCATCGCCGACCTCGGCGTGGTCGGGGACGTCCACACCGTGCTGCCTGCGCTCGTGGCAGAGGTCGAGAAGCGGAAGGGCTAGGACCATCAACCGGATCTCGCTGGGGGAGGCGGTCGTGAACCCGCAACTCGTCGCCGGAGCGCTCGTGCTCTCGGCGCTCCGACCGCCCGTCCCCGGCACCTGCTCGGAAAGGACGTCGTCATGACCTCCGGCAGCCAGTCCACCGGTCACCTCGGCGGCGAGGGCTTGGACCTCGGGACCCTCAACCTCATGCTCGAGGCGCTCGGTGACTTCGTCGCCGCCGAGCTCCCCGAGACCCGCATGCTCGAGCTGGACCACGAGGACACCTGCCCCGAGGACACCGTCCGGGCCATGTGCAGTGACGCCCTCGGGGTACAGCTGGTGTTCATCCCCGAGGCGTACGGCGGGCTGGGCGGAGGTGCCTTCGACTCCTACCGGGTGTGCGAGCGCCTGGCCCGGGTCGACATCGGCCTGGCCACCTCGGTCTTCGCGACCTTCCTCGGCAGCGACCCGATCCTCATGGGTGGCACCGAGGAGCAGCGCAAGGAGTGGCTGGGCCGGATCGCCGAGCAGGGGACGGTCTTCGCGTACGGGGCGACCGAGCCCGAGGCAGGCAGCGATCTCGCGGAGATGACGACCGTGGCGGTCCCGGTGGACATCGCGGCCGGCGCCGCCTACCGCATCACCGGGCGCAAGCAGTGGATCAGCAACGGGTCCATCGCCGACGCCTGCACGGTGCTCGCGCGGGCGCCGGGCGGGCCGTCGTGGTTCGTCGTGGAGAAGGGCACCGCGGGGTTCTCCACCGCCCCGCCGGAGGACAAGCACGGCATCCGGCTGTCGAACACGGCAGCGCTCTTCCTCGACGACGTGATCGTGCCGGCGGAGAACCTCGTCGGCGGAGTGGAGGGGAGGGGGCTCGTCCAAGCGCAGCAGGTCTTCGGCTACACCCGCCTGATGGTCGCGGCGTTCGGCCTCGGTGGTGGCTGGGAGGCGATGGACCGGGCGATCCGCTACTCGACCCAGCGGATCCAGGGCGGCTCCCCGCTCAGCGAGAAGCAGGGTTACACGCACAAGCTGGTGGTCCCGCACGTCGCCCGGCTCGAGGCGGCCCGGGCCTTCGTGGAAGAGACCGCGAGCCGCATCGACGCGGGCGAGGGCGAGGCGGGGGCGCTCAACACGGAGGGCGCGATCGCGAAGTACCTCGCCACGGAGGCCGGCGTGGCAGCGGCGGACGCCGCGATCCAGGCGCACGGCGGCTACGGGTACACGCGGCCCTACATCGTGGAGAAGATCCGCCGCGACGTACGGATCACCACGATCTACGAAGGCACCTCCGAGATCATGGAGATGACCATCGCCCGGGACCGCTGGCAGCAGCACCTCAAGACCCGCGGGCAGCACTACCTTGCGGCGGCCGCGGAGACCCACGCGGCGCACGCCGCCCACCCGACTGTCGGCGCCGACGTCGCGGCGCTGGGGCTCGAGTGCCTGGCGGCCGTGCTGGAGGCCTGCCGGACCGGCCGGCTCACCCGCAACCAGCACGTGCTGCTCCGCCTCGGCGAGCTGATCGCGTACGCCGAGTCGGCGGCCGCCCTCGTCCGGCGGGCCGTCGCAGCGGCGGAGGGCCGGCTGCCCGAGAAGGCGGACACGCGGTTCGACGCGGCCGGTCTCGCGACCCTGAGCCGCGTCTTCGCCCGCGAGGCTGCGTTCAAGGTCGCCGAAGAGGGCGTCCGCTGGGTGTCGGGAGCCGCCGATCCCGACGCCGCCGCAGCGTTGGCCGCAACCTTGCCGACGGACCGGGTGCGGGCCGCCCAGGCCGGGCTGCTCGTCGACATGGATGCCGTGGCCGACGTGCTCTACGACCGGGCCGCTGACGCCCGGAAGGACCTGCCATGAACGACAACGCCGCCTCCCCGGTCGCCGTCGTCGGCATCGCCGCGATCATGCCGGACGCTCCGGACGCCGCCGCGTTCTGGCGCAACATCCGCGAGGGCCGCTACAGCATCAGTGACGTGCCGCCCGAACGATGGGACCCCGACCTGTACTACGACCCCGACCCGGCCGCGCCGGACATGACGTACAGCAGGATCGGCGGGTGGGTGCGGGAGCACTCGTGGGACCCGCTGGCCTGGCGACTCCCGGTGCCACCCAAGGTGTCCGAGCAGATGGACGTCGGCCAGCAGTGGGCGGTCTCGGCTGCCCGATCGGCGCTGACCGACGCCGGGTGGCCGGACTGGTCGGTCGACCATGAACGGGTCGCGGTCATCCTCGGCAACGCGATCGGGGGCGACAAGCACTACCGCACGACCCTGCGGATCAACTTCCCCGAGTTCGCACGCGACCTGCGCGAGACGCCGTCCTTCGCTGCGCTCCCCGACGAGGTGCGCGCCGCGATCCTCGGCGAGTGGCGCGAGCGGTTCCTCGACGACTTCGTCGAGATCACCGAGGACACGATGCCCGGTGAGCTCTCCAACGTCATCGCCGGCCGGGTCGCCAACCTGTTCAACTTCCGGGGGCCGAACTTCACCACCGACGCCGCGTGTGCCTCGGGGCTCGCGGCGATGACGGCGGCGGTGCAGGGACTCGTCGATCACCAGTACGACGCCGTCGTGACCGGCGGCGTCGACCGCAACATGAGCGTTGCCGCGTTCGTCAAGTTCTGCAAGATCGGTGCCCTGTCGGCCACCGGCACCCGGCCGTTCGACGCGGGTGCCGACGGCTTCGTCATGGGGGAGGGCGCCGCCCTCTTCGTGCTCAAGCGGCTCGCGGACGCCGAGCGTGACGGTGACCGGGTCTACGCCGTCCTGCTCGGCCTCGGCGGGTCCAGCGACGGCAAGGGCAAGGGCATCACCGCACCGAACCCGGTCGGCCAGAAGCTCGCAGTGGAGCGGGCCTGGGACAACGCCGGGGTCAAGCCCGCAGCCGCGTCAGCCGTGGAGGCACATGGCACGTCCACCCGGGTGGGCGACGCCGCCGAGCTGGCCAGCCTGGGCGAGGTCTTCGGCTCGTCCGGCGCGGCTCCTGGGTCGATCGCGCTCGGCTCGGTGAAGTCCAACATCGGTCACCTCAAGGCGGCCGCAGGCACCGCCGGGCTGTTCAAGATGGTGATGTCGCTGCACGACAAGGTGCTCGCACCCAGCCTGCACTTCCAGGACCCCAACCCCAACATCGACTGGCACCACACGCCGTTCCGGGTGACCACCGAGCTCCGCGACTGGCCGGCCGACCCCGAGGGTGCGCGCCGTGCAGGGGTCAGCGCGTTCGGTTTCGGGGGCACGAACTTCCACGCCGTGCTCGAGGAGTACGTGCCCGGCCGGCACCGGCCGGAGAGCGCACCGCGGACGTTCGCCTCGGCCGAGGTGCCGCGCCCGACCACCACGGCCCCCGTCACCGGAGGGACGACCGCGCCGCGCGAAGGCGCGCGTGCCCCGCTGCGCGGAGCCCTGGTGCTCGGTGGGGACGACGACGCCGACCTCGTGGCTCAGCTCGAGCGCGCGGCCGCCGACGCGACCGCCGGCCGTTCCCCGGCCCCAGTCGCGCCCGACCCCGCGCTGGCCGCCGCCGCCGTCCGGGTTGCCATCGACTACGCCGACGCCGCGGACCTGGCCGCCAAGGCCGGCCGGGCGGCCACCGCGTTCCGCACGGGCACACCGGCGATGTGGAAGATGCTGCGCGCCCAGGGCGTGTTCGTCGGCCGCGGACCCGCCCCCGGAGTGGCGTTCCTCTACACCGGGCAGGGCTCGCAGTACGTCAACATGCTCAAGTCGCTGCGCGCGCACGAGCCCGTCGTCGCCGCCACCTTCGACGAGGCGGACCACATCATGACGCCGCTGCTCGGGCGGCCGCTCTCGTCGTACATCTTCATCGACCAGGACGACACCGCCGCGGTGCAGGCGCTGGAGCAGCAGCTGCTGCAGACCGAGATCACCCAGCCGGCGGTGCTCGCGACCGACCTCGCGCTGACGCGCCTGCTCGACGCCTACGGCGTGCGTCCCGACATGGTGATGGGGCACAGCCTCGGCGAGTACGGGGCGCTGGTGGCCGCCGGTGCGATGACGTTCCACGCCGCGCTGGAGGCGGTCAGCGCTCGCGGGCACGAGATGGCCTCGCTGTCGTTGGACGACAACGGCGCGATGGCGGCGGTGTTCGGGCCGTTGCCGGAGATCGAGCGGATCGTCGGAGCCGTCGGCGGTGACGTCGTCATCGCGAACATCAACAGCAACAGCCAGGCGGTGATCGGCGGAGCCACGGCCGCCGTCGAGCAGGCGGTTGCGGCGTTCCTGGCCGCAGGCATCAACGCCGCGCGGATCCCGGTCAGCCATGCCTTCCACACGACGATCGTGGCGCCCGCGAGCGAGCCGCTGAAGGTCGCGCTGCGCCGCCTGGACGTGCACGCTCCCGCGCTGCCCGTCGTGGCCAACGTCACCGGCGACTTCTATCCGCCGGACGCGGACACCGACACGATGCTCGACATCCTCGGTCGGCAGGTCGCGTCACCGGTCCAGTTCGTCCGCGGTCTGAACACGCTGTACGAGGCCGGGGCCCGGGTCTTCGTCGAGGTCGGGCCCAAGAAGGCGCTGCACGGCTTCGTCGAGGACGTGCTGGGAGCGCACGACGACGTGCTGGCGCTGTTCACGAACCAGCCCAAGAGCGGTGACGTGCCGTCGTTCAACGCGGCGCTGTGCGGTCTCTGGGCCGCCGGCCTGGGGTACTCGCGGCCCGCCGCAACGTCCGCGGTCACCGCCGCGACTCCATCACCAGTCGAGACCACCGTCGCGACCCCCACGTCCCCTGGAGCTCCCATGAGCACCGACCGCTACGCGGAGCTCGGCCGCCTCTTCGCCGACGTCCTGGAGGAGGGCATGCGGGTCTACGGGGGCGCGGCACCCTCCGCAGCAGGCAGCCGCCCTGCCGCTGAACGGGAGCCCGCCGTGCCCGAGCCGGTGGTCATCACCGGGGCGGCCCTGGGTCTGCCGGGCGTGGAGCAGGTGTTCGACGACGAGAACCTGCAACGGATCCTCGACGGTCAGCAGTTCATCGAGACGATCCCGCACCGGTTCCGCCGGCAGATGGTCGACCTCAAGGTCACCCGGCTGGTCAAGCGCGAGTCCGGCGACCCGACGTTCGAGACGATCGACGACGAGGCCGAGGTGGTCAAGCTGGCCGGACGGCACGCACCGCTGGATGTAGTCGCCCAGTTCGGCATCGACGCCTCCCGCGACGCCGCCCTCGACATCGTCACCCGGCTCGCGATCGGTGCGGGGTTCGACGCCCTGCGCGACGCCGGCATCCCTCTCGTCATGCGCTACAAGACCACGAGCCTCGGATCCAGCCTGCCCGAGCGATGGGGACTTCCGGACGCCCTGCGCGACGACACCGGGGTGATCTTCGCCTCGGCGTTCCCCGGCTACGACTCCTTCGCCGAGGACCTGTCGAGGTACTTCACCGACCGGGGGCGTCGCGAGCAGCTCCTCGCCCTTGAGGCGATCCGCGCCCGGATGCGCGGTGACGAGCCGGTAGTGCCCGAGGTGGACCGGCGGATCGCCGAGCTGCGCCACCTCATCGAGGTCGAGTCGTTCACCTTCGATCGGCGGTTCCTGTTCCGGTGCCTGTCCATGGGCCACTCCCAGTTCGCCGAGATCATCGGTGCGCGCGGACCGAACACGCAGATCAACGCGGCCTGCGCGAGCACGACGCAGGCCTTGTCCCTGGCGGAGGACTGGATCCGTGCCGGTCGCTGCCGCCGGGTCGTCGTCGTCTCCGGCGACGACGTGACCACCGACACGCTCCTCCCGTGGGTGACGTCGGGCTTCCTCGCGTCCGGCGCCGCGGCCACCGACGACTCGGTCGAGGACGCTGCCACGCCGTTCGACCGCCGACGGCACGGCATGGTGGTCGGGATGGGTGCCGCGGCGTTCGTCGTCGAGTCCGCCGAGGCAGCCCGTGAGCGCGGTCTTCAGCCGATCTGCGAGGTCCTGGGCGCGGTGACGGCCAACAGCGCCTACCACGGCACCCGGCTCGACGTGACGCACATCGCGCAGATGATGGACCAGGTGGTCCGGCAGGCGGAGCGCCGCGGCGTCGACCGGCACGACATCGCCGCCTCCACCGTCTTCGTGTCCCACGAGACGTACACGCCGGCTCGAGGGGGGAGCGCCTCCGCGGAGATCAACGCGCTCCGCACGACGTTCGGCGCCGAGGCCGAGTCCATCGTCATCACCAACACCAAGGGCTTCACCGGGCACGCGATGGGAGCCGGTATCGAGGACGTCGTCGCCATCAAGGCGCTGGAGACGGGTGTCGTGCCGCCTGTGCCGAACTTCAAGGAGCCCGACCCGGAGCTCGGCGAGCTCAACCTCTCGCAGGGCGGGGCCTATCCCGTACGCCACGCGCTCCGGCTGGCCGCCGGCTTCGGCTCGCAGATCGCCATGTCCCTGCTGCGCTGGACGCCGGTCCCGGACGGCCGGCACCGGTCGCCGAGCGAGCTCGGCTATGCCTATCGGATCGTCGACCCGCAGGCCTGGCAGCGGTGGCTCGACGCGATCAGCGGCTCTCCGGCGGCGCGGCTGGAGGTCGCCACCAGGCGGCTGCGCGTGGTCGATGCGGGCCTGCCGGCCGTCCAGCCCCAGGTCCCGCCTGCCGAAGCAGTGCCGTCGCCGTCGCCGGCGGCTGCACCGGTTCCGGCGGTTGCACCGGCCGCAGCGGCCACAGCGGGCGCACCGGCCCCGGCGGCTGCAGCGGCCGCAGCGGTGGCAGCGCCCGCAGCGGTGGCCGCACCCGCAGCGCCGCCGGCGCCCCGGCCCGCGCCGGCGCCCGCCCAGGCGTTCCCGGTGGCCGCTGCGGCGGTCCCGGCCCCCGCGGCGCCCGCTGCGGCCCAGGCACCCGTGCCGGCGGCCGGCGCACCCGCCGGGGTGGACGAGGTGACCGATGCGGTGGTGTCGATCGTGGCGGAGATGACGGGGTATCCGCCGGAGCTGTTGGAGCTGGATCTGGACCTGGAGGCCGATCTGGGGGTGGACACGGTCAAGCAGGCCGAGGTGTTCGCGGCGGTGCGGGAGCGGTTCGGGGTGGAGCGGGACGACAGCCTGTCGTTGCGGGAGTTCCCGACGTTGGCGCACGTGATCGCCTGGATCCGGGAGAAGACCGCTGCCCAGCCGGGCGCCGGCGAGGGCGGAGCCGCCGCCGCGGGCGGTGCGACGGCGCCGGCCGCCGAGGCGCTGCACCCGACCACGGTGGCCGGCGACCTCGACGCGGTCGACCGCATCCCGCGCCGCGTTCCGGTCCCGGTGCTGCGTCCACGCCTCGACCAGTGCGTGCCCACGGGTGTCACCCTCGGGCCCGGCACGCGGGTCGTCGTCATGCGGGACGAAGGCGGTGTGGCCGATGCCCTGATGACGCGACTGGGCAAGATCGGCGTGACCGCCCTGCCCCTCGACCCCGGTACCCCGACCGAGCAGCTGCTCGCGGCCCTCGACTCGTGGCGCAGCGAGGGCGCGGTCGCCGGTGTCTACTGGCTCGCGGCGCTGGACGACGAAGGGCCGCACGCCTCACTGGACCTCGCCGGCTGGCGCGAGGCGCTCAGACGCCGGGTCAAGGCGTTGTACGCGACGATGCGGCGGCTCTATGACGACAGCCCGTTCCTCGTCACGGGCACCCGCCTCGGCGGTTTCCACGGCTACGACGACGCCGGCGCCACGGCACCCATGGGCGGAGCGGTGACCGGCTTCGCCAAGTCGTACAAGCGGGAGCGCCCGGAGGCCCTCGTCAAGGCCGTGGACGTGCCACCCAGCCGCAAGACCGCCGCGCTGGCCGACATCCTCGTCGAGGAGACTCTGCGCGACCCGGGCTGCGTCGAGGTCGGGCACGCCGACGACCGACGCTGGAGCGTGGGTCTGGCCGAGCGACCGTTCCCGCCGCGGGAGCCACCGCCGGCGGACGCACTGGTCCTCGGCCCCGACAGCGTCGTCCTCGTGACGGGCGCCGCAGGCAGCATCGTCTCGGCGATCACGGCCGACCTGGCGACGGCATCGGGCGCGACGTTCCACCTCCTCGACCTGACCCCCGCGCCGGACCCGGCCGACCCAGACCTTCGGCGCTACGTCGAGGACAGGGACGGCTTCAAGGCTGTCCTCGCCGCCCGCCTGAAGGAACGTGGCGAGCGCGCCACCCCTGTTGCGATCGAGAAGGAGCTGACCAGGTTCGAGCGGCTCACCGCCGCGCTCACCGCGATCGAGGCGGTCCGCACCGCCGGCGGAACGCCGTACTACCACTCCGTGGACCTCACCGATGCGCATGCGGTGGCGGCGGCGCTGGACAAGGTGCGAGCGGCCAGCGGTCGCATCGACGTACTCCTCCACGCCGCCGGTCTCGAGGTCAGCCGGGCGCTCCCGGACAAGGAGCAGGCGGAGTACGACCTCGTGTTCGACGTGAAGAGTGACGGCTGGTTCAACCTCCTCACGTCCATCGGTGACCTGCCAGTCGGGGCGACCGTCGTCTTCTCCTCGGTGGCCGGCCGGTTCGGCAACGCCGGGCAGACCGACTACGGCGCCGCCAACGACCTGCTGTGCAAGATCACGAGCAGTCTCCGGCGGACTCGTCCCGACACCCGGGCCCTCGCCCTGGACTGGACCGCGTGGGGCGGCATCGGCATGGCGACCAGGGGCTCCGTCCCCAAGATCATGGCGATGGCAGGGGTCGAGCTGCTGCCACCAGAGGCAGGCGTGGCCTGGATCCGGCGGGAGCTGACCACGCATGCCTTCCGTGGCGAGGTCGTCGTGGCCGGCGCACTCGGCCGGATGGCGGCCGGCTACGACCCGACCGGCGGGCTCGACCCTGCCGCCCTGGACACCGGCGGCGCCGGCCCGCTGGTGGGCGAGGTGACCGAGGCGAACCTGTACGACGGGCTGGTGGTGCGCACGACGCTGGACCCCGGCGCGCAGCCGTTCCTCGACGACCACCGCATCGACGGAACGCCGGTGCTTCCCGGGGTGATGGGCATCGAGGCTTTCGCCGAGGTCGCCCGGCTGCTGGTCCCGCAGTGGCACGTCGTGGCGGTGGAGGACGTCGAGTTCTCGGCGCCGGTGAAGTTCTACCGGGACGAGCCTCGGACGCTGTCGATCACCGCCCAGATCCGACCTGAGGGTGGGGACCTCGTCGCGGCCTGCCGGCTGGAGGCCGATCGCGTCCTTCCCGGAAGCGAGGTGCCCCAGCGGACGGTCCACTTCACCGGCTCGGTGCGGTTGGCTGCGCAGGCGCTGCCACTGGAGACGACCGACCCGGTCGGCCGGGCCCCGGACACGCCTGTGCTCACACCGGACGAGGTCTACCGCCTCTACTTCCACGGCCGGGCCTACCAGGTCGTGGCCGAGGGCTGGCGAGCGGACGGCGCCGCGGCCGGGCTGCTCGCAACGGGGTTGCCCGCGAACCACGATCCTGCCCGCCTGCCCACGGTCGTGGGCCCACGGCTGGTGGAGCTGTGCTTCCAGGTGGCCGGGCTCTGGGAGGCCGGCCGCGTGGGCCGGCTCGCCCTGCCTGCGCACGTCGACCGGCTGCGGGTGATGGGGGACCTCGCCGCTGCCGACGCGGCCGGCGGGCTCGTGGCAGTCGCCCGGCCGACCGGTGCGGAGGCCGGCTGCTTCGACTGCTACGTCCTGGACCCGACAGGGCGGGTGGTCCTCCGCGTGGACGGCTACCGGACGGTCCCGATGCCCGTCGAGCTGGCGGACGAGGTCCGCGCCCCCCTGCGCGACGTGATGACCGACTGAGGGAGAGGCGGGCGTGAACCAGATCCGCAGGCTCGGGGTCGTCAACCGGGGCGAGGCCGCCATGCGGGTGCTCACCGCGGTGTCGGAGATGAACCACACCTTCGGCGCGGGCGACGACACAGAGACCGATCACCGCATCACCACCGTCGCGTTCTACACCGACGCCGACGCGGACGCGTGGTTCGTGCAGGAGGCCGACGAGGCGGTCTGCCTCGGCTCCGCCACGTACCTCGACCCACAGGACGGCCGTCGCAAGTCCCGCTACCTCGATGAGGGCGGTGTGGTCGAGGCGCTGACCCAGGCGGCCTGCGACGCCGTGTGGGTGGGCTGGGGCTTCGTCGCCGAACGCGCCTCCTTCGCGCAACGGTGCGAGGACGCGGGCATCGTCTTCGTCGGCCCGGACAGCGCCACGATCAGGATGCTCGGCGACAAGGTCAGCGCCAAGCGGATCGCCGAGAAGGCCGACGTGCCGGTCGTGCCGTGGAGCGGCGGGCCCGTCGACGAGCCCGAGGACGCGGCCGTGCACGCCCAGCGGCTCGGCTACCCCGTCGTCCTGAAGGCCTCGGCCGGCGGTGGCGGAAGGGGCATCCGAGTGGTGCGCCAGCCGGAGGACCTGGGGGCGGCGCTGGCCTCGGCGCGCGGCGAGGCCGAGCTCGCCTTCGGCGACCCGGCTGTCTTCCTCGAGCAGTACATCGAGACCGCCCGTCACGTCGAGGTGCAGGTGATCGCCGACGCCTACGGCACGACCTGGGCCGTCGGGGTGCGCGACTGCACCCTCCAGCGCCGCAACCAGAAGGTGCTCGAGGAGTCGGCGTCCACAGCCCTCGACGCGGACACCGAGCGGGCGATGAAGGCAGCCGCAGTCCGGCTGGCCGCCACCGCCGCCTACCGCAACGCCGGCACCGTGGAGTTCCTCGTCGACCCGCAGACCCGGGGGTTCCTCTTCATGGAGGTGAACACACGCCTGCAGGTCGAGCACCCGGTCACCGAGATGACCACCGGCCTGGACCTGGTGAAGCTGCAGCTGCACGTGGCCGCCGGAGGCCGGCTCGAAGGCGAGCCACCGGCGGTACGGGGACACGCGGTGGAGGCCAGGCTGTGCGCAGAGGACCCGGAGCAGGGCTTCGTGCCCGCACCCGGCCGGATCGCCATGCTCCGGCTGCCCACCGGCGCCGGCATCCGGGTCGACTCGGGCGTGCGGGAGTACGAGACGATCGCGGCCGACTTCGACTCGATGATCGCGAAGATCATCGCTTGGGGGCCCTCACGGGAGGAGGCGCTGGCCCGGCTGCGCCGGGCTCTGGCGCAGAGCGTCGTCGTCGTCGACGGTGGGACCACCAATCGATCGTTCCTGCTCACCGTGCTCAACCGGCCGGAGCTCCGGTCCGGCGACGTCGACAACCGCTGGCTCGACCGGCTGACCGCCGCCGGTGGCCACGTGCCCGCCGCCCACCCGGTCGCCCTGCTCGCTGCCGCGGTCGAGGCCTACGAGGCCGACCACCACCACGTCCAGGCGGCCTTTCACACGAGTGCGCTGCGCGGCCGCCCGGAGGTTCCCGACGAGGTCGGCACGAAGGTCCAGCTCAGGTACGCCGGGGTGGCCTACGACCTGGCCGTGCACCAGACGGCGCCCGGCGTCTACCGGGTGAAGTCGCGGGGTGTCGCAGCCGACCTCACCGTGGAGGTCCTCAACGACTACGAGCGGCGGGTGTTCTGCGGGGGCCACAGCTACCGGGTCGTGGCCGTCACGCAGGGGACGATGTTCCGGATCGTGGTCAACGGATCGTCGCACCGCATAATCCGCGACGACGGCGGTGTCGTCCGGGCCGACTGGCCGGCCTTCGTCGTGTCGGTCCTCGTCCAGCCCGGTGATGTGCTGGCCGAGGGCGACCCGGTCGCCGTCCTGGAGAGCATGAAGATGGAGTCCACCGTCGCCGCGCCCTTCCCCGGCGAGGTGGCCTCCGTCGACGTGATTCCCAAGGCGCAGCTCAGCGCAGGGGCGCCCATCCTGCGGATCCGTGCCGGCCGGGAGGGTGCCGAGCCCGAGTCCGGCGCCGGGGCGCTCGACTTCACCGGGCTGGAGGCCCGCCCTGCGCCTGGCACCGCCCTGTGCGAGCGGGTCTTCGGCTCTCTCCGCAACTACCTGCTCGGCTACGACCTCGACCAGGACACCTTCAGGCGGCTGCTGGTGGAGCAGCGCCGGCTCGGCGAGGTCAGCCCGCCCGACGACGCCGGTCTGCTGCAGTGCGAGGACCGGCTGCTGGACCTCTTCGCTGAAGTCGGCGCGCTCTACCGGCGGCGGACGGAGACCCAGCCCGACGAGGAGCTGACGGCCGGCAGCACGCAGGAGCACCTCCTCGCCTACCTGCAGTGGCTCGACCCCGACCGGGCCGGACTTCCCGACACCTACCGTGCACGGCTCGCCGCGGCTCTGGCCCGTTACGGCGTCCACGGCCTGAGCCGCACCCCCGAGCTGGACGCGGCCGTCGTGTGGATGTTCCGCTCCTTCTCCCGGGTCGGCGACCTCGTCCCCGTCGTGCTTTCGGTGCTCGAGCGGAGGCTGCGGGCAGGCGCCGTGCTCGCTCCGCTCGCCGGCGCCGACATGAGGGCCCGCCTCGACCGGCTGGCGACCTCGACGCAGGGTCGGCACCAAGGCATCGCCGAGCTGGCCCGCGACGTGATCTTCCACTACTTCGACGAACCGGTCCTCGAGGCCATCGTCACCCGCGAGTACGAGGAGACCGAACGCATCCTCGACACGCTCGAGGCCGATCCCGGCGGACCGCACCGCGGCCAGGCCATCGAGCGGCTCGTGGCCTCGCCGCAGCCGCAGCGAGGGGCCTTGCTGCGCCGGTGGCTGCGTACGTCGGACATGGAGGTCCGCAAGGCGGTGCTGGAGACCTATGCCCGCCGCTTCTACCGCATCCGCGAGCTCCACGACCTGCGCTTCGACGAGCGCGATGGCGACGTGCTGTGTGCTGCGGACTATGACTGGGACAACAAGCACGTCCACCTCGTCGTGACGCACGCCAGGCTGGACCGGCTTCCCGAGCTGTCCCGGGCCATCGCCGCCCATCTCGAGGACGTGCCGGCCGACGGCCAGGTGATCGTCGACCTCGGCACCTGGCGGGTCGGCGAGAGGTGCCCGGTGGAGGAAACCGCTGCCCAGGTCGAGGCGCTGCTCGCCGAGTGCGACTTCGGGCGCCAGCCCTGGCGGCTGGACATCACGGTCACGAGCACCGTCGGGACGCAGGCCGAGCACTTCCGCACCCAGCACCTGACGTACCGGCCGCGCGAGGGCGGCGGCTACCAGGAGGACCTGCTCTACCGGAACCTGCACCCGATGCTGGCCAAGCGGCTGGACCCGTGGCGGCTGGCCAACTTCCGGCTGGAGCGGCTGGCCTCGGCCGAGGACGTGTACCTCTTCCACGGGGTCGCCCACGAGAACCCGAAGGACCACAGGCTGTTCGCCCTCGCGGAGGTGCGCGACCTCACGCCGGTGCAGGACGCGACGGGGGCGGTCACCTATCCCTGGCTGGGGCGGATGGGGTTGCAGGCGCTCGCCGCGATGCGGTCGGCTCTCGCCACGTTCCCGCCCCAGGCGCGACCGGTGGCCAACCGGATGGTGCTCTACGTGCGCCCGGTCTGGGACGTGCCACGTGCCACCTGGCCGAGCCTGGCGCGCTCGTTCGCTCCGCTGGCCGAGGGCGCCAACCTCGAGAAGGTCCTGCTGCGCGTGCGCATCCCGGAGCCGGACGGCTCCTTGCGCGAGGCCATCCTGCACGTCGAGGGCATCGGCGGGCACGGGGTCACCGTGCGGGAGCGGCCCCCTGGCAACGAGCCGGTGCGGCCTTTGACCCGGTACCGGCAGAAGGTGCTGGTGGCCGAGCGCTTCGGCGTGCCGTACCCGTACGAGATCGTGCGGATGCTGGCGCCCGAGCCGGGCACCTCGGCGGAGTTCCCGCCCGGCGTGTTCGTCGAGCACGACCTCGACCCCGACGGCACCCTCGTGCCGGTCGACCGCGAGCCCGGACGCAACTCCGCCAACATCGTGGTGGGGCTGCTCACCAGCAGGACCGCGAAGGTGCCCGAGGGGATGACCCGGGTCGCCCTGCTCAGCGACCCGACGCGCGGCCTGGGCAACCTGGCCGAGCCGGAGTGCCGGCGGATCCTCGCCGGCCTGGAGCTGGCCGAGCGGATGCGGGTGCCGGTCGAGTGGTTCGCGGTGTCCTCCGGCGCGCTCATCGCCATGGACAGCGGCACCGAGAACATGGACTGGATCGCCTACGTGCTGCGAGGGCTCATCGAGTTCACCCAGCGGGGCGGCGAGGTCAACATCGTCATCACCGGCATCACCGTCGGAGGCCAGCCCTACTGGAACGCCGAGGCGACGATGCTCATGCACACCAAGGGCATCCTCGTCATGATCCCGACGAGCGCGATGGTGCTCACTGGCAAGCAGGCGCTGGACTTCTCCGGCGGAGTGTCGGCGGAGGACAACTTCGGCATTGGCGGTTACGACCGGGTCATGGGTCCGAACGGCCAGGCGCAGTACTGGGCACCCAGCTTCGAAGAGGCCTGCCGGGTGCTCATGCGCCACTACGACCACACGTACGTCGTGCCGGGCGAGCGCTTCCCGCGCCGGTCACCCACCAGCGACCCCGTGGACCGCGACGTCTGCGTGTCTCCGCACGCGGCCGTCCCCGGCTGCGACTTCACGGTTGTGGGCGACGTCTTCTCCGCCGAGCGCAACCCGGAGCGAAAGAAGCCCTTCGACATCCGGTCGGTCATGCGGGCCGTCACCGACGCCGACTCCGAGCCGCTGGAGCGCTGGGGCGGCTGGCGGCTGAGCGAGACCTCCGTCGTCTGGGACGCCCACGTCGGTGGCATCCCGGTGTGCATGCTCGGCATGGAGTCGCGCAACCTGGCGCGACGCGGTTACGTGCCGGCGGACGGACCACCGTCGTGGACCTCCGGCACCCTGTTCCCGCAGTCCTCCCGCAAGACCGCCCGGGCCATCAACGCGGCCAGCGGCAACCGGCCGCTGGTCGTGCTGGCGAACCTGTCCGGCTTCGACGGGTCACCGGAGTCGATGCGCCGCTGGCAGCTGGAGTACGGCGCAGAGATCGGCCGCGCGGTCACGAACTTCGACGGCCCCATCGTCTTCGTCGTCATCTCCCGCTACCACGGCGGCGCCTTCGTCGTCTTCTCGAAGAGGCTCAACGCCTCGATGGAGATCGCCGCAGTCGAGGGCTCCTACGCCTCGGTCATCGGTGGGGCGCCGGCGGCCGCCACGGTGTTCGCCCGCGAGGTCAAGGCCCGTACGGAGAACGACCCGAGAGTGGCCGCGTTGCGGGAGTCCATCGCCACCGCCCAGGGTGCCGAGGCGGGGACGTTGCGGGCACGCCTGGTGCGCGCGACCGAGGACGTCCGCTCGGAGAAGCTCGGTGAGGTGGCCGACGAGTTCGACGCCATCCACACGATCCAGCGGGCGCTCCGCGTCGGGTCGGTCGACCGGATCATCCCCGCCGCCGAGCTGCGGCCCTATGTCATCGACGCCGTCGAGCGGGGGATGGCGTGGGTCCTCGC
>DASVBJ010000111.1:0-4103 GCA_036375895.1 Actinomycetes bacterium | reverse complement strand
GTTAGGCTCCACCCTGCCCCGGAATGACCTCTTTCGGGTTGACGAACGGCATCATCGCGCGCAGCTCGCGGCCGACGCGCTCGATTGGGTGATCGACATCCTCCGCGCGCATGCGGTTGAAGTTCGGCCGGCCGTTATGGTTCTCTTCGATCCAGTCCTCGGCGAACGCGCCGCTCTGGATGTTGGCCAGCAGCTGCTTCATAGCCGCGCGGGTCTGCTCGTTGATGATCTGTTTGCCGGCCACGTAGTCGCCCCACTCGGCTGTGTCGGAGACCGAGTAGCGCATGTAGTTCAGCCCGCCCTGGTAGAACAAATCGACGATCAGCTTCAGCTCGTGCATGCACTCGAAGTAGGCCACCTCGGGCTGGTAGCCGGCCTCGACCAGCGTCTCGAAGCCGGCCTTGACCAGCGCCGATACGCCGCCGCACAGCACCGCCTGCTCGCCGAACAGGTCGGTCTCGGTCTCCTCGGTGAACGTCGTTTTGATCGCACCCGCCCGGGTGCCACCGATGCCCTTGGCGTAGGCCTTGACGAGGTCCCAGGCGGCACCGGTGGCGTCCTGCTCGACGGCGATGAGCACGGGCACGCCGCGGCCGTCGACGAACTGCCGGCGCACCAGGTGGCCCGGCCCCTTCGGCGCGACCATGCAGACGTCGACGCCGGCGGGCGGCTCGACGAGCCCGTAGCGGATGTTCAGCCCGTGGCCGAAGAAGAGCGCGTCGCCGTCGACGAGGTTCGGCCCGATCGCCTCGGCGTAGAGCTTGCGCTGGATCGGGTCGGGAGCGAGGACCATGACCAGGTCGGCCTCCTCGCAGGCCTCGTACGGCGTGACCACGCGCAGGCCCTCCGAGTCGGCCCGCTCACGGCTCTTGGATCCCTCCGGCAGGCCGACCCGGACGTCGACCCCGGAGTCGCGCAGCGACAGCGCGTGGGCGTGACCCTGGCTGCCGTAGCCCAGCACGGCCACGTTGCGGCCCTGGATGACCGACAGGTCGGCGTCGTCGTCGTAGAACAGCTCTGCCACGGGACTCTTTCCTCTCTCCGGCGGTGCGGGTCACCGCGCGACGGGTGGTGCGGGGGTCAGGCGGGCGGTGCGGTCGGTGATCGAGCGCGCCCCGCGCCCGACGGCCACCATGCCGGACTGGACGAGCTCGCGGACGCCGTACGGCTCGAGGACCCGCAGCAACGCGTCGAGCTTGTCGGCGTTGCCCGTCGCCTCGATGGTCACCGCGTCCGGGGCGACGTCGACGACCTTGGCCCGGAACAGCTGGACCGTCTCGAGGATGTGCGAGCGCGTCTGGCGGTCGGCGGCCACCTTGACCAGGAGCAGCTCGCGCTGGACCGAGGTCGCCGGGTCGAGCTCCACGATCTTGATGACGTTGACGAGCTTGTTGAGCTGCTTGGTCACCTGCTCGAGCGGCAGGTCCTCCACGTTGACGACGATGGTCATCCGGGAGATGTCGTCGTGCTCGGTGGGACCGACCGCAAGCGAGTCGATGTTGAACCCGCGGCGGGAGAAGAGGCTCGCGATGCGGGCCAGCACACCGGGCTTGTTCTCCACCAGCACGGACAGGGTGTGACGGCTCATCTCAGGCCTCCCCTTCCTCGGCGTCCCACTGCGGCGCCATGTCGCGCGCGACCTGGATCTCGTCGTTGCTCGTGCCGGCCGGCACCATCGGCCACACCATCGCGTCGTGGTGCACCGTGAAGTCGACCACCACCGGGCGGTCGTCGATCGCCATCGCCCGCTCGATCGTCGCGTCGACGTCGTGCGCCTTCTCGCAGCGCAGCCCGACGCAGCCGTAGGCCTCGGCCAGCTTGACGAAGTCGGGGATGCGCTCGGGCACGGCCCGCGCCCGCCCCGACGCGCCGAGGTCGGTGTTGCTGTAGCGCTCGTTGTAGAACAGCGTCTGCCACTGGCGCACCATGCCGAGGCTGCCGTTGTTGATGACGGCGACCTTGATGGGGATGTCGTTGACCGCGCAGGTCGCGAGCTCCTGGTTGGTCATCTGGAAGCAGCCGTCGCCGTCGATCGCCCACACGGTGGCGTCCGGGCGGCCGACCTTCGCGCCCATCGCCGCGGGCACGGCGTACCCCATCGTGCCGAGGCCGCCGGAGTTCAGCCAGGTGCCCGGCTTCTCGTACGAGATGAACTGCGCCGCCCACATCTGGTGCTGGCCCACGCCGGCGACGTAGAGCGTGTCCGGGCCGGCGATGCGACCCAGCCGCTCGATGACGAACTGCGGCGCGAGCGAGCCGTCCTCGGGCCGCTCGTAGCCCAGCGGGTAGGTCGATCGCCACAGGTCCAGCTGTGTCCACCACGCCTCGTAGTCGCCGTCCCGGCCGGCGTCGTGCTCGGCCTTGACGGCGAGGCTCAGGTCGGCGATGACCTCCCGGCAGTCACCGACGATCGGCACGTCGGCGACGCGGTTCTTGGAGATCTCGGCCGGGTCGATGTCCGCATGGATCACCTTGGCCTCCGGGGCGAAGCTCGACAGCTTGCCGGTCACCCGGTCGTCGAAGCGGGCGCCGAGGGAGATGATCAGGTCGGACTTCTGCAGGGCGGTGACGGCGGCCATGGTGCCGTGCATGCCGGGCATGCCGAGGTGCTGGTGGTGGCTGTCCGGGAAGGCACCGCGGGCCATCAGCGTCGTGACGACGGGGATGCCGGTGAGCTCGGCCAGCTGCCGGAGCTCGGCCCACGCCCGCGCCTTGAGCACGCCGCCGCCGACGTAGAGCACCGGCCGTCGCGACTCGACGATGAGCCGGGCCGCCTCGCGCACCTGCTTGGCGTGCGGCCTCGTCACGGGGCGATAGCCGGGCAGCTCGACGGACTCGGGCCACTCGAAGTGCGTGCTGGCCTGCAGCGCGTCCTTCGAGACGTCGACGAGCACGGGGCCCGGGCGCCCGGTGGAGGCGATGTGGAACGCCTCCGCGACGGTGCGCGGGATCTCGGCCGGGTCGGTGACCAGGTAGTTGTGCTTGGTGATCGGCATCGTGATGCCGCGGATGTCGGCCTCCTGGAAGGCGTCCGTGCCGATCGACGCGCTCGGCACCTGGCCGGTGACCGCGACGATCGGCACCGAGTCCATGTAGGCGTCAGCGATCGGGGTCACCAGGTTGGTGGCACCGGGCCCGCTGGTGGCCATGCACACGCCCACCTTGCCGGTCGCCGCGGCGTACCCCTGGGCCGCGTGGCCTGCACCCTGCTCGTGCCGGACGAGGATGTGGCGGAGCTTGACGGAGTCGAAGAGCGGGTCGTACGCCGGGAGGATCGCGCCGCCCGGGATGCCGAAGACGTTCTCGGCCCCGGCCGACTCCAGGGACCGGATCAGGCTCTGCGCACCGGTCACCGTCTCGGTGGCAGCGGGCTGCTCACTCATGGCTTCCTCGTCCTTCTCGTCGCTCTCCCACTCACCCAACAAAAAACCCTCGCCGCCCGTGGGCTTGCGAGGGTGACGCGCGCGCTTCGGCGGGGTGCCGTCGTCAGCGGGCGCGTCTCGTCCGTACGAGAACATCGGTACGCATGGGGCTACGGTCTCCGTCCCTGGCTGGTCACGTCAAGCCAGTGTGTCACGCGTCCCACGATGCGGGACCTGCGTCCCGCTCCGCGGACCGGATGTCGGCGATGACGTGGACGACGTCGAGCCGCTGCTGCTCGCGGTACGCCGCGAACGCCTCGCGATGGGCCGCGGCCTCCGCATCACCGAGCGCGTGGCGCTCGATCCACCACTCGACCGCGTCCTCGGCGTAGTAGGCGTAGGCGATCGGTCGCGCCGCCTGGATCGCCCGGAGCGCCTCCACCGGCTCCAGGCCGAGGCCGAGCAGGACCGCGAAGCCGAGGCTCGGCCCGCGGTTGACCCCCATGTGGCAGTGGGTCAGCACGACCGCGTCCGGCTCCTCGAGCCACCCGATGACGCGGCCGACCTCGGCCTCGAACCAGGCCGACGGCACCCGCTGGCCCGCGTCGTCGATCGGGGCACGGACGTACTGCACCCCGGTCCCCCGCCAGGCCTGCGCGTCGTCCCACTCGATCCGGCAGTCCACGACGTGGGTGACGCCGGCCGCGACGAGCTCGGCCCGCTGCCGCACGGCCCTGTCGT
>DASVBJ010000097.1:0-11506 GCA_036375895.1 Actinomycetes bacterium | reverse complement strand
ACTCACGTAGTTCGCGACACGCACGCAGCGGCAGCGGCGAGGTAGCGGGCGGTCACCGACGCCTGCACCCGCTTCGCGACCGCCGGCGCGACCCGCGACGCCCACAGGGCCGGGCGGCTAACCGCGTCTACCTCGAACCGGACACCGTCACCGACGTCCTCGAACGTGAAGCGCTCGACGCCCAACTCCGGATGACCCGGCAAGGTTGCGTAGGCGAACCCCACCCGTCCCGGCTCGTCGACGACCTCGACCACTCGACACGGCGCGACCGCCCACAGCGGCCCGAGGCGGACGGCGACAACGACTGTTCCGCCCACGCGAGCAGGCCCGTCTGCCTCCACACGCAGGCCCGCGCCACGATGCACGTCCCACGACAGCAGGGCGGCGCCCGCGTCGGCGAGCGCGACACCGCCCGGGAGCCGCGTCTCGGCGTGGAGAGGATGCAGCCCCGCCGGCGGTTCAGCCAGCCACGATGCGGGCGGATGGTCCAGCGAGCGCTGCGCCGTTGCCAGCGCGTCGCGTAGCTGGGGTGAACGCGTCAGCACATGCACAACTGTGCCGCAGTCCGCGCGAAGTGCACCGACCGGCGCGCCTGCGGCCCGCCCACCGTGTCCGCCCCTACGTTGGCCCGCGACGGCCGCGGTCGGGCGGAACACGAAGCAGCCCCCGCCCCGCCGTCAGGCGGTAGCGGGGGCTGCTCTCGAGGCCCGGGACGCCAGAGGCACCGATGTGCCCCAAGCACCCGCACTAAAAGCCGAACAGGCGCCGCACGGACCGGGCCTTCGTCGTCTTCCCGGCCGTCGACTACGCCTGCTGCGGCGGGCGGCGGGTCAGCGGGTCCGGCCGGCGGGCAAGGCCGCTCCCGTCACCAGCCACGCGTCGCCGCGCTCGCGCCACAGCAGGGTGCCGAGCCGGGCCAGCATGAAGCCGCTGAACGCCCACCACAGCGCGACCAGGCCGGCGTCCGTGACGAGCACCAGGCCGGCCAACGGCAGGAACACCGCCAGGGTCACCAGCCCGGCCCGAGCGAGGTAGCGGCCGTCGCCCGCGCCGATCAGCACCCCGTCGAGCGCGAACACCGCGCCGCAGACCGGCTGGAAGAGCGCGGCCACGACGAGCACGGCGCCGAGCAGCTCACGCACCGCGGGATCCGGCGTGAAGAGCGGCACGTACGCCGCGCGCAGCACCGCGACCACGACCCCGAGCAGCACGCCCGCCGCCACCCCCCACTCGACCATCCGGCGGGTCGCCGCCCGGGTCCCGAGCACGTCACCCGCACCGAGGTAGCGGCCGACGATCGCCTGGCCCGCGATCGCCACCGCGTCCAGGGCGAGGGACAGGAACAGCCAGATGGTGAACGCGACCTGGTGGGCGGCCACGGACTCGGTGCCCTGCGCGGTGGCGACGTACGTCATGACGAGCAGCGCCGCCCGCAGCGTGACCGTCCGCACGACGAGTGGCAGCCCCGCGGCGGCCGCGGCCCGGATGCCGGGCAGGTGGGGGCGCAGCGGCGCCCCGTGGGCCCGGGCACCGCGCACCACGACCGCGAGGAACGCCGCCGCCATGCCCACCTGGGTCAGCAGGGTCCCCAGGGCGGAGCCGGCGATGCCGAGGCCGAGGCCGTAGACGAGGGCGACGTTCAGCCCGATGTTGACGACGGCGCCCGCCACGGCGACGGCGAGCGGGGTGCGGGTGTCCTGCAGGCCGCGCAGCACCCCGGTGGCGGCCAGCACCACCAGCATCGCGGGCAGGCCGGGCAGCGACACGCGCAGGTAGGTGAGGGCGTACGGCGTGGCCGCCGCCGAGGTGCCGAACGCGTCGACGAGCGGGCCGGCGAGAGCCAGGCCGGCCAGCCCGAGCAGCGTCCCGAGCGCCGCGGCCAGCCACACGCCGTCGATGCCCTGCGCGAGCGCCGCCCGGCGGTCGCCTGCGCCGAGCCGGCGGGCGACCGAGGCGGTGGTGCCGTAGGCGAGGAAGACGCAGACCGAGACCGCGGTGGCCAGCAGCGCCCCGGCGACGCCGAGGCCGGCGAGCTGGGCGGTGCCGAGGTGCCCGACGATGGCGGAGTCGGCGAGCAGGAAGGCGGGCTCCGCGACGAGTGCCCCGAACGCGGGCACCGCCAGGCGGAGGATCTCGCGGTCGTGCGGGTGGCGCAGCACCGGTCGAGGCGTGGGGCGGGGCACCCGCCGAGCCTAGGTGGCCGGGCCGACGGCGATGACAGGCCCGACTTTCTTTCGTCCACACCCGGTGGACGGGGAAAGCGCACGGTACGCCGCGTGGCGTCCCGGTGGTCATCCACAAGTCCACAGGGTTCTCCACAGCCGTTGCACAGCCGTTACCGGACCGTCCACAACGCCGTCCCCCGGATGTCCACAGGCGGGTCTTGAGGGATGCGGCCCAGCCGCCTAGCGTCCACCGCGGCCCTGGGGACAGAGGGGGCTGGCTGTCGGCCCTGGCCGGTAGAACGATCAATGCCGGACCGGCCCGGCGGACGTGGACGAAAGGGTGGCACGGGGTTTTGAGCGTCGCGGACTTCCCGAGTGCACCGCCCCCGGCGGAGTTCGAGCGCACCCCACCCCAGGACGTCGCCGCCGAGCAGTCCGTGCTCGGCGGGATGCTCCTCTCCAAGGATGCGATCGCGGACGTCGTCGAGGTCGTCCGGGGGCACGACTTCTACCGGCCGGCCCACGAGCTGGTCTACGAGGCCATCGTCGACCTGTACGGCCGGGGCGAGCCGGCGGACGCGGTCACCGTCTCCGCCGAGCTGCAGAAGCGCGGTGAGCTCGGCCGGGTGGGTGGCGCCCCCTACCTGCACACGCTCATCTCGTCCGTGCCCACGGCGGCCAACGCCGGTTACTACGCGCGCATCGTGCGCGAGACCGCTGTGCTGCGCCGGCTCGTCGAGGCCGGCACCAAGATCGTGCAGATGGGCTACACCGGCGACGGTGACGCCGACGACATCGTCGACGCGGCCCAGGCGGAGGTCTACAGCGTCACGGACCGCCGCACCTCCGAGGACTACGTCCCGCTGTCCGCGATCATGGAGGGCACCCTCGACGAGATCGAGGCCATCGGCTCCCGCGGCGGCGAGATGGTGGGGGTGCCGACCGGGTTCGCCGACTTCGACGAGCTGACCAACGGCCTGCACCCGGGCCAGATGATCGTCGTCGCGGCGCGGCCGGCGGTCGGCAAGTCGACCCTGGGGCTCGACATCGCCCGGGCGGCCGCGATCAAGAACGGCATGACGACGTGCATCTTCTCGCTGGAGATGGGCCGCAACGAGATCACGATGCGCCTGCTGTCGGCCGAGGCACGCGTGCCGCTGCACCACATGCGCACGGGCAAGCTCACCGACGACGACTGGACCCGGCTGGCCCGCCGGATGGGTGAGGTGTCGAACGCGCCGCTGTTCATCGACGACTCGCCGAACATGTCGATGATGGAGATCCGGGCAAAGTGTCGGCGGCTCAAGCAACGCAGCGACCTCAAGCTCGTGATCATCGACTACCTGCAGCTGATGTCGAGCGGCAAGCGGGTGGAGAGCCGCCAGCAGGAGGTCTCGGAGTTCTCCCGGGCCATCAAGCTGCTGGCCAAGGAGCTCGAGGTCCCGGTGATCGCCATCTCCCAGCTCAACCGCGGGTCCGAGCAGCGCACCGACAAGAAGCCGCAGATGTCGGACCTGCGGGAGTCCGGCTCGATCGAGCAGGACGCCGACATGGTCGTGCTGCTGCACCGCGAGGAGCTCTACGAGCGCGAGTCGCCGCGCGCGGGTGAGGCCGACTTCATCGTGGCCAAGCACCGCAACGGACCGACGGCGACGATCACGGTGGCCTTCCAGGGTCACTACTCACGTTTTGTCGACATGGCGCAGAGCTGACGCCGCGATGTGTGGACGGCGGTCATCGGTGCCATCTGGGAGTTGCGCCACGGCCCAGCTGTAACGGGCTTGCTCGTTGTAACGGTTCGCTCACTGGAGCGATTCGTGCGAAGGAGAAATAGCAATGGGTCTGGTGTCCTCGACGGTCACGCGCGAGCTGCTGGCTGAAGTCGTGACCGGTACGGATGGGCCACTGTGTGTGCCGCTGCTGATGCGGTACGACACGTCGGACCCTTTCGCAGTCCAGGCCGTGTTCCGGTCCGACGACGGGCACGAGGTCCCCTGGACGTTCGGGCGGGAGCTGCTGACGGTCGGCCTGCACCGGGCCGCCGGTGAGGGCGACGTCCGGATCTGGCCGTGGTCCTGGGGTGAGCAGACGGTCCTGTGCGTGCTGCTGAGCTCGCCGGACGGCGAGGCCCTGATCCAGCTGTCGGCCACCGACGTGGTCGACTTCCTGGGCTCGACCTACGCCCTCTGCCCTCGCGGCCGGGAGCGCCTCCACCTCGACGTCGACAGCGCGCTGCGGGCACTGCTCGCCACCTGACCCGCCACCGGGGTGGGAACCTGACTGCGGTGCCTCGCTGCGTCCTCGCGGGTGCCGGGAGGAGGCTCGCATGACCACGGTGCCCGCCGACCAGCCTGACACCGCCGGGCCCGGGCGGGTCCGGCAGGCAGAGGTCTACCGGGCCGGGGCGCTGGGTCACCGGTCCCGGGTCCCGACCGACCCGGGGCGGCTCGAGGACGCGGCCCGCCGCGCGATGTCCCGGCAGGCCTTCGCCTACGTCGCCGGCTCGGCCGGCGGGGAGGCGACCGCGCGGGCGAACCGGGCGGCGTTCGACCGGCACCGCATCGTGCCCCGGGCCCTGCACGGCGTACGCGAGCGAGACCTGAGCGTCGAGCTGTTCGGTCGTCGGCTGCCGGCCCCGCTGCTCCTCGCGCCGGTGGGGGTCCTCGAGATGGCGCACCGCGACGCCGACCGGGCCGTCGGCGCCGCCGCGGCGGCGGAGGGGCTGCCGTTCGTCCAGTCCAGCCAGGCGTCCGTGCCGATGGAGACGGTGGCCGCGACGATGGGCGACGCGCCGCGGTGGTTCCAGCTCTATGCCAGCGCCGCCGACGACTTGTCCGACAGCTTCGTGGCGCGGGCCGAGGCGAGCGGGTGCGACGCCGTCGTGCTGACGGTCGACACCACCGTGCTCGGCTGGCGCTGCCGCGACCTCGACCTCGGCTACCTGCCCTTCGCGCACGGCCTCGGGATCGCGCAGTACGTCAGCGACCCGGTCTTCCAGCGGCTGGTCGACGAGCGGGTCGCGGCCGGTCCAGCCGGTCCAAGCCCGAAGCCCACGCCCGCGGCGGTCCGCACCCTGCTCGACCTGACTCGCGCGTACCCCGGCCGGTTCCGCGACAACATCCGGTCACCGCGGCCGAGGGCCGCGGTCGAGACGTTCCTGGACGTGTTCTCGCGTCCGTGGCTGTCCTGGGACGACCTCGCCCGGCTGCGGACGCGGACCCGGCTGCCGTTGCTGGTCAAGGGGATCCTGCATCCCGACGACGCGCGACGGGCGGTGGCCGCCGGCGCCGACGGCATCGTCGTGTCCAACCACGGCGGCCGCCAGGTGGACGGCTCGGTCGCCGCCCTCGACGCGCTGCCCGGTGTCGCCGGCGCGGTCGGACCGGACGTGCCCGTGCTGTTCGACAGCGGCATCCGGGGTGGAGCCGACATCGTGAAGGCGCTGTGCCTCGGTGCCACCGCGGTCCTGGCCGGCCGGCCGTACGTCTACGGCCTGGCCCTCGACGGCGCCGCCGGCGTCCGGCAGGTGCTGCGCAACCTCGTCGCCGAGCTCGACCTCACGCTGGGGCTGATGGGCTGTGCCTCGGTCCGTGACCTCTCGCCCGACCGGCTCGCACCGGCGAGCCCCCGGATCTAGCCCTCGCCAGGCTCTGCCTCCCTTCGGGTGAGAGAGATCAAGGAAGTTCCGGGCGCCGTCGATGATCGGACCGTGACGACGATCGGGGCTGCGGCCCGGGGTGCGGAGGAGGTCCCCGCCGCGCCCCAGTCGTCGGCTGCGCACCCCGACCGGCCACGTGCCGCTGCCACGTCGGCGCCGGCGCGCTCCGAGGAGCTCGCTCACATGAGCCTCGACCGGCTGCGGGCATACCGGCGCACCTTGCAGACCGAGGAGCTGCGGGCGTCCTACTGGCGGCGTCTCCTGCAGGCGCGCCGCGACGTGTTGCGCGCGCAGGGCGAGCCGGGTGACCGGGACAGCCTGCGCGAGGCCCTCACCGAGCTGCGCTCCGGCCACGGCCGCACCGCGATCCTCGAGCTGCATCCCGAGGGCGGGATGCCGATCCTGCCGAACCTGCCCGACCTGTGGGCCCGCAGCGCCGACGTCCTCACCGACGACGAGCGGCGCGAGCTGAACGCCAAGCTCGCGAGCGCCGAGACCGTCCTGTCCTCCTACCGCGAGGCCCTGCACCGGCGGCTCGACCGGGCCACCGCGGAGCTCGTCGCTCGCTACCACGAGGACCCGAGCCAGTGTCTGGTGGCGCTTCCGCTCGGTCGCTGACCGCGCCCCCGCCGAGGGCGGCGCCTAAGGTGAGCCTCATGACCAACGCCACCCCTCGACTGCGGGCCGCACTGGACGGCATCCCGACGTACAAGCCGGGGCGCGCCGCCTCGGCCCGCGACGGCGCTCCGGCGTACAAGCTCTCGTCGAACGAGAACCCGTTTCCCCCGCTGCCGTCGGTGCTGGCGGCCGTGACCGACGAGGCCGGGCGCTTCAACCGCTACCCGGACATGTTCGCGACCGGCCTGACCACCGCCATCGCGGAGCGGTTCGACGTGCCGGTCAGTCACGTCGCCACCGGCACCGGCTCGGTCGGCGTGCTGCAGCAGGTCTTGCAGTCGACCGCGGCCGAGGGCGACGAGGTCGTCTACGCCTGGCGGTCGTTCGAGGCCTACCCGATCGTGGTGCAGATCTCGGGGGCCCGCTCTGTGCAGGTCCCGCTGCGGTCCGACGAGCACCACGACCTGGACGCGATGGCCGACGCGATCACCGACCGCACGCGGCTGGTGCTGGTCTGCTCGCCGAACAACCCGACCGGTACGGCGGTGCGCCGGGCCGAGCTCGAACGGTTCCTCGACCGGGTGCCGCCGCACGTCCTGGTGGTCATCGACGAGGCCTACCGCGAGTTCGTCCGCGACCCCGAGGTGCCGGACGCGCTCGACATGTACCGCGACCGTCCCAACGTCGCCGTGCTGCGCACGTTCTCCAAGGCGTACGGGCTCGCCGGCCTGCGGGTCGGCTTCGCGGTCGCGCACGAGCCGGTCGCGGAGGCGTTGCGCAAGACCGCGGTGCCCTTCGGGGTGAGCGGGGTCGCCCAGATCGCCGCGACCGCCTCCCTCGCCGTCGAGGACGAGCTGCTCGAGCGGGTCGGGGCGTTGGTCGAGGAGCGGACCCGGGTGCAGCACGAGCTGCGGCAGCTGGGCTGGGCCGAGGTCCCGGCCTCCGAGGCCAACTTCGTGTGGCTGCGGCTGGGCGAGCGCACCCTCGACTTCGCCGCGGCCTGCGAGGAGGCCGGGGTGGTCGTCCGGCCCTTCGCCGGCGAGGGGGCCCGGGTCAGCATCGGCGAGCCGGAGGCCAACGACATCTTCCTCAAGGTCGCGGCCGGGTACGCGCCACGGTGACCCCCCTGACGGGCGCTGCGGAGCGGCCCAGCAGAATGCGTCACGTGCGCCTGGACCACATCTCGTACGCCGCCGGCCCCGAGGGCCTCGCCGCCGCCGTCCAGCGCCTGGGGTCAGCCCTGGGGGCTGGGTTCAGCGACGGCGGCATCCACCCGCGCTTCGGCACGCGCAACTTCGTGCTGCCGCTCGCCGGCGGGGTCTACCTCGAGGTGGTGGCCGCGCTCGACCACCCGGCGGCGGACAAGGCACCGTTCGGGCAGGCGGTCAAGCAGCGCACCGCAGCCGGCGGCGGGTGGCTGGCCTGGGTGGTCGCCGTCGACGACATCGCCTCGGTGGAGCGGCGGCTCGGCCGGCCCTCCGTCCCGGGCCACCGTCGGCGCCCCGACGGCGTCGACCTCACCTGGCGGCAGATCGGCGTACGCGACCTGCTGGACGACCCGGCGCTGCCGTTCTTCGTGCAGTGGCAGTCCGAGCCACGCTTCCACCCCAGCGTGGGCGGGGACGGCACACCGCGGATCACCCGGGTCGAGCTCTGCGGCGACGAGGCGACCATCGCGGACTGGCTGGGCGAGCGCATCGATCGCAAGGACATCGAGGTCGACTGGGTCGACGACGACGAGCCCGGGCTGGTCGCGGTGCACTTCGCGACCGCCCACGGCACCGTCCGCATCGACTGAGCCCGGGAACCGCTCCGAAACCGGTCGCGTCGCCACGACCGGCCCCCTAGCGTTGGGCCGGTGTCCAGCGCCGCCGTCGACCTGCGGGAGGTCGGCTTCTCCCACGGCGCGCGGACCGTGCTCACCGGCCTCACGTTCACCGTCGGCCCCGGCAGTCGCCTCGCCGTCGTCGGCCCCAACGGGGTCGGCAAGTCGACCCTGCTGCGGCTGCTGGCCGGCCACCTGACACCCGAGCAGGGGACCGTCTCCCGCCGGCCCGAGACCGGCACGGTCGCGCTGGTGCCACAGGAGCGGGACCGGCGCCCGCAGGAGCCGGTGCGGCAGTACCTCGCCCGGCGTACCGGTGTCGCGGACGCCGAGACCGCGCTCGAGCGGGCGGCGGCCGCGCTCGCCGATGACGCCCCCTCCGCGGGCGATGCGTACGCCGTGGCGCTGGAGCGCTACCTCGCCCTGGGTGGGCCGGACCTCGAGCGCCGGGCTCCGGTGGTGCTCGCCGAGCTCGGCCTCCCGGAGGCGCTGCTCGACCAGCACACGACCACGCTGAGCGGTGGCCAGCTGGCGCGGGTGGCGCTGGCCGCGATCCTGCTGTCCCAGGTGGACGTGCTGCTGCTAGACGAGCCCACAAACGACCTGGACGTCGACGGGCTGGCAAGGCTGGAGGCGTTCCTGACCCGACGCCAGGGCGGCCTCGTCGTCGTCTCGCACGATCGCGCCTTCCTCGAGCGGGTGGCCGGCGAGGTGCTCGAGCTGGACGAGTTCACGCACACCGGTCGGTTGTTCGGCGGTGGGTTCGCGGCCTACCTCGAGGAACGCGAGCGCGCCCGGGTCGCGGCCCGGGAGGCGTTCGAGGCGTACGACGAGGCGCGGCGGGGCCTGGTCGAGCGGGCCCGGCGGGAGAAGCAGTGGGCTCGGGAGGGCACCGCCCGGGCGACCAGCGCGAAGGCCAGGCGGGAGGAGCCGGACCGGACCGTCCGGGCGGCCCGGGTCGCGGGTGCGCAGAGCCGCAGCGCGGCGGCGGGCCGCACGCTGCGGGCCCTGGACCGGCTGGAGCAGGTCGACGACCCGCGCGACCCGTGGCAGCTCCGGCTGTCGCTGGACACCGGCTCGCGGTCCGGCGAGGAGGTGGCCGGGCTCGCCGGCGCGGTCGTCGAGCGGGGCGGCTTCCGGCTCGGCCCGGTCGACCTGCACGTGCGACGGGGCGAGCGGGTGGCCGTCGCCGGGCCGAACGGGTCGGGCAAGTCGACCCTGCTCGCGGCCCTGCTCGGCCGGGTGCCGCTCGCCGCCGGCCGGCAGTGGCTCGGCCGCAGCCTGGTGATCGGTGAGATCGACCAGGTCCGGCGGACTCTCGACCCGCGAACGCCGCTGGCCGCCGCCTTCCGCGCCGCCACCGGCCAGGAGGAGGCGGACGCCCGGACGCTCCTCGCGAAGTTCGGGCTCGGCGCCGACGACGTCGGCCGGCCGGTCGGCTCGCTGTCCCCCGGCGAGCGCACCCGGGCCGACCTGGCCCTGCTCATGGCGCGGCAGGCCAACCTGCTGGTGCTCGACGAGCCGACCAACCACCTCGACCTGCCCGCGATCGAGCAGCTCGAGGCGGCGCTGGCCACGTACGACGGGACCCTGCTGCTCGTGAGCCACGACCGGCGGCTGCTCGAGCACGTGGAGACCACCCGACGCCTCGACGTCGAGGACGGGCGGGTCCGCGAGCGGTGAGACGGCCGGCTCGCGTAGTCGCCGCGACAGCAGGCGGAGCGGTAGCACGTTTCAGGAGAGCGGGAGGGTGACCACCGGGGTCAGGGTGGGGGTGCCGTCCGCGTCGAGTCCGGCCTTCTCCAGCAGCAGCGTGGCGGCCCGGCCGTCGAGGGTGAGGGTCGCGATCTCGTCGCCGAAGTAGGGGCCGGCGAGGCGCGACCACTCGATGCTCATCGGCGGCACGTGCGACACCCGGCCCAGCACGAACCGCACGACCCGCTCCACCAGGCGGGTCCAGGTGATCCGGAACGCCACCTTCATCGCCGCCGGCACGTAGTTGTGCACCGGCGAGCAGGTGAGCTGGTAGACCTTCGAACGCACCGGGGCGCCGTAGTGGGCCTGTGCCGCGTAGGCATGGTGGACGTCGCCGGACAGCACGCAGACCGTGGCCGGTGGCTGTCCGTCGGGCCCGCTGTGCTCGCCCCGGCCGACGCAGGCGAACAGGTCGGCCAGCCGGTCGAAGGACTTGCGGAAGGCCGCCCAGTGCTCGAGGTCGGCGGCCCGGCGCAGCTTCTCGGCCCAGCGGGCCATCCGCGGGCCCCGCGCACCCGCGGCCAGCCGCTCGTTCCACGACTCGACGTCGTGCAGCGCCCGCGGCAGCAGCCACGGCAACGACGTGCCGACCAGCAGGTGGTCGTAGTCGCCCGCCACCTGGTCCTCGATCCAGGCGAACTCCGGCTCGGACACCATGGACCGGTCGCCGGCGTCGAGCATCCGGCCGCACCGCGAGTCGATGACGAGCAGCCGGACGCCGCAGAGGTCCCGCCGGTACGACCACTGCGCGCCCTTGTGCCCGTCGGCCTCCCGGTCGGCGGCTGCCGCGAACTCGCGCAGCAGCGGCTCGACGTCGCCCTGGTGGCTGCGCACCTTCTGGTAGAGCGCGTCGTCGGCGAGCGCCTGCGGTGAGAGGTTGCCGAGGTGCTGGTACACCCAGTACGACGAGAGGCCGCCGATGATGCGCTCCTCCCACCACGAGGTGCGCTTCATCTCGGCCCGCCAGGTGTCCGACGTGTTCCAGTCGTCCCGCACGTCGTGGTCGTCGAAGATCATCGAGCTGGGCAGGGTCGACAGCAGCCAGCGGACCTCCGGGTCGGTCCACGACTCGTGGTAGAGCCAGGTGTACTCCTCGAAGTCCGCGACCTGGTCGCCGGGCGCCACGGTGATGTCGCGCTTGGCCCGGATGCGCTGCTGCGTCGCGTCCGAGGTCTCGTCGGCGTAGACCTGGTCGCCGAGCAGCAGCAGGGCGTCCGGCCAGTCGCTCTCCGGCTGGCGCATCATCCGCCGGGCGAAGGCGTCGAGCGCGTCCGGGTCGAAGTGCCGGTCGCCGACGACGGCGTCCGGCGTCGCGTACCGGCAGGAGCCGAAGACAACTCGCAGCGGCCGGTTGTCGTCGAGGGTGCGGATGCGCGAGGGCGGGTGGCCCGACCCCGGCAGCGGCCACACCTGCTCGCCGTCCAGCCGCACGTCGTACTCCGTCGACGAGCCGGGCTCGAGCCCGTCGACGCAGACCAGCGCGTA
>DASVBJ010000085.1:0-2459 GCA_036375895.1 Actinomycetes bacterium | reverse complement strand
TCACCCGACGGGTGAGCAGCACGTGCTGCACAACGGCGACCAGCGCGCGGTGGTGGTCGAGGTGGGCGGCGGCCTGCGGGAGTACGTCGTGGCAGGTCGCCCGGTCGTCGACGGCTACGACGCGTCCGCCCGCGTCGACGGCGGGCGGGGACAGCTCCTCGTGCCGTGGCCCAACCGGGTGCGGGACGGCAGGTACCGCTGGGCGAGCCAGGACCTGCAGCTGCCGCTCACCGAGGTGGCCAACCACAACGCCATCCACGGCCTGCTCCGCTGGACGTCGTGGTCTCTCGTCGAGCGCGCCGACGAGCGCGTGGTGCTGGGCGCCACGGTGTGGCCGCAGCCGGGCTATCCGTTCCTGCTCGCCGTGCAGGTGGCCTACGTGCTCGGGCCACAGGGGCTCGTCGTGACCGTGACGGCGCGCAACGACGGTGACGAGGCCGCGCCGTACGGCGTGGGCCAGCACCCCTACGTCACCGTCGGCACCGACCTGGTCGACGAGGCGTTGCTGACGCTTCCCGCGCAGCAGTGGGTCCGGTCCGACGAGCGTGGGATCCCGGTGGCGACGGAGCCGGTGGCGGGCACGGCGTACGACTTCCGGACCCCCCGGGTCATCGGGACACAGCGCCTCGACACGGCCTTCGCGGGCCTGCTCCGCGACCCGAACGGTCACGCGGTGGTGCGCCTGGAACATCCCGCCGGGGGCCGGGCCGTCGAGCTGTGGCTGGGTGCCGGCGCCGACTACCTCCAGGTGTTCACCGGCGACACGCTGCCCGACCCCACCCGGCGCCGTCGGGGCCTCGCGGTGGAGCCGATGTCCTGTGCCGCCGACGCCTTCCGCAGCGGCACCGGACTGGTGGCTCTCGGACCCGGGGACCGGCACGAGCTGACGTGGGGCATGCGCCTTCTCGAAACCTGAGCCGGCCCCTTGGTAATCCGGCCTGTCATGGACTAGCGTGTGCGGCGGTTGTAGTTGCAGTGCCTCGCAGTGTCTTGAACGCCCGCGAAGTCCTCACCGACGAAGCGGGCGTTTTTGCTAAACGGACTTGGTATTCCCGTGTCGGGTCCGGGGTGTGGGACGACGGTCGCTTCAACCCGGGGTCCACGAGGTGTGGGCCTCGACTTCCGTCCCTCTGAAGGAGAAGGACATGGCTCAGGGAACCGTTAAGTGGTTCAACGCCGAAAAGGGTTTCGGCTTCATCGCGCAGGACGGCGGCGGCCCGGACGTCTTCGTGCACTTCTCGGCGATCCAGGCTGACGGTTACCGCAGCCTCGACGAGAACCAGCGCGTCGAGTTCGAGGTGACCCAGGGCCAGCGCGGCCCGCAGGCGGACCAGGTCCGCCCCATCTGAGCCCCAGGCTCGATGAACGAGCGCCCCGGCCGTCGAGGCCGGGGCGCTCGTCGTTTTTGCCCGATCGTGACCGGTTTGGGGGTCAGGTGGGCGATCACTTCTGCCGACACTCACCGTGCAGGCAGGAAGACCGCTCGGAGCGGGGTGCCAACGGGAAGCGCCCACCGACCTGAGGAGCGTGTCGCACGATGAGGACCACGAACGAGGCCGGCGCTGGCCGACCGGTCCACGACCCGACCGAGGCGCCGCAGGAGGCCTCGCAGGCGGCGGACGACGCCCTGGTGATGGGCATGCTGCACGAGCACGTGCCGCTCTCGCTGCTCTGCGACCTGACCCTCGACGACGAGCCCCACTCGGCCGAGATCCTCGCCGAGGAAGGCAAGCCCGACGACGCCTGGTGGGAGCAGTAGCCCGCCCCGTCCTCGGTTTCGTGCCACCCGAGAGCGGCTGGTACAGTCTCGGACGCACACGCGCCGCTAGCTCAACTGGCAGAGCAGCGGACTCTTAATCCGCGGGTTCGGGGTTCGAGTCCCTGGCGGCGCACCCGTTGTGAGACCTGGGCGTCCTCCGTGCCGGAGGGCGCCCTTCGGTCTCTCCGGCCTCTTTACGGGGTGCTGCCGGGGATCGTGGCCTGGTTCGGCCGCGCCGGCCTGTCGGTGACCCAGAGCCGGATCACCCCTTCGACCACCACGGTGCCGTCGTCGCGCACCGCGCGCACGTGCACCGGTACGTCGGGGTCGTCCCCGGTCCATGCGGCCGGGTCGGTCTCGGCGATGCAGGTGATGTCGGAGGTGGCCTTGGCCGGATAGGTCACCTGCATGCCCTTGGGGATCCAGCGCTTCCCTGGCGGGATGGTCACCTCGGCCAACGCACCCATCGCAGCCTCGAGCCCGTTGCAGATGGCGATCACATGGACGGTCCCGATGTGATTCAGGACCCTGCGCCGCTTCTTGATGACCAGCTCGACGCGGTTGGGCCGGACCTCCGAGAAGCGTGGCCGCACCGATCCGAAGTACGGCGCCTTCAGACTGAACAGGATCGAGAAGATCGTCCTGCCGGCCGGCAGCCGAGCGACCCGGTCGTAGAGGTCCTTCACATTCGTCATGGCCA
>DASVBJ010000375.1:0-6100 GCA_036375895.1 Actinomycetes bacterium | reverse complement strand
AACGCGGCCGTCGTGGTCACGGGCACCCTGGTCGTCGTACGCCGGCTGCGCCGCGGCGAGGAGGAGGTGTGACCGCCGCCACCGACGACCGGCTGGTGCCTTACGACGAGGCCGTCGCCGCGTTCGACCCGGTCCTCGGTCTCGAGGTGCACGTCGAGCTGGGCACGGCCTCGAAGATGTTCTGCGGCTGCTCGACCGTCTTCGGCGCCCCGCCCAACACCCAGGTGTGCCCGACCTGCCTGGGCCTGCCCGGCTCGTTGCCGGTGCTCAACCGGGTCGCCGTCGAGTCGACCGTGCGCGTGGGGCTCGCGCTGAACTGCGACATCGCAGCGTGGTGCCGGTTCGCCCGGAAGAACTACTTCTACCCGGACATGCCGAAGAACTTCCAGACCTCGCAGTACGACGAGCCGATCTGCACCGACGGCTGGCTCGACGTCGAGGTCCCGACCGACGAGGGCACCCGGACCGTCCGGGTCGAGATCGAGCGCGTCCACATGGAGGAGGACACGGGCAAGTCGCTGCACGTCGGCGGCGCGACGGGTCGCATCCACGGCGCCGACTACTCGCTCGTCGACTACAACCGGGCGGGCATCCCGCTCATCGAGATCGTCACCAAGCCGATCGTCGGCACGGGCGCCCTGGCACCGACGGTGGCGCGGGCCTACGTCACCGAGCTGCGCGAGCTGATGCGCACCCTCGGCGTCTCGGACGTCCGGATGGAGCAGGGCTCGCTGCGCTGCGACGCCAACGTGTCGCTGCGTCCCGGTCCGGACGCGCCGTTCGGCACCCGGTCGGAGACCAAGAACGTCAACTCCCTGCGCTCGGTCGAGCGGGCGGTGCGCCACGAGATCTCCCGGCAGGCCGGGGTCCTCGGCTCGGGCGGCCGGGTCGTGCAGGAGACCCGCCACTGGCACGAGGACACCGGCGTCACCACGCCCGGGCGGTCCAAGGAGCAGGCCGAGGACTACCGCTACTTCCCCGAGCCCGACCTGGTGCCGATCGCTCCCGACCCGGCGTGGGTGGAGGAGCTGCGCGCCGGCCTGCCCGAGTCGCCCGCGGTGCGCCACCGGCAGCTGCAGCAGACCTGGGGGCTGAGCGACTTCGAGATGCAGTCGCTGGTCAACGCCGGCGCCGTCGACGTGGTGGAGCGGACGGTCGCCGCCGGGGCCCCACTGGACGCGGCGCGCAAGTGGTGGCTGGGAGAGCTCGCCCGCACGGCCAACGAGCGGGGCACCGACCTGGCCTCGCTGCCGGTGACGCCGGCTCAGGTCGCCCGCGTCGTGGCGCTGGTCGGGGAGGGGGCGCTCACCGACAAGCTCGCCCGTCAGGTGATCGAGGGTGTCCTCGCGGGAGAGGGTGAGCCCGACGAGGTGGTCGCCTCCCGCGGGCTGCAGGTCGTCTCGGACGACGCGTCGCTCATCGCGGCGGTCGACGAGGCCCTCGCGGCGCAGCCCGAGGTCGCCGACAAGATTCGCTCCGGCAAGGTCGCCGCGGCGGGCGCCATCGTCGGCGCGGTCATGAAGGCGACCCGCGGCCAGGCGGACGCGGCGCGGGTGCGCGAGCTGGTCATCGAGCGGTGCGGCGCAACTCCCTGACCGGTGTGACTCCCTACATCGGCTCCGGCCCCTACTGCTACGCCAACACCCTGTGCATGGTGGTGGACGCCAACTGGCACCCCCACCTCGTCGAGACCTTGACGGGCTCGCCATTCGGCTTCCAGATGGCGGGGCCGCTGCCGCTGTTCGACCCGGTCGGATGGGACCCTGACACGGGCCTGGACCAGGCGCTCTCGCTGCTGGGCTGGGACTGCGACCGGGAGACCTTCTCCTCGGAGGACGAGGCCTTCGGACGGCTCGCCGAGCTGAGCGCCGTCGGCGCCGTCTTCGTCGGGCCGCTCGAGCTCGGACTGCTGGCGCATCAACCCGGCTCGGACCGGCCGCTGGGAGCCGACCACTTCGTCGCCGTGCTCGAGGCCGGACCTGAGGGCGTCACGATGCACGACCCGCAGGGGCACCCGTACGCCTGGCTGCCCCGGGAGGCGTTCCTCGCCGCCTGGGGCAGCGACACCCTTGCCTACGGCAACGGGCGCTTTCCTCTGCGAACAGGTTTCCGCCGCACGAGTGAACGCACCATCGACGACGCGTTGCGCGACCTTGTTCCCCTTGCCCTTGACTGGGCGCGCGGCGGTGCCGAGGGGCGTGGCAGCGCGGACGCCTTGCACGCCCTGGCCGACTCCGCCGACGCCGGACTCGGGGCGCCTGCGCTGCCCGTGCTGCAGAACTTCTCGCTGCGCCTGGGCGCTCGGCGCCGAGCGGACGCAGCTGCCGTCCTCGGTGACTGGCCGCGCGTCGCCGATGTGCTGGACAGGCAGGCGCGGACGCTCGGCCGCGCTCAGCTCGCCGCCGTGCGCGACGATGCGAGGCAGCTCGCACACGCCTTCCGCGAGATCGCGGCGCTGCACGACGAGATGGTCGACGCACTGACTGCCGCTCATCAGTGAGGCTCAGGAAAGGGTGAGTCGGATGATCTTGTCGTCGCCGCTTCGGGGGCTGCCGCGGCCGTCGCGGTTGCTGGTCATGACCCACAGGGAGCCGTCCGGGGCGAGGGCCACCGTCCGCAGCCGGCCGTAGTCGCCGGTCAGGAAGGCCCTCGAGGTCCCCGGCCGGCCGGCGGGTAGCGGCACCTGCCACAGCCGGGCTCCTCGCAGTGCCGCGAGGTAGACCGCGTTGCCTGCCACCGCGACGCCGCTCGGCGACGCCTCGTCGGTCGACCACTGCCGGACCGGGTCGACGTACCGCGGGTCGCGGGCGCGGCCCTCCACCCGTGGCCAGCCGTAGTTGCGGCCGGGCCGGATCAGGTTCAGCTCGTCCCAGGTGTTCTGGCCGAACTCGCTCGCCCAGAGCCGCCCCTGCGCGTCCCACGCCAGCCCTTGCACGTTGCGGTGGCCGTAGCTGTAGACGGGCGAGTCGCCGAACGGGTTGCCCGGCGCCGGCTTGCCGTCCGCGGTGATCCGCAGGATCTTCCCGCCGAGGGAGCTCCGGTCCTGTGCCGGGTCGCGCAGGCCGGCCTCACCCGTCCCCACGTAGAGGAACCCGTCGGGGCCGAAGGCGATCCGGCCGCCGTTGTGGATCCCGCCGGCCGGGATGCCGCCGAAGATGGTGCGCTGGCCGGACAGTGCCTGACCGTCGTAGGTCATGCGCGCGATGCGGTTCTCGTCGCCTGCCGTGAAGTACGCGAAGAGCGCTCGGTCCGTGGGGTACGACGGGGAGAGGGCGAGGCCGAGCAGCCCGCCCTCGCCGCGGCCGTCGACACCGCCGACTCGGCCCACCGTGCGCACCCGGCCGGACCGCGTGACCGCCTTGACCAGTCCGGTGTCCCGCTCGCTCACGAGCGCGGAGCCGTCGGGCAGGAAGGCAAGGCCCCACGGCACGTCGAGGTCGCGCGCGACGACGCCGGCGACCTTCGGTGTCAGGACCCGGCCGGCGCCGGCCGACGGCGACGTCGGGGCAGCCGTCGGTGGCGTCGTGCCGCTCGGGCTCGGCGGGGTGCTCACGCTGCTCGGAGGCGTCGACGAGGCGTCCCGGCCGGGCGGCGCTGGGTCGTCGCCGCTGCATCCCGCGGTGAGGAGCGCGAGGGCGACCAGCGCGGCGACCGTCGTACGTCGGGCGGGCATGCCTCACCCTCACCCACCGGCATGCTCCGCCGCCACCCGCCGGTGACACTCGTTATCGTCGGGGCGCATGGAGGTAACGCGGTCGTGACCCTCGTCTGGCTGCCCTACGCCGACGCCGTGCAACGCATGGGCGGTGTCCCGGACGGCGTCGAGGTGGAGGTGTACGACGGGCAGGGCGAGCCACCCGCCGGCATCGGCGAGGTCGAGGTCTACGTCGTGCCGTACATGTTCGGGCTCGAGCCGCTGCGCCTGATGGCCTCCATGCCCTCGCTGCGGGTCGCCCAGACGCTCACCGCCGGCGTCGACGACTACGTGCCGCTCGTGCCCGACGGGGTGACCCTGTGCAACGCCAAGGGGGTGCACGACGCGTCGACCGCCGAGCTCGCGGTCGCACTCACGCTCGCTTCGATGCGCAACCTGCCGGGGTTCGTGCGCGCGCAGGACCGCGGCGACTGGGCGCACGGCCGGTTCGAGTCACTGGCCGACAAGACCGTCCTCGTCGTGGGCTACGGCTCGGTGGGCGCCGCCGTCGAGGCCCGGTTGGCCGGCTTCGAGTGCGACGTGCTGCGGGTCGCCCGCAGCCCCCGCGACGGAGTCGCCGGGATGGGCTCGCTCCCGGAGCTGCTGCCGCGGGCCGACGTCGTGGTGCTCACCGTGCCGATGACGGCCGAGACCACGGGCCTGGTCGATGCGGCGTTCCTCGCGGCCATGGCCGACGGGGCGCTGCTCGTCAACGTCGCGCGCGGACCCGTCGTACGGACCGACGCCCTGCTCGCCGAGCTCCGCTCCGGGCGGCTGCGGGCCGCGCTCGACGTCACCGACCCGGAGCCGCTGCCACCCGACCATCCGCTCTGGACCGCCCCGGGCGTGCTGGTCAGCCCGCACGTCGGCGGCAACACGTCGGCGTTCCTGCCGCGGGCGATGCGCCTCGTCGCCGAGCAGCTGCGGCGCTACTGCGCGGGTGAGCCGCTGCTGAATGTCGTGTCCGGGGACTACTGAAGTCCCTACACTCGCGGCGTGACCAGCGGGGGAGGGTGGCGGCCGCCGCCTGCCGGCCCGGCACCGTCCGACGAGCTGTCGTCAGGCGACGGCGAGCGGGAGGGGCCGAGGCGGCTCGCCAACCCATGGGTGGTGCGCGGCATCGGGCTGCTGGCGCTCGCCGTCGTCGTGGTCCTCGTCGGGCCTGGTCTCGTGTCCAGCTCGGAGCGGCCGCGGCCGCCCGACCGCAACCCACGCCCGACCACGTCCCAGCGGGTGACCTCGACCCCGACCCCGACGCCACGTCCGGCCGCGGCGCTGGCGTGGAAGGCCCGCGGTGACCTGGCCGACGACCGGGCCTTCACTTCGGCCGTCCTCGAGCGGGTCGGGCGGGACCGCGTCGGCGCCAGCAAGGTCCTCCTCGCAGCGACCCTGCCCGAGGGTAGCCGGGCGGCGGTCGTGGCCGTGCAGCCCCAGGAGCTCGGCATCGACGTCGGCCCGGGGGTCGAGGTGATGGGGGTGTACGTCGCCCCCGGGTCGTCCGTCGACCGGGCGACCGTGGCCCTGACCGGTGGCATCTCCGGTGCCGACGAGCTGGGCGGCTGGGCCGGCCACGGCACCGACGGCCACGTCTACGCGCTGGTCGTCGGCCGTCCCGCACCGTTCTCGCTCCGGGTCTCGGGTCGCCTCGACTGGCACCCCGACGGCACGGCCACGCGTCGCTGGCGTGGCGTGGACAGCCGTGACGGTGCCGTCGTCGTCGACCTCGGCACCAGGGTCGACCCGCTGGTCGTGGCCCGCCCCGAGGCGCTGGGTCCGACGTTTCCGCTGCAGCTGCAGGTCGACGGGTGCTGCGACCTGACCCAGCCGACAGAGCCGATCCAGGTCGAGGGCGTGGACGCCGGGTCCTATAGGGGCCCCGCGCCAGAGGACCTCTCCCAGGCGGTCTTCGACGTCACGAGAGGCGTGCTGGACACCGATGCAGTCTCGGCGCATGTGGTCTGGAGCGGCCGGCTGTCCAACGCCGAGCGGGCCACCTTGGTCGTGGTGCGACGCCGGGACGGCCCGACGTTCCAGACGCTCCTCGCGGAGAACGGGGACCCGTCCACCTCCGAGGGGGTGAGCACCTGGGCGCAGGGCCTGCGGCCGGTGCCCTGGGCGGACGCCGACCGGATGCCCTGGCTGGCCGATCCGGGCGGAGGGCCCACCGGCCGGGTCTCGCTGATCAGCCCCTCCGGGCGCGGGACCGCCGTGGTCGCCGAGGCAGGACGCGACCCGGTCACGGTCCGGCTCGACGCGACAGGGGTCGCGCTCCTGCCGGCCGGGCTCGGCAATCCCTACGGTGGGTCGCCGATCGTGGTCACCGTGCGTTCTCCCTCGGGCCGGGTGGTGGTCCAGACGGCGCTCTCGCCCCAGCAGCTCGAGGATCCCTTCCTCACCGGCCCGTAG
>DASVBJ010000056.1:0-8049 GCA_036375895.1 Actinomycetes bacterium | reverse complement strand
GTTCGTCCTGGTCGTGTTCGACAGTGAGGAGAAGGCGCGCACACGGGAGCAGGATCCCCGGCGCCAGCAGGGGCTGCAGCGCATCCGGGCTGCCATGGGGGACGTCCTGGACGGCCCGCCGGAGTTCTTCGACCTCAACGTATTGCGGAACGAGTAGCCCGCGGGTTGCCGAGATTCCCGACCGCCCGGCCGCACAAGGGAACCCGGCCGGTCACGAATCGGGCCGCGGAAGTGCGCTAGAACGGAGGCTTTGTGCGGTCTCTACGATGGAAGTTCCTGCCATCGGTTCAGCTGCAGACCAGCTTGTCGATTTCGAACTGGACCGTCGTTTCGCCGTTGGCGTTGATGGTCAGCTGTGCATGTGTCATGACGAACGCGAGCGACCCGTCCGATCCGTGGGCGATGGAGCGCGTGAGGTCGGTGTCCTTTTGCACGAGCACGTCACCGTGCCTCACTGCCCTGATGTTGTCCGAATCGAGGTCCGAGAAGTTGCCCGTGTAGGTCGGGCCGGTGCCATCGGCAGGAACGGCGACGACGGTGCCCTGGTCGTTGAAGTGGACGAAGAACGAGTCGGTGTCCGGGAAATAGTCGTAGTGCACCAGCGTGTGGCCGGTGGCGGTGATGGTGTAGGGCTCGTCCTGGCATGGGAAGTCCGGGCCGGTGAAGTGGTCGGAGAACGTCGAGGCCTGGGTGAACGTCTCTGGCGGCTGCGCCCACGCCGTCCCCGCAGGCGCTAGTACCAAGCCCGCAATCCCCGCCAGTAGCCAGAACATCTTGCGTGTGCGTCGCGCAGCGATGTTCATCGCTTGTACCGCCTCTCCGGCGTGCTCCCCCCGAGGTCGGTGTGTTCTCGATCTAACACTGACGGTGGACCAGGTCAAGAGCCCCGCCCAGCCCACCGTGTGCCACTGTCCGAATCGTCGGGAGACGCACCGAACGCCGACTCGGTTCGTTGATCTCGCCGTACGCCGATGCCCGGTCAGTCCAGCCGGACCCGGGGCAGGATCCGGTCCAGCCACTTCGGCAGCCACCAGTTGGCGGTGCCACCGGCGACCTTCATGACCGCAGGCACCAGGAGCAGCCGGACGATCGTGGCGTCCAGGATCACCGCTACGGCCAGCGCCAGGCCGAACTCCTTCAGCTCCAGCACGTCGGCCACCAGGAAGCAGCCGAACACGGCGGCCATGATGGCAGCGGCCGCGGTGATCACCCGCGCCGTGTGCGCGATGGCGGTCGCTACCGCGTCGTCGTTGTCGTGCGTGAGCAGCCACTGCTCGCGCATCCGGCTCATGAGGAACACCTCGTAGTCCATCGAGAGCCCGAACAGCAGCGCGAAGACGATGATCGGCAGGTAGACCTGCACGAACCCCACGCTGGTGAAGCCGAGCACGCCGGACAGGTGGCCCTCCTGGAACACCCACGTCGTCACTCCGAAGGCGGCGGCGGTGGCGAGCAGGTTCATCAACACGGCCTTGGCCGGGATCAGCAGGCTACGGAACACCACCAGCAGGTAGAGGAAGGAGAACGACAGCACGAGCGCCATCACCAGGACCAGCTTGCTGAGGGTCTCGTCGGCCAGGTCGGAGAACAGCGCCGTCGAGCCACCGACCAGCATCTCCGGACCACCGGACGCGCTGTACGACGGGATGATGTCGTTGCGGAGGTCGTTCACCAGGTCTGTCGCGTCGGTGGAGTCGATCGGAGCGTCCGAGATGACGGTGATGATCGTGCGGTTCGAGCCGTCACCGACATTGACGGTCTGAGCGAGCAAGGACGCCGCGTTCGGGTCCTGTTGCAGGCTGGCCAGCGCCTCCGGCGACACCTCGCCCGTCGCCTGCCTGAGTATCGAGGAGATGGAGTAGATCCCGGCGACCCGCGGGTCCTTCGACAGGGACGTCGTGAACCGGTCGATGGCGTTCAGGTCGCTGGCGCTCAGTGGCCCGGAGCCCTGATGGGAAGCCAGGATCTGGACCGGAGACAGCACGCCGGGGCTGAACGACTCGGCCAGGACGATCTCGCCCTTGCCCGACGGCGTGTCAGAGATCGCGGAGATGCCGAGGTCGATGCCCAGCTTGATGCCGAAGGTAGGAAGCGCGAACACGAGGAGCAGGGCTGCCGCGGGAAGGGCCAGCCACGGGTGGGCGAGCACCGTCCGCGCCCACCTGGCCCAGCCGTTGGGTCGGTCGGGCGCCGGCCGGTCGCTGATCTCTGCCGGCCGCCACCGTCGCGGCAGTGCCCACCGGTTGACGCGGTCGCCGAGCGCTGCGAGCAACGCGGGCAGCATCGTCCATGCCGTCAGCAGCGTGCACGCCACCACGAGCACGGCGCCCCACGCCATTCCGTGGAAGATCGGCGAGTCCACGACGAACAGCGAGAACAGCGAGATCATCACGATGGTGCCGGAGAACAGGATCGTCCGGCCGCTGGTCGCCATCGCGACCCCCACGGCGTTCGGGATCGGCTCAGCCAGACCCTCACGCCGGCCGCGGGCGAGCTCCTCACGGAAGCGGCTCAAGACGAAGAGCGAGTAGTCGATCGCGATCCCGACGCCGATCATCGTGACGATGGACAGCAGGAAGGCGTCGAACGCCGTCACGGTCGTCAAGGCCGAGATCACGCCGAAGGTCACGGTGAGACTGACGACCGCCACCAGTAGCGGGATGAACGCGGCGACCACGGCGGCCAGTGCCAGGATCAGCACGATGAAGGCCACCGGGATGCCGATCGACTCCGCGCGCTCGGTGTCCGCCGTCTCCACCTCGGTCAGGTCGTTGGCCGCCGGTGAGTAACCCGTCAGGTACGCCTTGACCGGGCCGTCTCCCGCCGCGGACGCGACGACGTCCTGCAGGTCGCTCGCCCGCTTGCCGCGCTCACGGTCGTTGCCTGACAGACCCAGACTGGCCAGGGCTGCATGTCCGTCCGCGGAGACCTGGCCCTGCGCGCCCGGCTCGGTAGGCCCGAGCAGCGCGGCGACACCGGGCTCGTCCCGTACGGCGGCCAGCACCCGGTTGACCACGCCAACGTAGGCGGCATCCTTGATCGTCAGAGTGTCCGAGTCGAAGACGATGACGTCCTGCTCGGCTCCGGCGGCGGTGAAGTCCGACTCGATCAGCGAAGCGACCCGGGCCGATTCCGACCCCGTCACGCTGTAGTCCGGCGCGGACAACGACGACAACAGGTGCGGATAGGCCAGAGCGGCCACGATGATGAGCACGCCCCACACCGACAGCACCCACCACCGGCGACGCGCCACGAAGATGCCCCATCTCTGCGCCCAGGGGGGCCTCGGGGCCCCCGGGCGACGAGGCCGAGTTCGCGGGCCTGGAACTGTGACGGTGGTCTGTGGTTCCGCCACTCCCACCACGTGCTGGTCGCTGTCCACGTTCGAGTGCCGTCCCATGACGCGACCTCCCTGTCTCCAGGGGAAGCGTGCCTAGGCGATGCAAGGGGGCCGGTCGAGTTGCCGGTTCAGCGGACGAGCAAGCAGGGCCAGGACCAGTGCAGCCAGCGCACCGGGTCCTTCGGGATGGGACCGCCTCGAGCGCGATTCCCGCAGCATCGTCGTGATGTCACCTTCTCGGATCCAGACGGGACACCTGGACACTCCCCCAAGTTCACGTTCGTCAGCCGGGTGGCTGCGGCACAGGGCCATTCGTCCCCCTGACTGTGTCCACGTTTTGTCCGCCCGTTGTGGTGCCGGTGACCAACAGCCCGCGACGCACGGCGCATCACGCCCTGGGACTCGGGGCCGGCGCCAACGCGCTGACGGCATCGACCACCACCTCGGGAGCCTCCCAGTTGAGCATGTGGCCCTTCCCCTCGAGCCAGACGGCCCGCGCGCCGGGGATGCCGGCGGCGAGGCGTTCGGAGGCGCGCGGTGGCGTGGTCGTGTCCGACCTCCCGCAGATCACGACCGTGGGCAGGTCGATCTCGGGGAGCCGGCCGTAGCGGTCCTCCGCGGCGAACGAGTCCAGCAGAGGCCGCAACGGCCGCTGGTTCTGCGGCAGGACCGTGTCGAGGAGGGCCCGCACCAGCGCCGGCGACGCATCGTCGCTGTAGAACGACGCTCCGAACAGCGTGCCGACCGTGGCGTTGCGGGCGGCGGCCCGCTGCAGGAGGCCCAGGCGCAGCAGCGGCGCCAGCGCCCGGTTCAACGGCGCTCCGTCGAAGACGTCCCCGGCGAACGCCGCGATGAGCACCAGCCCTCGCAGCCGATCGGCCACCCCGGGCACGTCCAGCACCGCGGTCAGCGCGAGGAAGCCGCCCATCGAGTGACCGGCGAGCACCGCGTCGTGCGCGTCCACCGCCTCGAGGACCGCGAGGTAGTCCCCGGCCATGGCGCGGGACCCGATGCCCTCCGCGCCGATCGTCGACCTCCCGTGCCCACGCTGGTCGAAGGCGACGACGCGGTACCCGCGCTCGAGCAGGTCGTCCCAGACGAGGTTCCACTCGATCGACGCCAGCCCGACGCCGTGGGCGAGGACGACCGTGGGCCCGGCTCCCGCGACGACGACGCGCAGTGCCGTGCCGTCCGGGCGCTCGACGACCCGTTCGATGCCCCGCAGCTCCTGGCGCAGCCGCTCGAGCGGCACGGGGTCCGGCGAGGCGTTGACGCGCGCCGCGGCGGACCGTGCGGCGAGGACCACCCCGCCGGCGACAGCACCTGCGGCACCGAGGGCGAACAGCGCACGACGCATGACCGGACCTCCGGGCGCAGCATCGCACGGTCGGCGCGCTGCGATCAGGGCACAAAGGACCTGCAGATCGGCGACTCGACCAGCGACCGCCGCCGCTCTCGCTCGCGGGCCGGAAACGGCCCGGTACGGCGGTATCTGGGCGTTCACGCGGCAGGCCCGATGGACGCTTTGCCCGTTGCCGCGGCGGCGGAGCGGGCGCAGTCTGGCGACCAGGCGCCTGCTGCCGCCGGGGAAGGATCGGCCGATCCCGGCGCCGAGCGACGGTCAAGTCCCGGCCGAGAGGGGGCTCTCATGCCACAGCTGATCAGCGCAGACGTCGACGTCCTCCGCGGGAACGTCTCCGGCGAGGTCGTGGTGCCTGGCGACCCGGCGTACGACGAGGCGCGCCGCGTCTGGAACGGCGGCATCGACCGGCGTCCCGCCGTGATCGTCCGGTGCACGGACGCACACGACGTGAGCGCCGCCGTCGGCTTCGCCAGAGCGCACGACCTGGAGATCGCCGTGCGGGGCGGTGCACACAGCACGGGCGGCAACGGCGTGGTGGACGACGGGCTGATGATCGAGCTCAGCCGGATCAACGGCGTCGAGGTCGACCCGGCGGCGCGGCGTTGCCGGGTGGGTGGCGGCGCCACGTTGGCCGAGCGCGACACCGCGACCCAGGAGCACGGCCTCGCCACCACGGCCGGCATCGTCGGGCACACCGGCGTGGGCGGTCTGACGCTGGGCGGCGGCATGGGCTGGCTGACCCGCAAGCACGGCCTGGCGGTCGACAACCTGCTGTCAGTGGAGATCGTCACCGCAGACGGTGAGATCCGGACCGCCTCGACCACGGAGAACCCGGACCTGTTCTGGGCGGTCCGCGGTGGCGGGGGCAACTTCGGCGTGGTGACGAGCTTCGAGTTCGCGCTGCATCCGGTCGGGCCGATGGTGTCGCTCGGCATGTTCTTCTGGCCGCTCGACAAGGGGCCCGACGTGATGCGGCTGGCCCGGGATCTGTTCGCCGGGATGTCGACCGACATCAACATCCTCATCGCCGGCGTGCACGTGCCTCCCGCGCCTTTCGTCCCCGAGGAGCACCGCGGCACCCCGGCGTACGGCTTGCTGGTGACCGGCTTCGACGCGGAGGCCGAGCACCAACAGGTCGTCGGGCGGATCCGCGACCAGCTGCCCCCTCTGGTGGAGATGGTCACGCCGATCCCGTACATCCAGCTGCAGCAGATGTTCGACGAGGCGAACGCGTGGGGCTTCCTGGCCTACGACAAGGCGACGTACCTCGAGGACCTGACCGAGGGGGCGATCGCCGTCATAGCAGCGCACCTGCCGCGCAAGACCTCACCGGGGTCGGCGATGTTCCTCTACCGGCTCGACGGCGCCTACAGCGAGGTCGGCGAGGCCGACACCGCCTTCCCCGGTGGCCGTACCCCTCGGTACGGGATGTTCCTCGTGGCGGTCGCCGACAACCAGGAGCTCTACGAGGCCGACCGGGCCTGGGTGCGCTCATTCTGGGACGCCATCCAACCGCACGCCATGGGGGTCGGCAGCTACCTCAACGCCGAGGCGGAGTACACCGACGACCGGGTGCGCGGCAGCTATGGCCCCGAGAAGTACGAACGCCTCGCGAGGATCAAGCACCGCTACGACCCGGACAACGTCTTCCACCTCAACGCCAACATCCCGCCCGCCGCCCAGCCGCCGCGGCAACGAGAGCCGGTGACCTGACGCAACGACGCCACAGCCTGCGGACGGCAGCCGAGGGTCAACGAGCCAGGTCGGCTGCCAGCGGCTCGCCCTCGGCGCCCGGCTCCTTCCCGGTCAAGGGCTCCGTCGGGAGGTACCGCGTGAACCGGTAGCTGGCCACGGCGATCGCGATCGCGGCCAGCAACGCCACCTTGAGCCCGTACAGCTGCGCCTCGGCGTAGCTCTCGACCAACGCATCGACCTCGGCGGTGGGGATGTCCGCCTCCTCGAGCGAGGCCCGCACCTGGTCGGTGGACACGAAGCTGATGCCCGACTCGAGAGCCACGCCGACCTCCTGCTGCACGGCCGTGGACACCCGGGGGTCCTCCTCGACGTAGCTGGTCACCGCGCCGGCGAGGGCCCCGATCAGCACCGCGCCGATGAGCGCGGTGCCCAGCGAGGAGCCGAGGTTCTGCGCGGTGTACTGCAGACCGCCGACCTCGCTGCGGGCGCTCGCCCCGACGCTGGACTGCACCACGTTGCCGAGCTGGGACGCGAGCAGCCCCATGCCGATGCCCAGCAGGGCCATCGCCAGAGCGAACGAAAGGTCGTCGATCTCCGGGTCGATGGTGCTCAGCAGCCACACCGTGGAGGCGACCAGCATGACGACGCCCAGCCGGACGATCTGCCGGGGACCGGCGTACCGGCCGAGGGTCGGACCCAGCATCGCGGTCACGAGCATGGTCACCGACACGGGCAGCAGCCGAAGCCCGGTCTCGAAGGCGTCGAACCCCTGTACGACCTGCAGGTACAACGGGACCGTGAAGAAGAGCCCGAGCAGGATCAGGTTCTGTGCGAGCAGCATCGACAGGCCAGCGCGCAGCGGTGCGAGGTTGAACAACCGGAACCGGATCAGCGGGTCCTGGCCTGCCCGTTCGCGACGCAACTCCCAGTCGCGGAACAGGACGAGAACGACCAGGCCCGCGCCGATGACGAACGGCGTGAGGGAGAAGCCGAACGGGGTCCACGGCGAGTTGCGCGGCTTCAGCCATCCCCAGGTGCCGCTCTGCAGCACACCGAGCACCACCAGGGCCAGGCCTGCCGCTGACAGGACCGCGCCGACCAGGTCGAGCTGGGGGCGCCGACCGGGTCGCTCCGTATCGCCGATCCACCGTACGACGAGGAGGATCCCCGCCACGATGACCACCTCGCCGGCGAAGACCAGGCGCCAGGTGAGGTACGTCGTCACCCAGCCGCCGAGCAGCGGCCCCACGGCGATGCCCGCACCGGCCAGCCCCCCGATGACCCCGTACGCGACGGCCCGGGCGCGGCCCTCGTAGTTGCCGCCGACGAGTGCGGCGAGGGCGGGCAGCACCAGCGTGGCCCCCAGGCCCTCGATGATCGACCACCCGAGTGCGAGGACCAAGAGCGTCGGCGCCACAGCCGTGAGCGCCGAGCCCACGCCGTACACCACGAGCCCGATAGTGAAGGCGCGGCGCCGGCCCCAGAGATCCCCCAGCTTGCCCCCGGTGACCATGAACGCGGCCATCACCAGCGTGTAGAGCGTGATGACGGCCTGGATCGCGGTCACCTCGGTGTCGAAGTCCTCGACCAGCTGGGTGATCGAGACGTTCATGACCGACGTGTCGAGCACCATCAGGAACTGCGCCGCCCC
>DASVBJ010000302.1:0-3104 GCA_036375895.1 Actinomycetes bacterium | reverse complement strand
CGTCGTGCGCAAGGTGAGCAAGGCCGCGCAGGCCTACACCCCGTCCGGCCTGGCCGCGAGCGCCGCCGGCCTCGGCGACTCGCTGCGCTACTTCGCCGACCAGGTGCGTGCCGGCATGGTCGAGCGCGAGGCCGAGCTGCGGGACGCGCTGGGCCTCGAGGAGGGCACCGCGGCCGGCCAGCCGCTGCCGCCGGACGTGGCCGCGCAGCTGATCGAGCATCCGGCGAGCGACTGGAGAGGCAAGCGCTGATGGAGACCGCCGAGATCAAGCGTCGGTGGTTGGAGTTCTTCGGTCAGCGCGGACACGCCGTCGTCCCGTCCGCCTCGCTCATCTCCGACGACCCCACGGTGCTGTTCAACATCGCCGGCATGGCGCCCTTCAAGCCCTACTTCCTGGGCCGGGAGAGGCCGCCGTACGCCCGCGCGACCTCGGTGCAGAAGTGCGTCCGGACCCTCGACATCGACGAGGTCGGCAAGACCACCCGGCACGGCACGTTCTTCCAGATGAACGGCAACTTCTCCTTCGGCGACTACTTCAAGGAAGGTGCGATCCGCTACGCCTGGGACCTGGTGACCGGGTCTCAGCAGGACGGCTGCTACGGCTTCGACCCCGACACGATCTGGGTCACCGTCTACCACGACGACGCCGAGGCGGCGGACCTGTGGCGACAGGTCGCGGGCCTGCCCGAGGAACGCATCCAGCGCCGGGGGCTCAAGGACAACTACTGGCACATGGGCGTGCCCGGCCCCGGCGGCCCGTGCAGCGAGATCTACGTCGACCGCGGCCCCGAGCACGGCGCCGACGGCGGTCCGGTCGTCGACGAGGAGCGCTTCCTCGAGATCTGGAACCTCGTCTTCATGCAGTCCGAGCTGGGCGCGGTCCGCAGCAAGGTGGACTTCGACATCCGCGGTGACCTGCCGTCGAGGAACATCGACACCGGCATGGGTCTCGAGCGGGTGGCCTGCCTGCTGCAGGGTGTCGACAACCTCTACGAGATCGACGAGGTCTTCCCGGTGCTCGACCGGGCGGCCGACCTGGCGGGCAAGAAGTACGGCTCCGACCACGGCGACGACGTCCGGCTGCGAGTGGTCGCCGACCACGTCCGCAGCTCCCTGATGCTGATCGGTGACGGGGTCACCCCCAGCAACGAGGCGCGCGGCTACGTCGTGCGCCGGCTGCTGCGGCGCGTCGTCCGCTCGATGCGTCTGCTCGGGGTCGACGAGCCGGTGCTCCCCGAGCTGCTGCCCGCCTCCCGCGACGCGATGTCCCCGTCGTACCCCGACCTGGCGAGCGACTTCGGCCGCATCAGCCAGATCGCGTACGCCGAGGAGGAGGCGTTCCGCCAGACGCTGCGCTCCGGCACGGCGATCTTCGACCAGTTCGCCCGGGGGGCCCGGCGCGACGAGACCATGGCCGAGGTCGCCGGCGGGCCCGAGGCCGGCGAGATCACCGGCGCGCAGGCCTTCCAGCTGCACGACACCTACGGCTTCCCCATCGACCTCACCCTCGAGATGGCCGGCGAGCAGGGCCTGCACGTCGACGAGGAGGGCTTCCGCCGGCTCATGCGCGAGCAGCGCGAGCGCGCCAAGGCCGACGCCCAGGCCCGCAAGACCGGCCACGCCGACGTCTCGGCGTACCGCTCCCTCCTGGACGAGGGCGGCGCGGTGGCGTTCACCGGCTACGACGAGGTCGTCAGCGAGGGCAGGGTGCGCGGGCTGCTCGTCGACGGCGCGGCCGCGGCGGCCGCCGGCGAGGGCCAGGAGGTCGAGGTCGTGCTCGACCGGACGCCGTTCTACGCCGAGGGCGGCGGCCAGCTCGCCGACCACGGTCGCATCCAGCTCGCCAACGGCGCCGCGATCGAGGTCCGCGACGTGCAGTCGCCGGTGACCGGCCTGGTCGTGCACCGTGCCGTCGTCGTGTCCGGCGAGGTGACCGCCGGGCTGGACGCCCTCAGCGTGGTCGACGTCGAGCGACGCCGGGCCATCAGCCGCGCCCACACCGCGACGCACATGGTGCACAAGGCGTTCCGCGAGGCGCTCGGGGACACCGCGACCCAGGCCGGCTCGGAGAACGCGCCCGGCCGGTTCCGGTTCGACTTCAACGCGACCTCGGCGGTGCCGGCCAGCGTCCTGCGCGACGTCGAGCAGGAGGTCAACGAGATCCTGGCGGCCGACCTCGACGTGCACGCCGAGGTCATGTCCCCGGACCAGGCGCGCCAGATCGGCGCGATGGCGCTGTTCGGGGAGAAGTACGGCGACCGGGTGCGGGTCGTCTCCGTCGGCGACTGGGCGCGCGAGCTGTGCGGCGGCACCCACGCCCGACGGTCCAGCCAGCTGGGGCTGGTCAAGATCCTCGGCGAGTCGTCGATCGGCGCGGGCGTACGCCGGGTGGAGGCGCTCGTCGGCGTCGACGCCTACGCGTTCCTGGCCCGCGAGCACCTGCTGGTCAACCAGCTCACCGAGGCGCTCAAGGCCCGCCCGGAGGAGCTGCCCGACCGGGTCGCCGCGATGACCGCTCGGCTGCGCGAGGTGGAGAAGGATCTGGAGCGGGTCCGCTCCGCACAGGTCCTGGAGGCCGCAGCCGGGCTCGCCGCGAACCCGGCGGACGTGTTCGGCGTCGGCGTCGTCACGCACCGGGCACCCGACGGCACGGGAGCCGACGACCTGCGCCGCCTCGTGCTCGACGTGCGCGGTCGCATCCCGGCCGACCGCCCGGCGGTGGTCGCGGGCGTGGCCGTGACGGGCGGCCGGCCGGTCGTGGTCGTTGCGGTCAACGAGAAGGGCCGCGAGTGGGGCGTCAAGGCGGGCGACCTGGTCCGGGCGATGGCCCAGACCCTCGGCGGTGGCGGCGGGGGCAGGGACGACGTGGCGCAGGGCGGTGGGTCCGACGCGAGCAAGGTGGACGAGGCGCTGCACCAGGTCGAGCGCGTCGTCGGCCAGCGCGTCACCGGCGGTTCCTGACGGCCCCCACCCACCCCCACCCCTGGCAGCGATCATGCACGTTCCGTCGCCCGCCGCCCACACCCCCTGGCAGCGATCATGCACGTTCCGTCACCCACACCCCCTGGCAGCGATCATGCACGTTCCGTCCCCCCACGGGACCG
>DASVBJ010000295.1:0-13282 GCA_036375895.1 Actinomycetes bacterium | reverse complement strand
GGAGGAGGACCCGCCCGCCACCTCGAGGCGCAGCTCGGCCATCCCGAGGGCGCGGGCCACCAGCGGCCGCACCACGTCGACGGCCTGCAGCCGGTCCAGCCGCACCCGGCGCGACCGCCGGAACAGCACGCCGGTGTCCAGTCGCAGGTCCCCGCCCTCGATGCTGTAGTGGGTGAACCGCCACGACAGGTAGCCGTAGGCCACCGCCACCGGGATGGTGGCCGCGACCGCCGACAGCAGCCAGCCCGTGCCGACGTCGCCCGCGAGCTGCTGGAGGGCCACGACCGCGACGGCCGCGAACACCTTCCACCCGCGCAGGACCGGGGTCAGTGGGTGCAGCCGACGCCGATCGACGGTCTCCTGCTGTTCCATCTAGAGCCCGGCCGAGCCGGCCTCGCCCCGGGCCGCCAGCCGATCACGCAGCCGCGCCGCCTCCGCGGGCACCAGCCCGGGGATGCGCGCGTCGGTCGCGGCCGCCGCGGTGTGCAGCTGCACGGTCGCCAGGCCGAACCTGCGGTCGAGCGGTCCCGCGGTGACGTCGACGAACTGCATCCGCCCGTATGGGACGACGACCAGCTGACGGAGGAGGATGCCGCGGGTCACGAGCAGGTCCTCGTCACGCTCCGCGTAGCCCCACGCCCCGACGGCACGGCCGACGAGCACCCACCCCCACGCGAGGGCGGCCACGGCGAGCAGCCCGACCACGACGGGAACCCACGGCGGCGCCACCGAGGCCGTCACGGCCACCCCGGCCGCGGCGACCGGCACGGCGACCGCGACGAGGACGAGCCGACGCAGCGTGACGAGGCGGCGGGACACCCGCACCCACGGCTCCCCGGCCGGCGCGAAGGGCTCGGCGGACTGCATGCCGTGGAGCCTACGCAGCGCGCCGCGCCACGGCGTACGCCGGGACTGGCAGACTCGGGTCCGTGAGCACCGAGCGGATGGTTGGGCTGGGCGCCGGGGCCGACCAGTTCGGCGAGGCCGGGCCGGACCGGCTCGCGACGCAGGACATGGTGCTCAACATCGGGCCGCAGCACCCCTCGACGCACGGTGTTCTCCGGCTGCGCATCGTGCTCGACGGCGAGCGCATCCTGCAGGCCGAACCCGTCATCGGCTACATGCACCGCGGCGCGGAGAAGCTGTTCGAGGTGCGCGACTACCGGCAGATCATCGTGCTCGCCAACCGGCACGACTGGCTGTCGGCCTTCGCCAACGAGCTGGGCGTGGTCATCGCGGTCGAGCGGATGCTCGGCATGGAGGTGCCGGTGCGGGCGGTGTGGGCCCGCACCCTGCTGGCCGAGCTGAACCGCGTGCTGAACCACCTGATGTTCCTCGGCTCGTACCCGCTCGAGGTCGGCGCGATCACGCCGGTCTTCTACGCGTTCCGGGAGCGCGAGACCATCCAGGCCGTCATGGAGGAGGTCTCCGGCGGCCGGATGCACTACATGTTCAACCGCGTCGGGGGTCTCAAGGAGGAGCTGCCCGCCGGCTGGACCGGCCGGGTCCGCCGCGCGGTGCAGGAGGTCCGGTCGCGGCTGGGCGACATCGAGAACCTCGTGCTGGGCAACGAGATTTTCCAGGCCCGCACCCGGGGCGTGGGCGTGCTCTCGCCGGAGACGATCCACGCGTACGGCGTGAGCGGGCCGATCGCGCGGGCCTCGGGTGTGGACCTGGACCTGCGTCGCGACGACCCCTACCTGGCCTACCCCGAGCTGGACGTGCCGGTCGTCACCCGGACCGCCGGCGACTGCTACGCGCGGTTCGAGTGCCTCTTCGAGCAGGTGCATGTCTCCCTCGACCTCGCGGACGCCTGCCTCGACCGGCTGGCCTCGCTGCCGCCGGGGCCCATCAACACCCGCCTGCCGAAGGTGCTGAAGGCGCCGGAGGGTGCGACCTACGCCTGGACCGAGAACCCGCTCGGCATCAACGGCTACTACCTCGTGTCCCGGGGCGAGAAGACGCCGTGGCGGCTCAAGCTGCGCTCGGCGTCCTTCAACAACGTGCAGGTCTTGAGCGTGCTGCTGCCCGGGACGCTGGTGGCCGACATGGTGGCGATCCTGGGGTCGATGTTCTTCGTAGTGGGGGACGTCGACAAGTGAGCCGAGTGGTCGGCGAGGAACGAGCCGCCCGCGAGGCGAACGAGGAGACGGCCCCCACCATCAGACGCGTGGGGGACGTCGACAAGTGAGCCGAGCGGTCGGCGAGCAGTTCCGCGACGCTCGCGGGCGGCGCGCGCGCCGAGCAGAACGGGTCTCGGGCAGCCGGACCAGCACGCTCAGAGCGAGGGCGGCGCCGCCGTTCCGGGCGGTGACGGCGCCCTGGAGGCGGGGGTGGGTGCTCGGGAGCATGTGCTCTGCCACGAAGTCTGTGGCAGAGCACATGCTGCGGGGCGGAGGACCTGCGGTGGCTCCCCGGCGGCTCTGGGGGCCGCGCGCGCCCGCAGGGGCTCTGCGCGGAACCAGCGGGTGCGCACGGACGGTCCGGACCGGCCGCGTGGCAGGCTCACCCCCCATGAGCCTCACGCTGCTGGACTGGCGCCGCCGTATTCACGCGCTGTACGCCGAGGTCCGCGCCGCCGACGACCCCCGGGCGGCACACGAGCTCTGGCGGCACGGTCGGGACCAGCTCTTCGCCACCCACCCCGACTCGCCGCTGCCCGCCGGGGAACGCAGCGGCTTCGCGGGACTCGTGGTCGCGCCCTACGACCCCTCCCTGCGGTTCGAGGTGCAGGTGGACACCGACGTCACCCCTGAGCACCTGGAGGTGCCGACCGGCACCGACGGCGTCGTGCCGTTCGATCGTGTCGGCGTCGCGCACCTCGGCGGCCTCGGCGACCTCGACGTCTGGTGGCTGGGGTCCTACGGCGGAGGTCTGTTCGTGCCGGTGAAGGACGGCCTGGCCGGGCGCGAGACGTACGGCGGCGGCCGCTACGTGCTCGACACGGTGAAGGGCGCCGACCTCGGCGGCGACGCTGCGTCAGGCCGGTTGGTCATCGACCTGAACTTCGCCTACAACCCGTCGTGCGTCTACGACCCGGCCTGGGCCTGCCCCCTCGCGCCGCCCGGCAACACGCTCGCCGCCCCCGTCCGGGGCGGCGAGCTGCTCCCGCGCGGCGACTAGCCCGCGAGCGCGGCGTCCGAGGAGAACACCAGCACCATCGCCACCTTGCCCTGCTTGAGCGCGGTCTTGGACAGCGGGCCGCCGGCGTCGAGCGACTGGAACTCCGTGAAGGTGAGCCCGTACTTTTCCTCGAGCCCGGGCTTGCAGAAGGGCCGCTGCGGGCACTCGGGCGGACCGCCGAGGCTCAGCCCGCCGCCGCACTTGCTGTCCAGCTCCGACAGGGTGCTGACGTCGTGCTGGTCGGCGAACCCCTTGGTGACCGCGAACGCGTTCTGGTCGGCGGCCTGCGACGGCTTGCCGAACTTCAGGCCCACCTGGGCACCCAGCTCGGTCAGTGCCTTCACTGTCGCGTCCAGGTCGCCGCTCGCCTTCGCCTGAGCGTTGGCGCCGTTCTCGGCCTTGTTGATGAACTCGGTCAGCGTCCCGGCGTACTCCGGCACGACCTGCACGTCGTTCTTCTCCAGGGCCGGCTCCAGCAGCTCGCGGTTCCCCACCGTCTTCACGCTCGCGTCGAAGCCGGCCGCGTCGAGGGTCTGGACGTAGAGGTTGGCGAGGGTCTGGCTCTCGGAGAAGTTGAAGGCGCCGACGATCACCTTGCCCGAGCCACCTGACACACCCTGCGTGAGGCCCTCCGAGGTGGCGAACTCCTTGGCGACGTTCGGCGGCGTCTGCCGCTCGATGTCCGTCTTCTTGTTGAGGGCGATCAGCTTGTCCGTGGTCAACGCCGCCGAGACCTTGTCCAGCGCGGCAATCAAGGCCGGCGTCGCCGCCTTGGCGTTGATGGCCGGGATGACATTGTCGACCGTCTGCAGCTTCTTGTCGTCCTGCAGCACGACGAGCTGCTCACCCGCAACCGGCTCACACTTCGTGCCGGCGCCGGCCGCCGTCTTCGATGTCTCGTTGGTGCCGGACGAGCCGCTCTCGCCGCACGCGGCAAGGGTCAGGGAGAGGAGAAGGAGCCCGACGGCCCCAGCCGAACGCAGGTGCATGACAGCCCGCCTTCTGTGTCCCGCCACGGCTGCCGCCGTGGCGCGTGTCTGGCGGACCTCACCGGCCCGCAGGAGAAACTCAACCCCGACGCAAGGGCGATGGCAACCTCGGAGACGTCACGAAACGGAGACGGCATCCGCCGTTTCGTGCACCTTCCGGACCGAACGACCCCGGGCTCGGCCCGGCGTGACCGAGCGCTGGACGATCGCCAGCACCGCCTCGGTCACGACTGCGAGGAGCGCCACGAGCAGGCCACCGGCCACGATCTGCCCCTGGTCCTGCTGACCGAAGCCGGTGTTGATGATGGTGCCGAGGCCGCCACCGCCGACGAGCGCGGCCAGCGTGGCCGTGGCGACGACCTGCACTGCCGCCGTGCGGAAGCCCGCTGCGATCAGCGGCATTGCGAGGGGCAGCTCGACCTTCCGCAGGACGGTCAGGCCCGACATGCCCATCCCGCGGGCGGCCTCGACGACGTCGGCGTCGACGCCGCGGACCCCGACGTACGTGTTGGTCAGCAGCGGCGGGACGGCGAAGACGGCGAGCGCCACGATCGTGGCGCGGTTGCCGAAGCCGATCGGGGTCACGGCGAAGATGGTGAGCAGCGCGAGGGTGGGGATCGCCCGCGAGACGTTGGTCAGCACGACGGTGAAGCCACCGCCACGACCGTTGTGCCCGAACGCGAGCGCGGTCGGCAGGGCGAACAGCGCGGCGAGGAACACCGCGGCACCCGAGATGTAGAGATGCTCGTACGTGAGATGCGGCACGCCTTGCGGGCCCTGCCAGTTCAGCGGGTCGTTGAGCCAGACGAGGGCGTCCTGGAAGCTGTTCACGAGCGGCCCCGGGACCAGGGCGTCATCAGGCGGGTGAGGCCCGCGAGCAGCAGGTCCGCCGCGAGGCCGAGCGCGACGGTGAGCACCGAGGCGGTCACGATCTCCGCGCGGTAGAAGTTGTTCTGGAAGCCTCGCAGGAGCAGGCCGCCCAGCCCGCCGTAGCCGACGATGACGCCGACCGTCACCAGCGCGACGGTCGAGACGGTGGCCACCCGCACCCCAGCCATCACCGTCGGGAGCGCGACGGGCAGCTCGACCCGCCACAGCATCCGGGCCCGGCCGTAGCCCATCCCCTGCGCCGCCTCGCGCACCTCGTCCGGCACACCCTGCAGACCGGCAAGGATGTTGCGCACCAGGACGAGCAGCGCGTAGAGGACCAGGCCGATCAGCACCGTGCGCTGCGTGAGCCCGGTGAACGGCGCCAGGAAGGCGAACAGCGCGAGCGACGGGATCGTGTAGAGCACCCCTGCACCGGTCAGCACCAGCCCGGACAGGCGTCGAAAGCGGTGCGCGAGGAGGGCCAGCGGGAAGGCGACCAGCAACCCGATGATGATGGTCTCGACAGTCAACGTGACGTGCTGCTGCAGAGCCGTCAGGATGTCCTCGGAGTTGTCGCGAACGTAGTCCCAGGTGAACCAGGGGTTCGACGGCTCGCTCTGGGCAAGGACCAGCGGTGAGTCCGCACCGAGCAGAAGGGCCACGGGTGGACGCTACCCCCGAACCGATGATCCGGCTCGATGGCGTCGGGAAGCGCTACGAGGACGGCACCGTCGCCGTCCACGAGCTCGACCTCGACGTGCCCGAGGGAGAGGTCGTCGTGCTGATCGGCCCGTCGGGCTGCGGCAAGTCGACGACCCTGAAGATGGTCAACCGTCTCATCGAGCCGACGAGCGGCCGCATCCTGCTCGCCGGCGAGGACGTGACCACGGCCGACAAGGTGCAGCTGCGGCGGCGGATGGGCTACGTGATCCAGCAGGTCGGGCTGTTCCCGCACCAGAGCGTGGCAGCCAACGTCGCGACCGTGCCGCGACTGCTCGGGTGGGACAAGCAGCGCATCCGCACCCGGGTGCAGGAGCTGCTGCTGCTGGTCGGGCTCGACCCGCAGCGCTACGGCGACCGGTACCCGCACCAGCTCTCCGGTGGCCAGCGCCAGCGGGTCGGGGTCGCGCGGGCGCTCGCCGCGGACCCACCCGTGCTGCTGATGGACGAGCCCTTCGGCGCGGTTGACCCGATCGTGCGCGACCGGCTGCAGGGCGAGTTCCTCCGGTTGCAGCGCGAGGTTCGCAAGACGGTCCTGTTCGTCACGCACGACCTCGACGAGGCCGTGCGGCTGAGCGACCGCATCGCCGTGCTGTCCGACGGCGGGCACGTCGAGCAGTACGACACCCCCGCGCGCATCCTCGCCGCGCCGGCCACCGCCTTCGTCGCCGACTTCGTGGGCGGTGAACGCGGGCTCAAGCGACTCGGCGTCACGCCGCTTCGCCAGGAGGACCTGGCGCCCCTGCCGGTCGGCGCGCACAACGGTGTGCCGTCGGTGCCCCTGCACAGCTCGCTGCGCGAGGCGCTGGCGGTGCTGCTGCAGGCCGACGAGGGCTGGGTGGCCGTGGAGGACCAGGGGCGACGGATCGGGGCGCTCACGGCCGAAGCGGTGCACACCGCCCTGCGCCGGTCCGCCGACCACCAGGGTTGACCAACGTCAGGAGCGCGGTTGCGCCTTGACGGTCCGACGCGACCAGCGCACGGTGGACCGATCCGTGGCCCCTGCCACCCGGAGGTCGTCATGACCGTCGCCGTCGACCAGACCGCCCTCGCCTCTCTGCGCCGGGACTTCCGCGGAGCCGTGCTGCTGCGGGACGACCCGGCGTACGACGAGGCCCGCACGCTCTTCAACGCGATGATCGAGACCCGGCCCGCCGTCATCGCCCAGTGCACCGACCCGGGAGACGTCGCGAGGGCCCTGGCGTTCGCCCGGGAGACGGGCCTCGAGGTCTCGGTACGGGGTGGCGGGCACGGGGTGGCGGGCACCGCCCTCTCCGAGGGCGGCCTGGTCGTCGACCTGCGGCGGATGAACGCGGTCACCGTCGACCCGGAGGCCCGGACGGCCGTCGTCGGAGGCGGGGCGACGATGAGCCACCTCGACCGGGCCACCGAGCCCTACGGCCTGGCCACGACGGGCGGGCGGGTCTCCACGACCGGCGTCGGCGGGTTCACGCTCGGCGGCGGCACCGGCTGGCTGGACCGCAAGCTGGGACTGGCCTGCGACCGGCTGCTGTCGGTCGACCTGGTGCGCGCCGACGGCAGCCAGGTCACCGCGAGCGAGGACGAGCACCCCGAGCTGTTCTGGGCGCTGCACGGCGGCGGCGGCAACTTCGGGGTGGCGACCTCGCTCACCTTCCGGCTGGACCCGGTGCCCGTCGTGACCGCGGCGCTGTTCGTCTGGCCGGCCGCCGAGGGCCCGCGCGTGCTGCGCCGCTACCGGGACGTGATGGAGACGGCGCCCGACGAGGTGAGCGGCGGGTTCATCTACCTCACCGGCCCGCCCGAGGAGTTCGTCCCGCAGGACCTCGTCGGGTCGCTCGCGGTGGCCGTGCTCGTGGTCCACGCCGGCCCACCGGACGGCGCCGAGGACGCGCTGCGGCCCATGCGGGAGCTCGCCCCGGCGGGACAGATGATCGCCGAGGTGCCGTACGCCGAGCTGCAGTGCATGCTCGACGACCCGCCCGGATACCGGAACTACTGGTCGGCCGAGCACGTCGCGCAGCTGCCGGACGACGCGGTCGACGTCTTCTGCGCGCGCGCCGGCGACATGGTGGTGCCGTCGCCGTCGCAGCACGTGGTGTTTCCCCAGGGTGGCCTGGCGGCGCGGCAGGGCCACGAGTGGCCGCTGCCCTTCCGCGACGCACCGTGGACCGTGCACCCGTTCGGCCTGTGGGAGGACCCGGCGGACGACGAGCGGGCACGGCAGTGGGCACGTGACGTCTGCGCCGACATGCGGCCGTGGTCGACCGGTGCGGTCTACCTGAACTTCATCGGCGACGAGGGCGAGGACCGCGTCACGGCCGGCTTCGGGGCGGCCAGCTATCAGCGACTGGCTGCCGTAAAGGCCGAGCACGACCCGGGCAACGTGTTCCATCGCAACCACAACATCAAGCCCGGGCCGACCGTGCCGGCGCCGCGCTAGCTGTCGTCGGCTCGGCCGCCCTGCTCAGGGGCCGGAGACCCCTGGTGGCGGCTCCCGGTCGCTCGGCGGCGGCGGCACCCGGCAGCTCCGCTCGAGCAGGAGCCCGGCGACCACGAGCAGCACCGCAGCGGCCAGGGCCAGTGCCGAGACCAGCGCGCGCTCACGCCGCGCGTCGACGTCGAGCGACGGCAGCAGGAACAGGGCGTACCCGCCGTAGAAGCCGCCGAGCAGCGACCCGACGTGCGAGCTCGCCTTGCCCAGCACGGCCATCCGGGCCACGCCCAGCGGCTGCGGCGGGCGGGTGCCGGGAGACCCGTGCAGCCGGCGGCGCAGGGCCACGGCGGAGACCAGCACGCAGACAGCCAGCAGGCCGATGCCCAAGGGAGCCGCCCAGGGCAGCGGCGGCGGCACGTTGCCGCGGTTCTCGGCTATCCGGAGGACACCCCAGGCCACCGCTCCGGCGCTGACCAGCAGCGCCAGCAGGACGGTCAGCCGGGTCGGCCTCATGACGGCAGCTCCAGCGTCAGGTCCGGGCGCAGCCGAACGCCCGACCGGTCCATCCCGGCCAGCAGGTCGCCGACCCGACCGTCGCCGGGCACCACGGCGCCCACGTCCAGGTCCAGCCACGGCACGAGGACGAACGCGCGCGTCGCCGCGCGCGGGTGCGGCACCTCGAGGTCCGGCTCGGCGACGACCGTGTCGCCGAGCACCACGAGGTCGACGTCGAGGGTCCTCGGCCCCCATCGCTGGACGCGTTCGCGGCCGAACGCGTCCTCGATCGCGAGCGCCCGCTCGAGCAGCCTGCGGGGCCCGAGCCGGGTCTCCACCAGGACCGCGGCGTTGAGGAAGTCGTCCTGGTCGGGGCCGCCGACGGGGTCGGTCTCGTAGACCCTGGACACCGCGAGCACCCGCAGCTCCGGGGTGTCGGCCAGGCAGTCCACCGCACCCTGCAGGTTCGCCAGGCGGTCCCCCAGGTTGCTGCCCAGCGCGAGCACGCCCCGGCGCAGCCCCGGCGTCACCGCCGGCCCCGCACGACCGTGACGGCCACGTCGTCGAAGGGCACGCCGACCGGCGCCTCCGGCTTGTGCACGGTCACCTCGGCCGCGTCGACCAGCGGCTCGGCCAGGCACACGTCCGCGATCCGCTGGGCCAGCGTCTCCAGCAGGTTGACCGGCTCGCCCGTGATGACGGCAACCACCCGCTGGGCCAGCTCGCCGTAGTGCACGGTGTCCGCCACGTCGTCGCTCGCGGCCGCTGCGGTCGTGTCCACCTCCAGCGTCACGTCGACGACGAACGGCTGGCCGGCCGCCCGTTCCTCGGGATAGACCCCGTGGTGTCCGACGGCGCGCAGGCCGCGCAGCACGATGCGGTCGGTCACCCGGGCTCCTCCTCCTCGTCTGTCTCGATCACGGGCGACGCGTGGTGCACCCAGAGGCGCCAGCCCGCCGGCGTACGCCGGAAGACGTTCGTGGCCGCCGTGCGACCGCCGGAGAGCCCGGCCGCCGCACCCGGCAGCGGCTCCGCGACCTCCGGCATGCCGGTCAGGATGTTCTCGGCGCAGGTGACCACCGCCACGTCCCCGTGCACGGCGACCTCGACGTCGGTCAGGACGAACTGGATGTACGCCGTGTTGGCCATGATCATCGCCCAGGACCTGAGGACCGTGCCGCGGCCGCGAAGAGCCGGCCAGCCGGGGTGCACGCAGACGACCTCGTCGGCGTGCGCGTCGTCGAGCCAGACGGCCTGCATGAGGTCGAGGTCGGCCTGCTCGAAGGCCTCGTACAGCGCGGCGTTGGCCGCCCGCACCGCCTCGGCGTCGTCAGCCATGGGCACCACCGGCGGCGCGCACCGCGGCGGCGACCCGCACGGCGTCGCGGCTCGCCGGCACGTCGTGCACCCGCACCGCCCACGCGCCCGCGGCCGCGGCCAGCGCGGTCACCGCGGCCGTCGCGTGGTCGCGGTCGGCGAGCGGCCGCGGCTCGCCCGCCTGGTCCGCGAGCAGGTGGCCGAGGAAGCCCTTGCGGGACGCGCCCACGAGCACCGGCCGGCCGAGCGCCGACAGCGCGTCGAGGTGGGCCAGCAGCGCCCAGTTGTGCTCCGCGGTCTTGGCGAACCCCAGACCCGGGTCGAGCACCACCTGGTCGGGTTCCACGCCCTCGGTGGCGAGCGCATCGAGGCGGCCGCGCAGCTCCGCGACCACGTCGGCGACGACGTCGCCGTACACGGCCCGCGCGGCCATGTCGGCACTGTGGCCGCGCCAGTGCATCACGACGAACGGGACGCCGGCGGCCGCCACGGTCTTGGCCATCTCCGGATCGGCCAGGCCGCCGCTGACGTCGTTGACCATGACGGCGCCCAGGGACAGGGCCTCGGCCGCGACCTCCGCCCGCATGGTGTCGATGCTCACCACCGCGCCCGCCGCGGTCAGGGCGCGTACGACGGGGAGCACCCGCCTGCGCTCCTCCTCGGCCGACACCCGCTGGGCCCCCGGTCGGGTCGACTCGCCCCCCACGTCGACGAGGTCGGCGCCCTCCGCGGTCAACGCGAGCCCGTGGGCGACGGCGGCGTCCGCGTCCAGGTAGGCGCCACCGTCGGAGAAGGAGTCGGGCGTCACGTTGACGACGCCCATGACGAGGCAACGTCGGGTCGCGGCGAGGTGCTCGGGCAGGCCACGGACGTGCGTCACGACCGCCACCCTACGAGCCGGGGCTGGTCGCCCATCGACTGCGGAGGGTCACTTCGCAGCGATCAGGCTCATGGCCTCGGCGCGGGTCGCCGGGTCACGCAGCTGACCGCGCACGGCCGAGGTGACTGTCACGGCCCCGGGCTTGCGGATGCCACGCATCGACATGCACAGGTGCTCGCACTCGACGACCACGATGACGCCGCGCGGCTCGAGGATGCGCATCAGGGCGTCCGCGATCTGCGTCGTCATCCGCTCCTGCACCTGCGGGCGGCGCGCGTAGACGTCGACCAGCCGGGCCAGCTTCGACAGGCCGGTGATGCGCCCGGACTGCGACGGGATGTAGCCGACGTGGGCCACGCCGGCGAAGGGCACCAGGTGGTGCTCGCAGACCGAGCGCACCTCGATGTCCTTGACCAGCACCATCTCGTCGTGGCCGAGCTCGAACGTCGTGGTGAGGACGTCCTCGGGCGCCTGCCAGAGGCCGGCGAAGATCTCGCGGTAGGCGCGGGCCACCCGCTCGGGGGTGTCGCGCAGACCGTCGCGGTCGGGGTTCTCGCCGATGGCGACGAGCAGGTCGTGCACGGCCCGGCGTACCGCTGCGTCGTCGTAGCGGCAGGCAGTCGGGCCGGTGGCCACCGGCAGGTCGACAGGATCGGTCACGGCAGCGCGATCAGTCCGCGAAACCCAGCGGACGGCCCGGGAACTCGTCGGAGGGCAGCGGGGCGTCCGGCACGTCGGTCGGGCCCGTCACGCCCATGCTGTGCTCCTTGTCCTGCCCGTTGGGGCTCGGCGACTGGAGCTCCTTGGGGGTCATGACCGGGCCGGCCTGGGGCGCCCGCTTGGACGAGCCGGTCCACGCCGGGCGGGCCGGGCGGCGACGGACGTCCTTGAAGACCTCGGCCACCTCGTTCTTGTCCAGCGTCTCCCGCTCGAGCAGCTGGAGCACGAGGTTGTCGAGGATCTCGCGGTTCTCGACCAGGATCTCCCAGGCCTCGTCGTGGGCGGCCTCGATGAGCCGCTTGACCTCCTCGTCGACGACCCCGGCGACCTCCTCGGAGTAGTCACGCTGGTGGCCCATGTCGCGGCCGAGGAACGGCTCGGAGTTGTCCTGGCCCAGCTTGATCGCGCCGATCCGCTCGGTCATGCCGTACTGCGTGACCATCGCCCGGGCCACCGCCGTCGCCTTCTCGATGTCGTTGGACGCACCCGTCGTGGGGTCGTGGAAGACGATCTCCTCCGCGGCCCGGCCGCCGAGCATGTAGGCGAGCTGGTCGAGCATCTCGTTGCGAGTCGTGGAGTACTTGTCCTCGTCGGGCAGGACCATCGTGTAGCCCAGCGCCCGTCCGCGCGACAGGATCGTGATCTTGTGCACCGGGTCGGTGTTCGGCAGCGCAGCGGCGACCAGGGCGTGACCACCCTCGTGGTACGCCGTGATCTTCTTCTCCTTCTCGCTCATCAGGCGGGTGCGCTTCTGCGGGCCGGCGACCACCCGGTCGATGGCCTCGTCGAGCGCCCGGGCGTCGATGAGCTTCTTGTCCGAGCGGGCGGTCAGCAGGGCCGCCTCGTTGAGCACGTTGGCCAGGTCGGCGCCGGTGAACCCCGGCGTACGACGGGCGAAGGCCAGCAGGTCGATCGACTCCTCGATGGGCTTGCCCTTGGCGTGCACCTCGAGGATGCGGTGGCGCCCGCGCAGGTCGGGGCGGTCGACGGCGATCTGGCGGTCGAAGCGGCCCGGCCGCAGCAGCGCCGGGTCGAGGATGTCGGGCCGGTTGGTGGCCGCGATCAGGATGACGCCGCCCTTGACGTCGAAGCCGTCCATCTCGACGAGCAGCTGGTTCAGCGTCTGCTCGCGCTCGTCGTGGCCGCCGCCGAGACCCGCGCCACGGTGCCGGCCGACAGCGTCGATCTCGTCGACGAAGACGATCGCCGGTGCGTTGGCCTTGGCCTGCTCGAACAGGTCGCGGACCCGCGAGGCGCCGACACCGACGAACATCTCGACGAAGTCGGAGCCGGAGATCGAGTAGAACGGCACGCCCGCCTCGCCGGCGACGGCGCGGGCGAGCAGCGTCTTGCCGGTTCCGGGCGGGCCGTACAGCAGGACGCCCTTGGGGATCTTCGCCCCGATGGCCTGGAACTTCGCCGGGCTCTCGAGGAACTCCTTGATCTCGTGCAGCTCCTCGACCGCCTCGTCGGCGCCCGCGACGTCCTTGAACGTCGTCTTCGGGGTGTCCTTGCTGATGAGCTTCGCCTTGGACTTCCCGAACTGCATGACGCGGGACCCGCCGCCCTGCATCTGGTTGAAGAAGAAGAGGAACAGCAGGACGAGGATCAGGATCGGCAGGAAGTTGATGAACAGGCTCACGACCCAGCTGGTCCGCGGAACGCTGTCGGTGTAGCCGTCGCTGGGCGGGTACTTGTCCAGCAGGTCGACCAGCTCCCGCTGCCGCGCGTCGACGTAGTCAGCCTGGATCT
>DASVBJ010000277.1:0-11732 GCA_036375895.1 Actinomycetes bacterium | reverse complement strand
AGTCCCCGTAGACTCGCGCCGTGGCCGGGCGGATCAGGGACGAGGACGTGACGCTCGTCAAGGAGCGCGCCGACCTCGCCGAGGTGATCGGCGACCACGTCACCCTCCGCAACGCCGGCGGCGGCAACCTCAAGGGCCTCTGCCCGTTCCACGACGAGAAGACCCCGTCGTTCTCGGTCCGCCCGAGCGTGGGCAGCTACCACTGCTTCGGCTGCGGCGAGAGCGGCGACGTCATCTCGTTCGTCATGCGGATGGACCACCTGTCCTTCGCCGAGACCGTCGAACGGCTCGCGGCCCGGTACGGCGTGCAGCTGCGCTACGAGGAGACCGGCTTCTCGCTCGGCCGCCCGCAGGGGCAGCGGACCCGTCTCATCGAGGCCCACAAGGCGGCCGCACAGTTCTACGCCGAGCAGCTCGCCACCCCGGCGGCCAGGGCCGGCCGCCAGTTCCTCGCCGAGCGCGGCTTCGACCAGGCCGCGGCCGAGCACTTCGGGGTCGGCTTCGCCCCGCGGGAGTGGGACGCGCTGGTCCGACACCTGCGCGGCCGCGGCTTCGGCACCGAGGAGCTCGTCACCGCAGGCCTGGCCCGCGAGGGCCAGCGTGGACCCATCGATCGCTTCATGGCCCGCCTGCTGTGGCCGATCCGCGACATCACCGGCGACGTGATCGGCTTCGGGGCCCGGCGGCTCTTCGACGACGACCGCATCGAGGCGAAGTACGTCAACACCCCCGAGACCCCGATCTACAAGAAGTCGCAGGTGCTCTACGGCGTGGACCTCGCGAAGAAGGAGATCGCCCGCCGCATGCAGGCCGTCGTCGTCGAGGGCTACACCGACGTGATGGCCTGCCACCTGTCCGGCGTCGAGACCGCGATCGCCACGTGCGGCACGGCGTTCGGCGGGGACCACATCAAGATCCTTCGCCGCCTGCTCATGGACCAGAGCGAGTTCCGCGGCGAGGTCGTCTTCACCTTCGACGGCGACTCGGCCGGCCAGAAGGCCGCCCTGAAGGCGTTCCAGGACGACCAGAAGTTCGTCACCCAGACCTTCGTGGCCGTCGAGCCCAGCGGCATGGACCCGTGCGAGCTGCGCCAGCACAAGGGGGAGACGGCGGTCCGCGACCTGGTCGCCCGCCGGGTGCCGCTGTTCGAGTTCGCCATCCGGTCGACGATCGGGCGCTACGACCTCGACACGGCGGAGGGCCGCAGTGCGGCGACCCGGGCCGGCATGGACGTCGTACGCCAGATCCGCGACGTCTCGCTGCGCACCGACTACGCCCGCCAGCTGTCCGGCTGGATCGGCCTTCCCGACCCCGACGAGCTGGTGGCGCAGGCCCGCGGCGGGCTGACGGACGTGCGCCGGCGCCAGCCCGGTCCGGGCGCGTCGGCGGGCACGATCGGCACCTCCGCGGTGCCCGACCCGCACGACCCGACGCTCAGCGTGGAGCGGGGAGCCCTCAAGATCGTCCTGCAGGCCCCTCAGCTCGCCGGCGAGGTCTACGACGCGCTGGACACCTCGGTGTTCACCGCGCCCGCCTACGCCGCGGTGCACGCGGCCGTGGTGGCCGCCGGCGGGGCCGCCGGCTCACCGGGTGGCTCGGGCTGGGTGGCCCGGGTGGAGGAGCAGGCGACGGACGACGTCGTACGCCGGCTGGTCCGCGAGCTCGCGGTCGAGCCCATCGCCACCGACGAGCAGGCCCAGCAGCGCTACGCCACCGAGGTGCTGGCTCGGCTGGAGGAGCTTGCCGCGACCCGGCGGATCACGGACCTCAAGTCGCGCCTGCAGCGACTCAACCCCGTGGAGCAGCCAGCCGAGTACAACCGGCTCTTCGGTGAGCTCATCGCCCTGGAGCAAAACAGGCGTGCGCTACGCGAGCGGGCCATCGGCTCTTTGTAGATCCTTTTCACGGGCTGGCAAAAAGCGCGGCGAAAGACGGCCCCCTCGGAGCAGACTGGACCGATGTGGGGGACGTGCTGACCCTTCCGGAGGCCGTCCTCGAGGTCGTCACCCGGCTGCGAGCCCAGGGCAATCTCGAGGGCGTCCTTCCCGCGCAGGCCGTCGCGGCTGAGGCGACGGCTTCCGGTCTCACGCCCGAGAGCGTCGACGAGATCGTCCGCCAGCTCGCCGAGTCCGGCGTGGCCGTCGTGCTCGACGAGCCCACCGAGACCGAGCTCAAGCTCGAGGTCGTCGACGACGAGCCGTCGCTGGACGAGGTCGGGCCGGGGACCTCCACGGACCTCGTGCGGGTCTACCTGCGCGAGATCGGCCGGGTGTCGCTGCTCACCGCCGAGCAGGAGGTCGACCTGGCCCGCCGGGTCGAGGCCGGTGTCTTCGCCGCGGAGCGGCTCTCCGTGGGTGACGAGATGCCGGCCGACATGGCCCGCGACCTGGCCCTGATCGCGGCCGACGGCGCCCGGGCCAAGCAGCAGCTCATCGAGGCCAACCTGCGGCTGGTCGTGTCGATCGCCAAGCGCTACGCGGGTCGCGGGCTGCCGTTCCTGGACCTGATCCAGGAGGGCAACCTCGGGCTGATCCGGGCGGTCGAGAAGTTCGACTACACCAAGGGCTACAAGTTCTCGACCTACGCGAGCTGGTGGATCCGCCAGGCGGTGTCGCGGGCCGTGGCCGACCAGGCCCGCACGATCCGCATCCCGGTGCACATGGTCGAGACCGTCAACCGCATCCTGCGCACCCAACGGCTGCTCGTGCAGACGCTCGGCCGTGAGCCCACCGCCGCCGAGATAGCCGAGCGGGTCGACCTGCCGGCCGAGCGGGTGACCGAGATCCGCCGGCTCGCCATGGAGCCGGTGTCGCTGCACTCGCCGGTGGGCGAGGAGGACGGCTCGGAGCTCGGCGACCTGATCGAGGACGCCGAGTCGGTGCCGCCCGCCGACCTGGTCTCGGCCGGCCTGCTGCAGCGGCACGTCGAGGAGGTGCTGAGCCACCTCGGGGAGCGGGAGCGCCAGGTCGTGCGGATGCGCTACGGGCTCTCCGACGGCGAGCCGCGCACGCTGGAGGAGGTCGGCCGGGCGTTCGGCGTGACCCGCGAGCGGGTGCGCCAGATCGAGGCCAAGAGCCTCGCCAAGCTGCGGCACCCGCACCTGTCGGCGCAACTGCGCGACTACCTCGGCTGAGCCGCGCCGTACGCTCGTCCTCGTGCGCATCCCCCGACGTCCCAGGCTGCCCGCCGACGTGCGCGCCGGGCTGCGGCTCGCGGGCGGTGAGCGGGTGCTGGCCTTCGGCCGGCTGGTCCACGGCGGGTGGGTGGTGGCGACCGACCGGGCGCTGCTGGTCGACGGGGAGCGGCTCGACTGGTCGTCGACGTCGCACGCCGAGTGGCATGACGACTCCTCCGTGCTGACGGTGGGACAGATGCGTACGCCGGGGGGCGCCGCGCCGGTGCGTCTCCTTCGCCTCGAGGAGCCCGGGTACCTGCCCGAGACCGTCCGTGAGCGCGTCGAGTCGAGCATCGTCGTGAGCCGGCACGTGCCGATGCGGGGCCGCACCGGGGTGCGCGTGGTGGCCCGGCGGGACGCGTCCGGGGGCGACCTGCGCTGGCAGGTGGTGGTCGACGCCGGCCTCGACCCCCAGGACCCGGAGGTCGCGGAGTTCGCCCGCGCCGCGCTCGAGGGTCTTCGGCGCGAGCTCGGCGCATGATGGGCGGTGGCGGCCAGCGCAGGGAGGTTCGCGGGCGCCGGGTTGTGGCTGTCGTCGGGGCGGCGCTCGCCTCGGTGGCGCTGCTGCCCGCGGCCGGCTGTGACGACGGCGGTGCCTCGGGGGCGGCAGCCCGGCGTACACCGTCGCCTGCGTATGCGGCGCCGTGGCCGCAACGCCCGGTCGTCGCCCTGTCCTTCGACGTGGCGGCGGACCGGCGGCGGGTCGCCGGGGTGGAGGATGTCCGGTTCACCCCGGACCGGCGGGTGTGCGAGCTGGTCTTCCGGCTGTGGCCCAACAAGCCCGAGACGGCCCGGGCCGGCAACGCCCTCACCGTGGGCCGGGTGTCCGTCGACGGTCGACCGGTGGCCGGGCGCATGTCGGTGGCCGGTGGCCTGCCCGGACGGCCGGGCACGCTGCTGGAGGTGCCGGTCAAGCGGTGTGTGGAGGCCGGCCGCACGGTGCGTGTCCGGCTCGGCTTCACCCTGACCCTCGGCGCCGACACCCCCGAGCGGGTGGGGTACGACGTGGCCGACCGGGTCGCGTGGTTCGCCTCGGCGTTCCCGCTGCTGGCCTACGAGCGTGGGCACGGCTGGATGCGTGAGCCCGCCGTCGACCTGATCGGGGAGATGGCGGGCAGCGAGGAGTTCCGCCTCGAGCGCCTGGACGTGGTGGCTCCGTCAGGCGACGTGGTGGCAGGCACCGGCGCCGCGAGCCCGGCCGTGGCCGGGCCGCGGCCCGGCACCACGTTGCACCGCTTCTCCGCCGACGCCGTGCGTGACGTCGCGGTGTCTGTCGGCCGGCTCGCGACGGTCACCCGGCAGGTCGGCGCCGTACGCGTGCACGTCACCGGACCGCGCGGCACCGCGGTGCCGCTGCGCACCTGGGCCGACCTGACCGCCGGGTCGGTGCGACGGTTGGCCGAGCTGCTCGGTCCGTACCCCTACACCGACCTGTGGGTGACCGTGCTTCGCGACTGCCCGTCCGGCATCGAGCTGCCGGGCGCGATCCAGTTCGCCGACATCGACCCGGGTCGCTACCCGCCGCTCGTCTCGCACGAGGTGGCGCACATGTGGTTCTACGGTCTCGTCGGCAACGACCAGGCCCGCGACCCCTGGCTGGACGAGTCGTTCGCGACCTACGCGCAGGCGGTCGCCGACCACGACGAGGAGCGCTACCTCGACCCGACCGTCTCGGCGTCGCTGATCGGCCGGCTGGGAGCGCCGATGACCGCGTGGGCCGCTCTGCCGGACGGGTCCTACTCGGCGGGCGTCTACCTCCAGGGCGGGCAGGCGCTGCTGCGCGCCCGGGCGAGGGTCGGTCCGGCCCGCTTCGACCGGGCGATCCGCGCCTACGTGGCCACGAACGCGCACCGAGTCGTGCGGCCCGCGGACGTGCAGGAGGCCTTCGCCGGGCGCCCGGAGGTGCTGCGGCTGTTGAGTGACGCGGGGGCGTTCGCCGCCGACCCGGCGAGAACCTGACCGGGCCGCCGTACCTGGGGGCTTGACAAACCGACCGGTCGGTTTTTAGTTGGACGGGTGGCCCGCACGAACCTGGAGCGGACCGAGCGGTCGCGGCGCGCCGTCCTGGACGCCGCCCTGCCGGTCTTCAAGCGCAACGGCTACGCCGCGGCGTCGCTGAACCGGATCATCGAGGCGTCCGGGCTGACCAAGGGCGGGTTCTACTTCCACTTCCCGTCCAAGCAGGCGCTGGCCCTCGCGGTGCTCGAGGATCACCAGCAGCGGTGGATCGCCGACATCCGAGCCCGGATCTCGGCCTACCCCCGCGCGGTCGACCGGCTCTTCGCGGCGCCACGCGCGATCGCGGTCGCCACCCGCGAGGGGGAGGGCCCGGCGGCGCTGCAGAAGCTGGTGGGGGAGCTGGCCCAGGACCCGGACCTTCGGGCGCAGGTGTGCGGCGGCGCGCGCATCTGGATCGAGACGGTGACCGAGCACTTCCGCGCCGCCCAGGAGGAGGGGACGGTCCGGGACGACGTCGATGCGGCGGTGTTCGCGGAGGTCGCCGTCGGCACGTTCACCGGGATGCAGACGCTGACCGAGCAGTTCGACGACGACGACCTCGAGCGCCGCGTGGAGCTCCTGGTCCGGGTCATGAAGCTGGCGGCGCTCACCGAGCCGTAGGACCGCGCACGGACCACGTGACGCGGTCGGAGAAGGAGGTGGCCCGATGGGTCACGACGTCATCGTCGTCGGAGCGCGGGTGGCCGGATCGGCGACCGCCATGCTCCTCGCGCGAGCCGGCGCCCGGGTGCTCGTGGTGGACCGGGCGAGGTTCCCCAGCGACACGCTGTCAACGCACCAGATCCAGGTTCCCGGCGTGGCTCGGCTCGCGGCCTGGGGGCTGCTGCCCGCGCTGGTGGCTGCGGGCACCCCACCGACCCGCCAGGTCGAGTTCCACCGGGGGCGGACGACGATCTCCGGGCGGTATCCGGTCCTGCACGGAGCCGACGCCATGTACAGCCCCCGACGCACCGTGCTGGACAAGATCCTGGTCGACGCCGCGCGGGAGGCGGGCGCCGAAGTGCGGGAGAGCACGGCGGTGGAGGGCCTCGTCCATGAGGGGCGCCGGGTCATCGGGGTGCGCTGCAGCCGCAAGTCCGGCGGCCGGTCGGTCGAGCGGGCGCCGCTGGTCATCGGTGCCGACGGCAAGAACTCGACCGTTGCACGAGCCGTCGGCGCCCGTCCGTCCCGCGAGTCGTCGGCCCGCTCGGTGGCGTTCTACGCCTACTGGGACGGCCTGGACCTGCCGATCGGTGAGGTCCACAGTGACGACCGGCGCGTCGTCGGCGCCTGGCCCACCAACGACGGCCTGGTGATCACCTACTGCGCCTGGCCGGCGAGCGAGTTCGCGGCATTCCGCCGTGACCCGGGTCGAAGCCTGCAGGCATCGCTGGACGGGGCCGGGGATCTCGGCGAGCGGGCGAGGCTGGCGACGCGCGTCTCGCCGGTCCGGGCCACGACCGACGTCCCGAACGTGATCAGGGCGTCGCACGGAGCCGGGTGGGCGCTCGCCGGTGACGCCGGGCTGGTGATGGACCCGATCACCGGCCAGGGCATCGGCAACGCGTTCCGTGACGCCGATCTGCTCTCCGCCGCGGTGATCGACGGGCAGGGCGGTCGACGGCCGCTCGCGACTCTGCTGGCTCGCTACCAGAAGGAGCGGGACCGCGCGACACGCGCGATGTTCGACTTCACCGTCGGCTTGGCGTCGTTCCCCCCGATGAGCTCGGGTGAGCGCCGGCTGTTCGACGCCATCGCCGAACAGCCCGGGGAGGCCGACGGGTTCCTCAGCGTCCTCGCCGGCGTCACGCCGGTCGACACATTCTTCTCGGCTCGGCACCTGGTCAGGCTGGTGGGCCTCCGCGGGCTGCTCGAGCTCGCCCGCGAGCGGCAGCGTCGCCCGCAGCCGCGTCCTGCCCCGAGAGAGGCGGCGGTCGTCCCGACGTGACCGCTCGGTCTGTCTCAGGCGGCCTTCACCCGGGTCCTGGCGACCCGGCGGGGGTTGCGGAGCATGCGCAGCACCGCCGCCTCGACCTGCCCATGGGTGGCCGGCTGGCCGAAGTCGGCGTCGGCGCCGAGCCGCTCGAGCGAGCGTGCGACGGTCACGCCGTCGTCGTACAGGTCGATGACTCTCGGGTCGATGTACGACGAGCGGCACACGGCCGGGGTGTTGCCGAGGTACTCGGCCACCTCCTTGACCACCCGGTTGACCGCGCGCCTGCGGGCCGCGGTGGAGACGGGCGCCGCGGTCGACACGGCGAGGCCCACCGCGGTGAGCACGGTCGCGTGCCACGTGCGGAAGTCCTTGGCGCTCACCTCCGCGCCGGTGACCTCGCGCAGGTAGGCGTTGATGTCGGCGCTGGTGATGTCGCGCCACTCGCGCCCGTCCTTGTAGGCGAGCAGCTCCTCGCCGCCCCCGTCGCGGCGTAGCAGGGACTGGACGACCTTGCGCACGCTCCGGTCGACGATGGCCTGCACGCGCTGCTGGCTGCCCTTGGCGATGTAGTCGAACACCACGACGTCACCCGAGACGCTGACGTGCTCGCGGCGCATGGTGGCCAGGCCGTAGGTGCCGTTGTCCTCGGCGTACGTCTCACCGCCGACGCGGAAGAAGCCGAGGTCGAGCAGCCGGAACGCCGCCGCGAGCACCCGCTCCCTGGTCAGCCCGGGCTGGTCCAGGTGGTCGCGCACCACGGCGCGGGCCTTCGGCAGGCGCCGCGCGAAGGCGAGGACCCGCTCGTGCTTCTCGGCGTCGCGTTGCACCCGCCAGGCGTCGTGGTAGCGGTACTGGCGCCGACCGGCGGCGTCGGTGCCGAGCGCCTGGATGTGCCCGTTGGCCCACGGGCAGATCCAGACGTCCTCCCAGGCGGGTGGGATGGCCAGCTCGGTGATGCGTGCGAGTACGTCGGGCTCGGTCACCCCGCGGCCGTCGTCCCACCGGTAGGAGAACCCCTTGCCGCGCCGGACCCGCACGATGCCCGGGCCGACGCAGTCGGACCTGCGCAGCCGCGTCACTCCACCCCCCCGTTCCCGCTGTGTGCTCAGCCGCCGATGTGGCCGTTGCTGCCGGCCGCCCAGCCCGACTCGTCGGGCGCGCCCGAAGTGCTCGTGCCGGAGGCGCCCAGCCAGGCCGGCCGCCGGTCGCCGAGCTTGTCGCCCAGCTTGCTGCTCGCCTTGTCCTTCGCGGTCACGAGCACGTCACCGGCCGTGTGCTGCAGCTGGCTGGTGGCGTTCTGGACTGCGGGGTTGGAGGCGAAGGCGCGGGCCGCCTGACGGATCTGCTCGTAACGCGCCCGTCCGGCGCGGCTGCCGAGGACGTAGCCGGTCGCGAGACCGGCCAGGAACGTCGCCTTGGTGCGCATGTGGCCTCCCCAGTGTGGTTGGTCCAGCCGTCGTGGGCCGGCGGGCGGCCCTGACCTGCTGGCCAGCCCATACCCGGCGCCTGCCGCGTGACACCTCGGAGGCGGAGTAGGCCCGGAGTGCGCTAATCTGTCTCACCGAGGTCGGCTCCTGGCCGCCCGATCCTCCGTAGCTCAATTGGCAGAGCGTCCGGCTGTTAACCGGCAGGTTACTGGTTCGAGTCCAGTCGGGGGAGCGTCATGATCACGTCCCGGTAGGTGTCTCACCTGCGCGGGACGTCGTCATGTCGAGGGGCGGTAGCTCAGCCGGTTAGAGCAGGGGACTCATAATCCCTGGGTCCTGGGTTCGAGTCCCAGCCGCCCCACCTCGGGTCGTGTAAGGCGTCGGCTGAGGCTTGGCTGGGCGAACGTGGACATCACATCGAAGCCCCGGTCGGGTGTGCCGGTGCGGCGTCGCGCGTACTGTGATTGGGCAGGCTGGAGGTGAGAACACCGGTGGCTGGCAGCACTATCCGGTTTGAGTCGCGCACAGTGATTCGCCGCCCCGTCGGAGTGGTGTTCGAGCGTTTGGCGGACTTGCCGGACTACAGACGGTGGATGCACCGCACGGGTCTGTTCCGCCGGTGCGGACTGACCTCCGAGACCCCTGTCCGAACGGGGACGACCTACTTCGATGCGACGCGGATGGGAACCTTCGAGGGCGAAGTGACCGAGTTCGTGGCGCCGTCGCGAATAGCTTTTCGAGAGACACTGCGCTGGTTCGGCTCTCCGATGACGCAGGCCCGGCCCGAATACCTTCTCGAGGGAGACGGGGAGGCACCGGTCGTTCACCACATCGCCTTTGGAGAGCTCTTCGGCTGGATGAGGTTCATGAAGCCTGCGGCCGCGCTGATGGCGAGAGTCGAACGGACTCGAACCCTCAACTCCCTGAGGCGTTCCCTGGAGTTGGAGTAGCCGAGACCTCGCGAATCCGAGACTCGCGAGATGCTTGCCATCCCAAGCCACGGAGCGCTCGCCTGGTCGACGGTGACGCGGCGGCAGGATCGGCAGCGTTCTCGGCGGCGATCGCGCTCGCTGCGCGTCGGCGCCTTAGGAGTCTCGCATTTGGGGGTACCGCCGAGCGCGGCTCCGCGCGGACTTTCAGCCATTGTCGGTGCACCCGATCGCAGTAACACGCCCACCGCTGTCAGGCTCCGGCTGTTGGTCCGCCGGCTGGTTGGCTGACGTGGCACCGGACGGAAGTTGCCGGCCAGTGCGCCGTCGGAGGTTGTTGGGCTCTCCGATGTGGACCCTCCTCCTCGCGACAGGCCGTGACACGTGCTGCCGGCTGCCGCGCTGGTCGCGGACAGGCCGGACAGGTTCCTTGCGGGGGCCAGGCACGACACACCTCCAGTCGCGCGGACCGCGAGCCTCGACCGTCCGTAGGCGGTCACGCGGCATCGCGGAGTTCAGTGTTGGGACGTCAGTCCGCGGAACCGGAGAAGATGCCGCCCATGCCCATGCCGGTCTTCTTGTCCCCGGCGCCCGCGTTCTTCTCCAGGGCCTTGGCCAGCCCGTCGATGGTGACCGACTGGAGGATGACGCGGCCGTTGCCTTCCACGGTCGCCACCGACATGCCTTCGCCGCCGAACAGGGCGTTCATCACGCCCTGCCGGTTCATGGCGCCGATCCGCTCGACGCCGTACCGGATGTTCTGGTCCCACGCGACGATGCAGCCCGTGTCCACGCGTAGCTTGCCGCCGTAGTCCGCCGGGTTGATGTCGATGAAGTCCCCGGCCCCGCCGACGAGGAGCGTGCCGACCCCGGTGAACTTCTCCAGCACGAACCCTTCCCCGCCGGAGAACCCGGCCCGCATCCCGGAGAACGCGATGTCGAAGTTCACCCCGGCCTCCGCGGCGACGAACGCGTCCTTCTCGGCGAACCATGTGGTGTGCCCGTCGAGCTCTAGAGCGCGCATCTCGCCCGGCAGCACCCCGGCCAGGGCGAGGAGACCGTCACCGCCGCGGCTGCGGAAGTGGGTGAAGGCGAACGACTCACCCGCCAGCATCCGCTTGCCTGCGTCCATCGCGTCGCGCAGCACGCCGCCGAGGCCGCCGCCGCCGAGCCCGCCGCCGCGGCCGCCGTTACCGCCGACGCCGACGGGTGCTCCCTGCGGGGCCGCCGACGGCTGGGACAACTTGGTCTCCATCACGACGTCGTCGGAGCAGAAGAGGAATTTGCCGGCCTCGGAGTACACCACCTGGCCGGGCCGCAGCGAGACGATCGCCATCTTCGTGGTCGTTCCGACCAGCTGCACGTCGAGCGTCATGGGCGTCCTTTCCGGAGGCCAGGGCGGGGTTGCCCCTGCTAGCTGGTCCCTGCCGCACGGCGGTGTGCAACCAGCCGGGGTCACCGTAGTAGCCGCGCTGGCCGTACAGGCTCAACTTGCCGGGGCGTGTCAAGCGATCTGGGTAGAGTCGCCCTCGTCGCCCGCGGGCGACGCGCTCATCCAGACGGGGGCACCTTGCCCGCCGCGATCAGAGAAACCGGAGGACTCTCGTGGGAGTCAGTCTGACCAAGGGCGGGAACGTCTCGCTCACCAAGCAGGCCGGCCCAGCCGGCCTCACCGCCGTCACCGTCGGCCTCGGCTGGGACGTGCGCACGACCACCGGCACCGACTTCGACCTGGACGCGTCGGCGATCGGCGCGAAGGCCGACGGCAAGGTGCTGTCCGACCAGCACTTCGTCTTCTACGGCAACCTGAAGAGTCCCGAGGGCGCCATCGAACACACCGGCGACAACCTCACCGGTGAGGGTGAGGGAGACGACGAGCAGATCAAGGTCAACCTGGCCGCGGTCCCCGCCGAGATTGACAAGCTCGTCTTCCCGGTCTCGATCTATGAAGCGGACGCCCGCTCGCAGTCCTTCGGGCAGGTGCGCAACGCGTTTATCCGCGTGGTGAACCAGGCCAACAACGAGGAGCTCGCCCGGTACGACCTCACCGAGGACGCCTCGACGGAGACTGCGATGGTGTTCGGCGAGCTGTACCGCAACGGCGAGGAGTGGAAGTTCCGCGCCATCGGCCAGGGCTACGCCTCCGGCCTGCGCGGCATCGCGCAGGACTTCGGCGTCAGCGTCGGCTGACCCACCAGCGCTCCGGCGAACGGCTCGACCTGCGCAGGTCGAGCCGTTCGCCGGAGCGCTGGTGGGTCAGCCGACGC
>DASVBJ010000045.1:0-23966 GCA_036375895.1 Actinomycetes bacterium | reverse complement strand
GCTCAGAGCCAGGCCATCGGGTCCGTGACGGCACCGTCCAGGCGGACCTCGAAGTGCAGGTGCGGGCCCGTCGCGTAGCCCGTCGAGCCGATGACACCGATCGGCTGACCCTTGCGCACGACCTGTCCCTCCCGCACGAGGAACCTGGCCTGGTGCGCGTAGAGCGTGGTGACGTGCTCGCCGTCGACGACGCCGTGGTCGATGACGGTCAGGTTGCCGTACGCCCTGCTGACCATGGTGAACAGCACCCGGCCGTTGTCGGCGGCGTACGCCGTGCCGTCGGCGCGCCCGAAGTCGGTGCCGGTGTGCAGCTTCCGGTAGTGGAGTATCGGGTGGTAGCGCATGCCGTACGGCGACGTGATGCTGCCCCTGCCGGGCCGGGCGAAGTCACCGGTGCCGTTCACGGTGCGTCCGGCCCGCGCCAGCGCGGCGACCGCCGCGCGGATCTGGGCTCCGAGGCGCCCCGACTCGGCGAGCCGGGTGCGGTGCAGGGCGAGGTCGCTGCCCCTGGCGGCCCGCACCGCGTCGAGGGCCCTCGCCCGCTGGGCGGCCAGGGTCTGCAGCCGCGCGTTGGCGTCGGCCAGGGTCCGCGCCGCCGCCCGGTACCTCGAGGACAGCTGGAGGAAGTCGGCTTTGACCTCGGCCTGGCGGGTGGTCAGCCACCCCACGCGCAGCTCTGCCTGGGTCGCCGAGGTGTCGAGCCGGTCGACGATGCGGGCCAGCTCGGTGCTCGACGCCCCGGTGGCCAGCCCGCCGAAGCCCACGAGGGCGAGCCCGCCCGCGGCCCCTCCGCTCTGGTAGGCGGCCCGGGCCGACCTGACCAGGGTGCGGTAGGACGCGTCGTGGCGCCGGTGCAGGTCGGCAGCCTGCGCCCTCGTCCCGGCGATGTCGGCCCCGAACGCCCGGTAGTCGGCGGCGAGCCGCTGGGCGGCGATCTTGAGCGCGAGCAGCTGCGCCTGGGCGCGGGTGACGGCGAGGATCGCCTCGTCGGCCTTCAGGAACTCCGCGTTCGCCCGGCGCATCGCGGGGCTGGCCTCGTCGTCCTTCAGGTCCCGTACGGCGTCGGGCCGGCCCGCCACCATCGGCTTCACCGTGCTCGCCGGTGAGCCAGGGCGGCTGGTCGCGGTGCCCGAAGGGCCGGCCGCGGAGCCCGAGCCGCCCGAGCCGCCCGTCCCGCCACCACCACCACCGCCGCTGCCGCCGGTGAGCGTGGTGCTGGGCAGCGGCAACGGGGCCGACGTCGAGGTCGGGAGCGGCAGCGGGGTCGAGGTGGTCAGGGTCGGCAGCGGGGTCGTGCTGATCGACGGAAGCAATGTCGGCAGGTCCAGCGGGTCTGCCGCGGCGACCCCGCCGACCGCGGTGACGGCGAGGGCCGACACGGCGGCGGCAGCCCCCACCATGACGATCGGACCCCGCATGACCTTCTCCTTTGCCTGTCCTGATGACCGGCAAACGAGATTCGACCGGTTTTGGTCACGTTCTCGACGGCGTCGGGGTGGGGGTCACGGTGGGCAGCGGGGCGTCCTCGAGGAACGGCGCGGGGTCCAGCGGCTTGCCGTCGACCCGGACCTCGAAGTGCAGGTGCGGGCCGGTCGAGTAGCCGGTGGAGCCGATCGCGCCGATCGGCTGACCCTTGCGGACCCGGTCCCCGGGCTTCACGGCGACCGCCGCCTGATGCGCGTACAGGGTCGCCATGTGCAGCCCGCCGACGGTGCCGTGGTCGATGACGGTCATGTTGCCGTAGGCGACGTTGTACTCCGTGATGATCACGACGCCGTCGTCCGCGGCGTACGAGATGCCGTCGCCCACGCCGAGATCGAGTCCGGTGTGGATCTTGACGTAGTGCAGGATCGGGTGGAACCGGGGGCCGAACGGCGACGTGAGCGCGCCGGTGCCGGGCCGGACCATCTCCCCGGTGCCCTGGGGCGGGTGCTTCGTGCGCGCCAGCTCGGCGGACAGCTCGCGGATGCGCTCGCCCAGGCGGCCCGACTGCACCACCATCACCCGGTAGCGCGCCTCGTCCTCCTTCTTGGCCTTGAGCGCCGCCGCCACCGCCGCGCGCCGCGCCGCGACGACGACCTGCACCTGCTGCTCGGCCAGGGTCGCGACCTGCTCCTTCGCGGCGGTCGCCGCCAGGGCGGCGGCAGCGGCGGCGCGCAGCGTCTGCTGCCGCTGCCGGGCGGCCGCCAACCGAGCCTGGGAGCTCTCGAGGTCGGCCCGGGCCACGCCGAGGTCGGCGATCACGGCGTTGCCGGCGCTCGCGATGCTCTGCATGAACGCGAGCCGATCGGCCATCTGCTCCGGGCTGTCCGACGCCAGCACCAGCGCCAGCTCGCCGAACGGCCCGTTGGTCTGGTACGCCGAGCGAGCGAGCCGCCCGAGGTCCTGCCGGTGCGCGTTCAGGCGCGCTCGCACGTCGGCCAGCTCCTGCGTCGCGCGCGTCTCGGCCAGCACCGACGCCCGCAGGTCGGTCTCGGCCCGCACGTCTGCGGCGTGCGCGGCGGCCAGCTCGGCCCGTGCCGTCGCCAGCGCACCGCGGGCCAGCGCGAGGTCGGACTCGGCCGACTGCAGCGCCTTGGAGGCGGCCTCGAGGGCGGCCGCTGCGTGCGCGTCGTCGGCGTGGTCGACAGCGTCCGGGCCGGCTCCAGGCGTCGGCGCCGGGGTGCCCGGGGCCGGCGTGACGGACGGGGTGGGGGTGGGCGTCGGCGCGGCGGCGGCCGACGGCCCCGAGACGAGTGCCGCCGCCACGAGCATGCTCACGACGGCGCCGACCGTCCCCACCCTGCTGCGCATACCTGCCCCACCTCAGGTCGTGCGTCCCGCGCCGTGAACCCCGCCCCCGAGGCGACGCGTCGGATCGATCGTGCCGCCGGTGCCGGCGGCTCGTGCCGGTTTCCCGGAATCCGGGCCGAACGGTGGGCGCAAACAAGGACGAACTGCCCGCCGCCTGGCCGGTGGTGGCGAGGGCCGAGGCTCAGAGCCAGCCGCTGCGCTTGAAGAGCCGGTACAGCACCGTGCAGATCACGGCCATCAACCCGATCGCCATCGGGTAGCCGAAGCGCCAGCGCAGCTCGGGCATGTCGTTGAAGTTCATGCCGTAGACGCCGGCGATCATCGTCGGGACGGCCAAGATCGCGACCCAGGCCGAGATGCGCCGCATGTCGCTGTTCTGCTGCACCGCGACCTGGGCGAGGTTGGCGTTGAGCACGGACGTCAGCAGGTCGTCGAACGAGTCGACCTGCTCGGCGGCGCGCACCGCGTGGTCGGCGACGTCGCGGAAGAACGGGCGCAGTCGCTCGTGGATCTCCTCGACCTGGCCGGTGGCGAGCCTGGCCATCGGCTCGACGAGGGGGCGCACCGCCCGGCGGAACTCGATGATCTCCCGCTTGAGGTTGTAGATGCGGCCCGCGTTGTTGGTGCGCTCGGGCGAGAAGACCCGCTCCTCGACCTCTTCGATGTCCTCCTCCACCGCGAAGGCGATGTCCGTGTAGTCGTCGACGATGCGGTCGCACACGGCGTACACCACGGCGGACGGTCCGCAGTCGAGGATCTCCCGTTCGTTCTCGAGCCGGTGCCGGATCTCGGACAGCGCCCGGCCCTCCCCGTGCCGGACGGTCACGACGAACGCGTCGCCGACGAAGAGCATCACGTCACCCAGCTCGATCTGCTGGGTCTCCTCGACGTAGCGCACGGTCTTCATCACGATGAAGAGCGAGTCCTGGTACTCCTCGACCTTGGGCCGCTGGTGTGCCTTGACGGCGTCCTCAACCGCCAGCGGGTGCAGCTTGAACTTGTCGGCGACCTCGGTCAGCTCGTCGAAGGTCGGCTCGTGCATGCCCAGCCAGATGAACCCGTCGCCCTCCGTCCGCAGCGCGGCGAGGGCGTCAGCGATGTCCGGCCCGGCGGTCTCGCGGACCCCTCGGCGGTACACGGCGCAGTCGACGATCACCCCGCCATTGTGGCCCCGCGGACGGGGCGCGGCGCGACCCGCCCACGTAGAGTGCCCGGACGTGACCACCGTCCTGCTCGTCCGCCACGGCCGCACCACCGCCAACAACAGCGGGGTCCTCGCCGGCTGGACCGAGGGCGTGTCGCTCGACGACACCGGCCGAGCCCAGGTCGAGGCGCTGGCCGGCCGGCTCGCCGCGGTGCCGGTGACCGCGCTCGTCACGAGCCCGCTGCAGCGCTGCCAGGAGACCGCCGACCTGCTCCTCGCCGGGCGCGACGGGGTGGCGCGGCACGTCGACGAGCGGATCGGGGAGGTGCGGTACGGCGAGTGGTCGGGCCGCGAGCTGAAGAAGCTCGCCAAGGACCCCCTGTGGAAGGTCGTCCAGAGCCATCCCTCGGCCATGACCTTCCCCGGCGAGGACGGGGAGGCCATGCGCGACATGCAGGCCCGCGCGGTCACGACCGTGCGGGACTGGAACGCCCGGCTCGGGGACGACGCGGTCTACGTCGTCGTCTCGCACGGAGACGTCATCAAGGCCGTGCTGGCGGACGCCCTCGGCATGCACCTCGACCAGTTCCAGCGGCTCGTGGTCGACCCCGGGTCGGTGAGCATCATCAGCTACGCGCCGCTGCGGCCCTTCGTCGTGCGCCTCAACGACGGCGGGGGAGACCTGTCCTTCCTGGCGCCACGCAAGGGCACGCGGCACCGGCGGAAGGCCTCCTCGGACGCCGCGGTCGGCGGCGGCGCCGGCAGCGCCACCGGTTCGCCCGGCACGGCATAGGGTCTGGCCCATGGCGCGCGTCATCTTCGAGTACGACCCTCCCCGCCGGTTCGTGGCCGGCACGGTCGGCGAGCCCGGGCAGCGCACGTTCTTCCTCCAGGCGAGCGACGCGGTCCGCACGACCAGCGTCGCGCTCGAGAAGCAGCAGGTCACCGTGCTCGCGGAGCGCGTGGACGCCCTCCTCGACGAGGTGGTCCGACGCACCGGCGGCGAGACCTCGGTGCCGGCCGTGGCACCGGCCGACATCGACGACAACGAGCCCCTGGCGAGCCCGATCGAGGAGGAGTTCCGGGTCGGGACGATGGCCTTGGCCTGGGACGGTGACACCGAGCAGGTGGTCATCGAGGCCCAGGCCCTGACCGACGGTGAGGACGAGGAGGAGGAGACCTCCCTCATCGACGAGTCGGAGGACGGGCCGCCCCTGCTGCGCGTCCGCATCTCCGGGGCGGCGGCCCGCGCCTTCGTCAAGCGGGCCCTCGCCGTGGTCGCCGCCGGCCGGCCGCCGTGCCCGTTCTGCGGCAACCCGCTGGACCCGGGCGGCCACGTCTGCCCCCGGGCCAACGGCTACCGCCGCTGACCCCGGCGCCCCCCGGCCGCCGTACCTCCGTCCATGATCGAGTGGACGCTCCCGCACCCGACACGCCGCGGAGTTGGTGTGTCCGCGTCCAGTTGATCTTGAGGGGGCGATCAACGGCGTGGGTTGGCAGACTGTCAGGGTGACCGGCACCGACGTGAGCAGCGCGCTGACCCTGCTGCGCCGCGGCGACCTGACGGTCGAGGGGCGGCTGGTCGACGCCTCCAACGCGACCCTCTACTGCGAGATCGCGCTGGACGGCCTCGCGGCCAGCTGCGTCTACAAGCCGGTGGCGGGGGAGCGGCCGCTCTGGGACTTCCCGGACGGGACGCTCGCGGCGCGGGAGGTCGCGACCTTCCTGGTCTCCGAGGCGACCGGTTGGGGCGTGGTGCCTCCGACGGTGCTTCGGGACGGGCCTTTCGGCACGGGGATGTGCCAGCTCTGGGTCGAGGTCGACCCACAGGTGGAGCTCGTCGACGTCGCCCCGCCGCGCCGGCTGCCCGACGGCTGGCTGCACGTGCTGGACGCGCTCGGGTCGTCCGGGGAGCCCGTGGCGCTCGGCCACGCGGACGACCCGCGGCTGCGCCGGATGGCGGTGCTGGACGCCGTCGTCAACAACGCCGACCGCAAGGGCGGCCACGTCCTGCCGCTGCCGGACGGCACGGTGCACGGGGTCGACCACGGCGTGTGCTTCCACGTCGACGGCAAGCTGCGCACGGTGCTCTGGGGCTGGGCCGGGGAGCGACTCTCCGCCGAGGAGATCGAGGTGCTCGAGCGGCTGCAGGTCCTGCTCGACGGCGACCTGGCGCAGCAGCTGACCCCGCTGCTCTCCCCGCGCGAGATCACCGCCACCCGCCGGCGGGTGCGGCGACTGCTCTCCGACGCGACCTTCCCGATGCCGTCCGACGGCTGGCCCAGCATCCCGTGGCCGCCGTTCTGACGGGCCGCGGCTAGGCTCACCGATCATGCATGCCTGGCCCGCCCCCCAGGTCCCGACGCTGCCCGGCACGGGACTGCCCCTGCGCCTCTTCGACACCGCGACGGGGGAGGTCCGCCCGACCGCGCCCGGCCCGACGGCACGCATGTACGTCTGCGGCATCACGCCGTACGACGCCACCCACATCGGGCACGCCGCCACCTACGTCACGTTCGACCTGATCGGCCGCGCCTGGCGCGACGCGGGGCACGCCGTCCACTACGTGCAGAACGTCACCGACGTCGACGACCCGCTGCTGGAGCGGGCCGTGCGCGACGGGGAGGACTGGCGGCTGCTCGCGGAGCGGGAGACCGCACTGTTCCGTGAGGACATGACGGCGCTCGGCGTCCTGCCGCCTGAGGACTTCGTCGGCGCCGTCGAGTCGATCCCGCGCATCGTCGAGGCCGTGCAGGCGCTGCGCGCCAGGGGAGCGGCGTACGACGTGGAGGGCGACACGTACTTCGCGGTCCACGCCGACCCGCGGTTCGGGGCCGTCGCCAACCTGGACGAGCCCGAGATGCTCAGGCTGTTCGCCGAGCGTGGCGGCGACCCGGACCGGCACGGCAAGAAGCACCCCCTCGACTGCCTGCTGTGGCAGAGCGAGCGACCCGGCGAGCCGGCGTGGGACACCACGCTGGGTCACGGCCGGCCGGGCTGGCACATCGAGTGCACGGCCATCGCGCTGGAGTACCTCGGCCCGGGCTTCGACGTGCAGGGCGGCGGGCGCGACCTGGCCTTCCCGCACCACGAGATGGGGGCCTCCGAGGGGCACGTGCTGACCGGTGACTGGCCGTTCGCCCGGCACTACGTGCACGCCGCCCTGGTCGGCCTCGACGGCGCGAAGATGTCCAAGTCGCGGGGCAACCTCGTCTTCGTCTCCGCGCTGCTGCGGGCCGGCCACGACCCGATGGCGATCCGGCTGGCGCTGCTCGCCCACCACTACCGCACCGACTGGGAGTGGACCCCCGACGACCTCCCGGCAGCCGAGGCCCGGCTGGCGCGCTGGCGGGACGCGTTCTCCCGTCCCGGCGGCCCGTCGCCCGGCGACACGCTGGACGGGTTGCGCCGTCACCTCGCCGACGACCTGGACGCCCCCGGCGCCCTCGCCGTGGTCGACCGCTGGGTCGAGGAGGCGGGGCGGCGCGGTGGCGACGACGAGGGCGCGCCCGGCGTCGTGTCGCGGGCGGTCAACGCCCTGCTCGGCGTACGCCTCTAGCCTCCTCTGGCAGCGATCATGCACGTTCCGTCGCGACGGAACGTGCCTGATCGCTGCCAGGTATCGCTACTTGGGGGGGTCGTCACCCCGGCGGCGCAGGTAGCGCTCGAACTCGCGGGCGATCGCCTCTCCCGAGGCCTCCGGCGCCTCGGTGAGGTCCTTGGCCTCCTCGAGCGACCGCACGTACTCCGCGACCTCGGCGTCCTCCGCGGCCAGCTCGTCGACGCCGCGCTCCCAGGCGCGGGCATCCTCCGGCAGGTCGCCGAGCGGGATCGGCACGTCCAGCAGGTCCTCGACGTGGCGGAGCAGCGCGAGCGTGGCCTTCGGGCAGGGCGGCTGCGCCACGTAGTGGGGGACGGCCGCCCAGATCGACAGGGCCGGGACGCCGGCGCGGATGCAGGCGTCCTGCAGGACCCCGACGATGCCGGTGGGCCCCTCGTAGCGGGACACCTCGAGGTTCAGCGACCGGGCCAGGCCGTCGTCGGACGACGTGCCGGTCACCGGCACCGGACGCGTGTGCGGCGAGTCGGCGAGCAGGGCGCCGAGGGTGACGACCATCTCCACCCCCAGCTCGTGGCAGTACCCGAGCACCTCGGCGGCGAACGACTGCCACCGCATGTTCGGCTCGATGCCCCGGACCAGCACGATGTCGCGACGACCGTCGGGCAACCGGGTGTAGGACACCCTGGTCGTCGGCCAGGACACCCGCCTGCGGCCGTCGTCGTCCAGCGAGATGGTCGGGCGGTTGACCTGGTAGTCGTAGTACTCCTCGGGGTCCACGGTGGCGAACGGGTTCGCCGACCAGACCGCCTCGAGGTGCTCGACCGCGGCGGTGGCAGCGTCCCCGGCGTCGTTCCAGCCCTCGAACGCCGCGATCATGATCGGGTCGACCAGCTCGGGCACGCCCTCGAGCTCGATCACCCGCCACCTCCGTCGTCTCGTCCGGCCGGCGTGGCGCCGGCGGCACCGGCACGCCCGCGCCGGCTCCCAGCAAGCCTACGTCGCGCACAGCCGGCTGCCGGGGAGGCGTCCCGACGGCCCGTCTCACCCACCGGATGGTCGCGGACAGGCCCGTAGACTGTCGGCCTATGCCGAACACTCCCGACTCACTCCGGGCAGCGCTGTCCGAGCGCGTCGTCGTGGCCGACGGCGCGATGGGCACCATGCTGCAGAGTCAGGACCCCACGCTCGACGACTTCGAGGGCCACGAGGGCTGCAACGAGATCCTCAACGTCTCGCGGCCCGACATCGTCCGGGCCGTGCACGAGGCCTACTTCGACGTCGGCGTGGACTGCGTCGAGACCAACACCTTCGGCGCCAACCTCGGCAACCTCGCCGAGTACGGCATCGAGCACCGCATCGAGGAGCTCGCCGAGGCCGGTGCCCGCATCGCCCGCGAGGTCGCCGATGCGCGCAGCACCGACGAGCACCCCCGCTGGGTGATCGGCTCGGTCGGCCCCGGCACCAAGCTGCCCACCCTCGGGCACGTGCCGTTCGCCAGGCTGCGCGACGCCTACGAGACGCAGGTGCGCGGCATGGTCGCCGGCGGGGTCCACGCCGTCATGGTGGAGACCGCACAAGACCTCCTGCAGGCGAAGGCTGCGGTGATCGGGGCACGCCGTGCCCTGCGCGCCGCGGGCGCCGACCTGCCGCTGTTCTGCCAGGTCACCGTCGAGACGACCGGGACCATGCTGCTGGGCACCGAGATCGGGGCCGCACTGACCGCGCTGGAGCCGCTCGGCATCGACTACATCGGGCTCAACTGCGCCACCGGCCCGGCCGAGATGAGCGAGCACCTGCGCCACCTGTCCCGGCACGCCCGCGTCGGACTGTCCTGCATGCCCAACGCCGGGCTCCCGCAGCTCGGCAGGGACGGCGCCACGTACCCGCTCACGCCGGAGGAGCTGGCCGACGCGCACGACCAGTTCACACGTGACTACGGCCTCGCGTTGGTCGGTGGCTGCTGCGGCACGACCCCCGAGCACCTGCGCCACGTCGTCGAGCGCGTCGGAGGCAGGGCGCTCGCGGCGCGCCGGCCCAGGCCCGAGGCCGGGGTCGCCTCGCTCTACCAGCAGGTGCCGTTCCGGCAGGACACGTCGTACCTCTCCATCGGGGAGCGCACGAACGCCAACGGCTCCAAGGCCTTCCGTGAGGCGATGCTCGCGGAGCGATGGGACGACTGCATCGAGATCGCCCGCGACCAGACCCGCGACGGCGCCCACCTGCTCGACGTGTGCATCGACTACGTCGGGCGCGACGGCGTGGCCGACATGCGGGCCGTGGCCGGACGGTTCGCGACCGCCTCGACCCTGCCGCTCGTCCTCGACTCCACCGAGCCCGCGGTGGTCGAGGCCGGGCTCGAGCTGCTCGGTGGCCGGTCGGTGGTCAACTCCGTCAACTACGAGGACGGCGACGGCCCCGAGTCGCGCATGGCCCGCCTGATGCCGGTGGTACGCGAGCACGGCGCCGCCGTGGTGGCGCTCTGCATCGACGAGGAGGGCCAGGCGCGCACCCGGGACTGGAAGGTGCGGGTCGCGGCCCGCCTCATCGACGACCTCACCGGCAACTGGGGCATGCGGGTCGAGGACATCGTGGTCGACACGCTCACCTTCCCGATCGCGACCGGGCAGGAGGAGACCCGCCGCGACGCGCTCGAGACGATCGAGGCCATCCGGGAGATCAAGCGGCGCTACCCGCAGGTGCAGACCACCCTCGGCGTCTCGAACGTCTCCTTCGGGCTGAACCCGGCGGCCCGCATCGTGCTCAACTCGGTGTTCCTGCACGAGTGCACCAAGGCCGGCCTCGACTCGGCGATCGTGCACGCGGCGAAGATCCTCCCGATGACCAAGATCGACGAGGAGCAGCGCGAGGTCGCACTCGACCTGGTCTACGACCGGCGACGGGAGGGCTACGACCCGCTGGCACGGTTCCTCGAGCTCTTCGAAGGCGTCGACGCCCAGGCCGTGCGCCAGTCGCGGGCTGCCGAGCTCGCCGCGCTGCCGCTGGGGGAGCGCCTCGCCCGCCGCATCATCGATGGCGAGCGTGGTGGCCTTGAGGCTGACCTTCAGGAGGCGCTCGACTCCGGGAAGACGGCGCTCGACGTCGTCAACGACCATCTGCTCGAGGGCATGAAGGTCGTCGGCGAGCTGTTCGGCCGCGGCGAGATGCAGCTGCCGTTCGTGCTCCAGTCGGCCGAGGTCATGAAGGCTGCCGTGGCCTGGCTCGAGCCGCACATGGAGAGGACCGACGAGGAGGGCAAGGGCACCATCGTCCTGGCCACGGTCAAGGGCGACGTCCACGACATCGGCAAGAACCTCGTCGACATCATCCTGACCAACAACGGCTACACGGTCGTCAACCTCGGCATCAAGCAACCGGTGTCGGCGATCCTGGAGGCCGCCGAGGAGCATCGCGCCGACGTGGTCGGCATGTCCGGCCTGCTGGTCAAGAGCACGGTCGTGATGAAGGAGAACCTCGAGGAGATGAACGTCCGGGGCGTCGCCGCGCGGTGGCCGGTGATCCTCGGCGGCGCGGCGCTGACCCGGCCGTACGTCGAGCAGGACCTCGCCGACGTGTACGACGGGCAGGTCCGCTACGCCCGCGACGCCTTCGAGGGCCTCCGCCTGATGGACGCGATCATCGCGGTCAAGCGCGGGGTGCCGGGCGCCGAGCTCCCCGCGCTGCGCCAGCGCAGGGTCCGTACGTCGGGTCGCCCCGACACGACACCGGCCGCCGAGATGCCCGTCCGGTCGGACGTGGCCACCGACAACCCGGTGCCCACGCCACCGTTCTGGGGCGACCGCATCGTGAAGGGCATCCCGCTCGCCGACTATGCCGCGCTGCTCGACGAGCGGGCGACGTTCATGGGTCAGTGGGGGCTCAAGCCGGGCCGGGGCGACGGCGGACGTTCGTACGAGGAGCTGGTCGAGACCGAGGGACGTCCCCGGCTGCGCGCCTGGCTGGAGCGGATCCAGGCCGAGCACATGCTCGAGGCCGCGGTCGTCTACGGCTACTTCCCCGTGGTCAGCAAGGGCGACGACCTGATCCTGCTCGGTGACGACGGCGAGGAGCGCCACCGGTTCACGTTCCCCCGCCAGCGCCACGGTCGGCACCTCTGCCTGGCCGACTTCTTCCGGTCCGCCGACTCCGGCGAGACGGACGTGCTCGGCCTGCAGCTCGTCACGGTCGGCCCGCGCATCGCCGAGGTGACGGCCGACCTGTTCGCCCGCGACGCCTACCGCGACTACCTCGAGCTGCACGGGCTGTCGGTCCAGCTGACCGAGGCCCTCGCGGAGTACTGGCACAAGCGGGTGCGCGCCGAGCTCGGCTTCGCCGCCGAGGACCCGGACAGCACGGAGGACTACTTCGACCTGCGCTACCGCGGTGCCCGGTTCTCGTTCGGCTACGGCGCCTGCCCGAACCTCGAGGACCGGGCCAAGCTGGTCGAGCTCCTCCGCCCGGAGCGCATCGGGGTGAGCCTGTCCGAGGAGCTCCAGCTGCACCCCGAGCAGTCCACCGACGCCCTCGTGGTGCACCATCCCGAGGCCAAGTACTTCAACGCAAGGTGAGCCCGGCGTCCCGGGAGACGCGCGCGGATGCCCTGCCTGCCGCGGTGCTGTTCGACATGGACGGCACGCTCGTCGACACCGAGCCGTACTGGATCGACTGCGAGTACGCCCTCGTCGACGAGCACGGCGGCACCTGGTCCGACCGGCACGCCCACGCGCTGGTGGGCAACCCGCTGCTCGTGTCGGCCCGCTACATCCGTGAGCACGGCGGGGTGGACCTCCCGCCCGAGGAGATCGTGGAGCGACTCCTCGACGGTGTGGTCGAGCGGGTGCGGCGGGGCATCCCGTGGCAGCCGGGGGCGCACGACCTGCTCGCTGCGCTGAACGCGGCCGGCGTGCCCTGCGGCCTCGTCACGATGTCCTACCGCAGGCTGGCCGAGGCCGTGCTCGCCGGCCTGCCCGGCGGCACCTTCGATGTCGTCGTCGCCGGTGACGAGGTCGACCGGGGCAAGCCCCACCCGGAGCCGTACCTCACCGCCGCGGCCCGGCTCGGGGTCGACCCCCGCAGCTGCCTGGTGATCGAGGACTCGCCGACCGGCATCGCCTCGGGGCTGGCCGCGGGCTGCACCGTGGTCGGGGTCCCGCACGTCGTCGAGCTCGCGGACGGCCCGGGGCACACGCTCGTCCCGTCCCTGACCCACCTCGACCTGCCGACGCTCGGCGCGCTGGTCAGGCGCGGCTGATCCGACGTTCTGGCTCGCCGTCTTGTGCTGCCTGCCCGCGGGCTACTCCATGTAGATGGCCTTCAGCACGTCGAGGCGCGCTGCGCGCCGCGCCGGCCACACCGCGGCGACGACGCCGATCAGCGCCCCGGCCACCAGATAGAGCGCGAGCTGGCCGTAGGGGATCACGAGCTCGTTCAGTCCCTCACCGCTCAGGGCTGTCACCAGGGCAGACCCGAGGGCCACGCCCAGAGCGAGTCCCAGGACGGTCCCGAAGATGGCGATGACCACCGACTCGAGCCGGATCATCTGCCGCACCTGACGCCGGCCCATGCCGACCGCGCGCAGCAGCCCGATCTCACGCGTCCGCTCGATCACCGACAGAGCCAGCGTGTTGACGATGCCGAGCGCCGCGATGAGGACGGCCAGGGCGAGCAGCACGAGGATGAAGCCGAGCAGCTGGTTGATCTGCTTGCGCTGCTCGTCCTTGAACTCGCTCTGGTCGCGTACCTCGAGGTTCGAGGTGCCTGCTGCCTTCTCGATGTCGGCGCGAACCGCAGCGACGTCGGCGTCGGGCCGCACGGTCATGGCGACGACCTGGTCCAGCTTCTGGGTGTAGTTCTTCTCGTACGTCTGCAGGCTGATCAGGTAGGGGCCGGCGATCTGGTTGTCGGCGTAGGTGCCGCCCACGACCAGCTCGGTCGGCCCGGTGCGGCCGAACACGACCCGCACCCGGTCGCCGACCTTCCAGCCGTTCTCCTCGGCGCGGTGGTCGTCGACGAGCATCTCGTTGCGGGCGAGCGCCCCGATGTCGCCGTGGACGATCTCCAGCTGCAGTGTGCGGTCGACGGTGTCGGGTGTGACACCTTGCATGGAGACGACCTTGTCACCGATCTGCGCCTGGCCGGACCGGAAGGACGTCACGGCGTCGATGCCCTCGACGCCGCGGAGCTCGTCAGCGACGTTGCCCGGGATCGGCGCGAAGTTGCTCGTCGTGACGATGAAGTCGGCGCCGACGCTCTTGTCGATGATCGCGTTCGCGCTCTTGGTGATCGACGCGGCGAGCACACCGCCCGCGGCCACGAGGGCCAGCCCGATCATGAGTGCGGACGCCGTCGCGGCGGTGCGCCGCGGGTTGCGCCGGGCGTTCTCCCGGGCCAGCCGTCCGGTCGACCCCCAGAACCTCGGGAGCAGGTTGCCGACGCCGCCGACGACCGGACGGCTCAGGAACGGGCTGAGCATGGCCGCGCCGAGGAAGACCCCCAGCGCGCCCAGGCCGACCCAGAGGATCCCCGCGTCCGCCACCAGGCCGGCCGTCATGCTGACGGCGCCGGCCAGCAGCACCAGCGACCCCAGGATCGCCCGTCGCCTCAGCGAGGCGGCGGGGAGGGCGACGTCGTCACGAAGCGCGGCCATCGGCGGGATGTGCGTGGCACGCCGGGCCGGGGCGATGGCCGACACGACCGTCACGACGATGCCGGTGAGGTAGGCCCAGAACACGGTGTTCGGGCGGAAGACCAGCCCGCTGGTCGGCAGGTCGCCGAGGAACAGGTTGACCAGGGCCTTCAGGCCCAGTGAGAGCAGCACCCCGAGGCCGAGGCCGATCGTCGAGCCGATCAGCCCCACGACGAAGGCCTCGATGACGACCGCCCGATTGACCTGGCGTCGGCTGGCGCCCAGTGCCCGGAGCAGGGCGAGCTCCCGGCTGCGCTGGGCCACCAGCATGCTGAACGTGTTGAAGATGATGAACGAGCCGACGAAGATCGAGATCACCGCGAAGACCAGCAGGAACACGCTGAAAAAGCTCAGCGCGTCCTTGATGCTGCCGGAGTCAGCCGCTGCGAGCTGGTCCCCGGTGAGTGCCTCGTAGCTGGACGGCAGCACCTTCGCGACCCGGTCGCGCAGCTCGTCGTCGCTGACCGTGCCGTCGCCGACGGCGAGGATCTCGTAGAAGGTCCCCGGCGCGCCCAGCAGCTGCTGCGCCGTCGCCGGGTCGAACAGCGTGGCGGTGGCGCCGGCCAGGCTGCCCCCGGGTTGGCCGAAGCTGACGATGCCGGTGACGGTGGCGGCCCGGGACCCGGACTGGGTGAGGACCTGGATCCGGTCGCCGACAGCGATGCCGTTCTTGTCCGCCGTCGTCTGGTCGATCGCGACCTGGCCGGCGGTGGTCGGGGCCTCGCCCTCCTGCAGCTTGTAGGGGTTGAGCGGTGTGTCGCCGAGCCAGGCGCTGCCCATCGTCGGCGCGCCACCGGTCTCGACGACCTTGCCCTCCGGGGTGACGATCTGGGCGAAGCCCGAGGAGTCGCCCTCTGCCTCCCGGATGCCGTCGACGCCGCGCACGGCGTCGAGCAGCGCGACGGGGACCGGCGGACGGGACTGTGCCGGGTCGCCGCCCTCGGTGACGTTGACCTTGAACGCGGACTTCCCACGGACGCCGACGTCCGTCCCCGAGTAGGCAGTGGCGAACAGCTTGTCGAAGGTCGAGTTGAGGGTGTCGCCGAGGACGAGCGTCCCGGAGACGAAGGAGACTCCGAGCACGACCGCCAAGGCCGTGAGGAGCAGGCGAAGCTTGTGGGCGAGCAGGCCCTTCAAGGTCACGTGCAGCATCGCGGTCAGTTCCCCCGCTGCGCAGGCACGTCGAAGTGCTTCATCCGGTCCAGCACGGACTCGGCCGTGGGGGAGAGCATCTCGTCGACGATCCGCCCGTCGGCGAGGAAGATCACCCGGTCGGAGTACGCAGCTGCGCCGGGGTCGTGCGTGACCACCACGATGGTCTGCCCCATCTCGCGCACGGACCGCTGGAGGAACGACAGCACCTCGGCGCCGGACCTCGAGTCGAGGTTGCCGGTCGGCTCGTCGGCGAAGACGACCTCGGGTCGTCCGGCGAGTGCGCGGGCCACCGCGACACGCTGCTGCTGACCGCCCGAGAGCTCACTGGGCCGGTGGTGCAGCCGGTCGGCCAGCCCCACCGTGGTGATGACCCCGTCCAGCCACTCCTTGTCCGGCTTGCGGCCCGCGATGTCCATCGGCAGCGTGATGTTCTCGATGGCGGTCAGCGTCGGGACCAGGTTGTAGGCCTGGAAGATGAAGCCGAGGCTGTCGCGACGCAGCCGGGTCAGCCGCTTGTCGTCGAGCGAGCTGAGGTCGACGTCACTGATGAAGGTCGACCCGCTCGTCGCGGTGTCCAGTCCCGCCATGCAGTGCATGAGCGTGGACTTGCCGGACCCTGACGGACCCATGATCGCGGTGAAGTGGCCGCGCTGGAACGCGCAGCTCACCGCGTCGAGGGCGACCACCTGGGTGTCGCCCTCGCCGTAGACCTTGGTCAGGTCCACAGCGCGGGCGACGACGTCCAGGGCAGAGGTCCCGGCAGGGACGGAGGTGGACGAGCTGGTCACGGTGGCTCCTCGGGAATCGGATCGATCCGCCCACCGTAGACAGCAGCGCCGACACGGCCCAGCACATTCAGGGTGAAGTCCGTGTCACATCCGGCACATCTCAGGGTGGTCCCCGAGGGCCGCCGCCGCCAGGCGCCGGGTCAGACCTCGTCGGCGGGCGTGTGCGGCGAGGGGCGCTCGTCGGCGGCCCGGGCCTGCGGCACGGCCGGCACCGGGAGCACCGGCAGCTCGGGCGGAGTGCCACCGAAGGCGGGGCAGAGCGCCTGGTGGTCGCACCAGTCGCACAGCCGGCTGGGGCTGGGTCGCCAGTCGCCCCGCTCGGTGGCCCGGCAGATGGCGGCCCACAACGCGCCGAGCTTGCGCTCGGTGGCGAGCAGGTCGGCCTCGTCGGGCTGGTAGCGCAGCGTCTCGCCGCTGCCCAGGTAGAGCAGCTGCAACAGGTGCGGGACGCGGCCGTGCAGCCGCCACAGCACCAGCGCGTAGAAGCGCATCTGGAACATGGCCTTGGCCTCGTAGCCCTCGCGCGGCGCTCGGCCGGTCTTGTAGTCGACGACGCGCACCTCACCGGTCGGCGCGACATCGAGCCGGTCGACGTAGCCCCGCAGCCGCAGGCCGGACTCCAGCTCGCACTCGACGTACAGCTCGCGCTCGGCGGGCTCGAGGCGGCGCGGGTCCTCGAGCGCGAAGTATGCGGCGAGCAGGTCCTCGGCACTGGTGAGCCACTCGTCGCGCTCGGCGTCGGCGGCGAAGAGCTCGCCGAGCTCGGGCTCCTCTGACAGCAGGCGCTCCCACTCGGGACGCAGCAGCGCGCCGGCCCGCTCCAGCGTGCGATCGGCGGGGGGCAGGTCGAAGAGCCGCTCGAGCACGGAGTGGACGACGGTGCCACGGGTGGCCAGCGGGCTCGGGCGCTCGGGCAGCCGGTCGACGACGCGGAACCGGTAGAGCAGGGGGCAGGTCATGAAATCGCTGGCCCGCGAGGGTGACAGCGACGGCTGGGCCGGCGCGGCCTGCAGGACCTCCCCGGTGCCGGTCGCGTCGGTGGCGCTCGTCGTCATGCGGGTGACTCTACGGGCGGGGTCCGACCGTTTCCGGCGACGCACCGACGGGACACCTAGCATCAGGGTGTGGACGAGCAGCCCGCCCCCCGACCCGACGCGTCCGCCGACGAGCCGGGCGGCGTCCGGATCGGGCGGCTGTTCGGCGTGCCGATCTACGTCACCCCGACCTGGTTCCTCATCGCCGCGCTGATCACCTGGGGCTTCGCGCCGACCGTCGAGTCCGAGGTGCCGGGCGTCGGGCAGTGGCAGTACGCCGTGTCGCTGGCGTTCGCGCTGCTGCTCTACCTGTCGGTGCTCGTGCACGAGCTCAGCCACACCGTCGCCGCGCTGCGCTTCGGCATCCCGGTGCGCCGGATCAGCCTCTACCTCCTCGGCGGCGTGTCGGAGATCGAGAAGCCGTCGCCCACGCCCGGCCGGGAGGCGACCATCGCTGCCGCCGGGCCGCTCGTGTCCCTGGCGCTCGGCGGCCTCGGCTTCGCGGTGGCCGCGGCGCTGGAGCAGCACACCGTCGGCCGGCTGCTGGCCGACGCTCTCATGATCAGCAACTTCCTGGTCGGCGTCTTCAACCTGCTGCCCGGGCTGCCGCTCGACGGCGGCCGGGTGCTGCAGGCGGCGGTCTGGAAGGCGACCGGCCGCAGGCAGACCGGCACGATCGCCGCCGCCTGGATGGGCCGCGGCATCGCCGTGCTCGTGCTGTTCGTGCCCGCGCTGCTGGCCCTGGCGTCCGGCCGCCAGCCGGACCTCGTCGACCTGATCTGGGGCGGCCTGCTCGCCTCCTTCATCTGGGTGGGCGCGAGCCAGTCGCTGCAGATCGCCCAGGTCCAGCAACGCATCCCGGGCCTGTCCGCGCGCCGCCTGACCCGCCGTGCCATCCCCGTCACAGCGGACCTGCCGCTGGCCGAGGCGCTGCGGCGCGCCCAGGCGGCCGGGGCACGGGGGCTGGTCGTGGTGGGCGGCGACGGGCAGCCGATCGCCATCGTCAACGAGGCGGCGGTGGTCGCCACACCGGAGAGCCGTCGGCCGTGGGTCCCCGTGGGCGACCTGGCGCGGCGGCTGCAGCCCGAGCTCGTGGTCGCCGCCGACCTGTCCGGGGAGGATCTGGTGGCCGCACTCACCCGGCTGCCCTCGACGGAGTACCTCGTCGTGGAGCCGACCGGCGAGGTGTACGGCGTGCTGTCAGCGGCGGACGTCGAGCGCGCGGTGGCCGAGGTGTGAGACCGGAAGACCCGCCCCTAGACTCGCGCACCATGTCCGCTCCCACCGACGGCCCCACAGGGGCCGCGCACCGCCGCGGGCCCTTCCAGGTGGGTGACCGGGTGCAGCTCACCGACCCCAAGGGGCGGATGCACACGATCACGCTGGCCGAGGGCAAGGACTTCCACACGCACAAGGGCTCGCTGCCCCACGACGCACTCATCGGGCAGCCGGAGGGATCGGTCGTGACGACCACCGGCGGGGTGACCTACCTCGCCTTCCGCCCCCTGCTCGCCGACTACGTCCTGTCCATGCCGCGGGGAGCCGCGGTCGTCTACCCCAAGGACGCCGGGCAGGTCGTCCACATGGCGGACATCTTCCCCGGGGCGCGGGTCGTCGAGGCCGGCGTCGGCTCCGGCGCCCTGACGATGTCGCTGTTGCGGGCGGTGGGTGACGCGGGTCTGGTCTCGTCGTACGAGCGCCGCGCCGACTTCGCCGAGATCGCCCGGGCCAACGTGGAGACCTTCTTCGGCGGACCGCACCCCGCCTGGCGGCTCACCGTGGGCGACCTGGCCGAGGCGCTGGACGAGACCGACGTCGACCGGGTCGTCCTGGACATGCTCGCCCCTTGGGACTGCCTGGACGCGGTGTCGCGTGCGCTCGCGCCCGGAGGGGTGGTGATCGCCTACGTGGCGACGGCCACCCAGCTCTCCCGCACCGCCGAGGCGCTGCGCGAGCACGGGACGTTCACCGAGCCGCACGCCTGGGAGTCGCTGGTCCGCGGCTGGCACCTCGAGGGCCTCGCCGTGCGACCGGAGCACCGCATGGTCGGGCACACCGGCTTCCTGATCACGTCACGTCGGCTGGCCGAGGGCGTGACCCCGCCGCTGCGGCGCCGACGCCCCGCCAAGGGGGCATACGGGGAGGACGCCGCGACGTGACCGGCCCGACCCCCACGCGCCCACCGGGCGATGCCGGCCAGCGGCGAGCAGGGCTGGTGGCCGTCGCCGTCGTGGTGGGCGCGCTGGTCGCTCTCGGGGTGTGGGTCGGGCTCGGCTCGGGCCGGTCGGCTCCCCAGCGGTCGCCGGGCACCAGCGCCCTGCGCTCGCCCCAGACCGGGCCGGACACCGACGGTCCGACCCCGGACCGGGGCGGGTCCGCCACGACCGGGCCGGGGGGCGTCCCGATCGAGGGCAGCCCAGGCCGCGGAGGGTCGCTGGACCGGGTGGACTGGTCGGCCCTGGACTACCCCCTGACCTGCGAGGGGACGGGGGAGAAGGTCGACGGCGTGACGCTGGGGGACGTCGACGGGCGGGCGCCGGCCGAGGCCGTCGTGGCCGTGCGCTGCGACGCGGGCGCCGGCAGCCCGCCCACCGGTCTGTACGTGTACGCCGGGCGGCTGGGCGACGTGCGACTGCTCGGCACGCTGCTGCGCCCCGAGGACGACATCCTGCTGACCGGGGTGGACGTCGAGGACGGTGTGGTCACGGCGGCCGGCACGACGTACTCCTCGACGCAGGTGCCGCGGTGCTGCCCGGACGAGCGGTTCGCGGCGACCTGGCGGTGGGACGGCAGCACGTTCCGCAGGCAGTCGACGCAGTAGTTGCGCGACACGCGAAGTTGCAGGTTCCAACCGGACGTGCCGAAGGTAGTGTCTGGGGGAAGGCTCTCGACCAGGAGCATCCCTCCGGGAGGTGAGACCCCGTGCCTGCTACGGACCGACCAGGCGACGAGGCGCGTTCAGGCGTGCCGCGGAACCAGAAGGACCTGACGCAGCAGGTCAGCGCCCTCCAGGAGGAGGTCGAGCTGCTCCGCCGCAAGCTCACCGAGTCCCCGCGGCAGGTCCGGCTGCTGGAGGAGCGCATCTCCGACCTGCAGACCAACCTCTCCTCGGTGACCACGCAGAACGAGCGGCTCGCCAGCACCCTTCGCGAGGCCCGCGACCAGATCGTCGCCCTCAAGGAGGAGGTCGACCGGCTCGCCCAGCCGCCGGCCGGGTTCGGCGTCTTCATCTCCCGCAACGACGACGACACCGTCGACATCTTCACCGGCGGGCGCAAGCTGCGCGTGGCCGTCAGCCCGAGCATCGACCTCGCCGACCTGCAGCGGGGCCAGGAGGTCATGCTCAACGAGGCGATGAACGTCGTCGCGGCGCTGCACTTCGAGAGCGTCGGCGAGGTCGTCATGCTCAAGGAGATCCTCGCCGACCGCGAGCGCGCCCTGGTCGTCGGCCACACCGACGAGGAGAAGGTCGTCCGCCTCGCCGAGCCGCTGCGCGACGAGCACCTGCGCGTCGGCGAGTCGCTGCTGCTCGAGCCGCGGTCCGGCTACGTCTACGAGCGCGTGCCCAAGTCGGAGGTCGAGGAGCTCGTCCTCGAAGAGGTCCCCGACATCGACTACACGCTGATCGGCGGCCTCGCCGGCCAGATCGAGCAGATCCGCGACGCGGTGGAGCTGCCGTACCTGCACCCCGACCTCTTCCTGGAGCACCAGCTCCGCCCGCCGAAGGGGGTCCTGCTCTACGGCCCACCCGGGTGCGGGAAGACGCTGATCGCCAAGGCCGTCGCCAACTCGCTGGCCAAGAAGGTCGCCGAGGTGACCGGCAAGCCCGAGGGTCGTTCGTACTTCCTGAACATCAAGGGCCCCGAGCTCCTGAACAAGTACGTCGGCGAGACCGAGCGGCACATCCGGCTGGTCTTCTCCCGGGCGCGGGAGAAGGCCTCCGAGGGCACGCCGGTCATCGTGTTCTTCGACGAGATGGACTCGCTGTTCCGCACCCGGGGGTCGGGTGTGTCCTCCGACGTCGAGAACACCATCGTCCCGCAGCTGCTGTCGGAGATCGACGGCGTCGAGGGCCTGGAGAACGTGCTGGTCCTCGGCGCGTCCAACCGCGAGGACATGATCGACCCGGCCATCCTGCGGCCCGGTCGGCTCGACGTGAAGATCAAGATCGAGCGCCCCGACGCCGAGGCTGCCCGCGACATCTTCTCGAAGTACATCAAGCCCGAGCTGCCGCTGCACGCCGACGACCTCAAGGAGAACGGCGACAACCGCGACGCCACGGTCGCGGCGATGATCCAGCGGACCGTCGAGCGGATGTACTCCGAGCTCGACGAGAACAAGTTCCTCGAGGTCACCTACGCGAACGGCGACAAGGAGGTCCTGTACTTCAAGGACTTCAACTCCGGCGCGATGATCCAGAACATCGTCGACCGCGCCAAGAAGATGGCCATCAAGGACTACCTCGACCTCGGCCAGAAGGGCCTGCGCATCTCCCACCTGCTCGCGGCGTGCGTCGACGAGTTCAAGGAGAACGAGGACCTGCCCAACACCACCAACCCGGACGACTGGGCCCGGATCTCGGGCAAGAAGGGCGAGCGGATCGTCTACATCCGCACGCTCATCCAGGGCAAGCAGGGCACCGAGGCCGGCCGCTCCATCGACACCGTCGCCAACACCGGCCAGTACCTGTAGCCCCTCCCACCCGCTCTGCCGACCACGCGTGGCGGGCGGAGGTGCGACGCGAGGCGCAGGAGCCTGCTGTCGGACCGTTCCGCCTGCTGCCGCGCGTCTGTGGCTGCTGCCCGCAGCCGGGCCCCGGTGGCCCGGCGCCAAGCGGGCCCCTCCCGAGCGGTCAGTCGGGCAGCTGCGTGAACAGCCGGTCCACCAGCACCCGGCCGTCGGGCACGAACGGCCAGGTCGCATCGTCGAGACGTTCCCGCAGCTCGCCGGGTGTCATCCAGCCGCCCCAGGCGATCTCCTCGGTCTGGTGGGTGACCGGCCCGTCGTACGTCGCGGTGAACGCGTGGCAGACGTGCCGGGTCGCGGCGTCGTCGTACCACTGCACGACCAACGGCTGCAGCGGCACCCCGCGCACCCCGAGCTCTTCCGCCAGCTCACGGGCCGCGGCCTCCCGCGGCTCCTCACCGAAGAGCATGCAGCCGGCGGCGAAGCAGTCGTGCATGCCCGGGAAGACGTCCTTGGTGTCCGTGCGGCGGTGGACGTAGACCCGTCCGGCCGAGTCGCGCAGCAGCACCGCGACCACCACGTGCGGCAGGTTGTCGCGGCGCATCACCGAGCGCGGCGCCGAGCCGACGACCGTGCCGGTGTGGTCGACGATGGCCACCTGCTCCTCGGTGACGCCCTCGGCCGCCATCAGTGCAGCACCGCGCAGAACTCGTTGCCCTCGGGGTCGGCCAGGACCACCCAGCCGCCGTCGTCGCGGGGGTGGCGCTCGACCACCGTGGCCCCCAGCGCCAGGAGGGCCTCCACCTCGCGCTCCGAGTCGACGTTCACGTCGACGTGCAGCCGGTTCTTGGCAACCTTGGGCGCCGCGGCCTCCGGCACCCGCTGGAAGCACAGCCTCGGCAGCGCCGGGTCGCCCGACACGATGAAGACCGTGGGGTCGTCCTCGGGGTCCTCGACGCCCATCGCCCGGAGCGCGGCGAGGTCCTCCCCGGTCCAGCTCGGCGGGGGCCAGCGCAGGGCCGCCGCCCAGAACCGGGCGAGGGCGGCGGGGTGGGCGCAGTCGATCACCAGGTCGCGCAGCCGCCTGGCCCGGCGGGGGTCGGTGGACACGCGGACAGCCTAGGACGGCGCGGCTCCCCACGACGTACGCTCGTGGGCATGACGGTGCGTCGCGTGATGGGGACCGAGACCGAGTACGGCATCTCGGTGCCCGGCAACCCCGGCGCCAACGCGATGCTCATCTCCTCGCAGATCGTCAACGCCTACTCCCAGCCGTCGCCGGCGCGCAGCCGCAGGGCACGCTGGGACTTCGAGGAGGAGAGCCCGCTGCGCGACGCGCGCGGCTTCGACCTGGCGCGGGAGGTGGCCGACCCGACGCAGCTGACCGACGAGGACATCGGTCTCGCCAACGTGATCCTCACCAACGGCGCGCGGTTCTACGTCGACCACGCCCATCCCGAGTACTCCTCGCCGGAGTGCACCAACCCGCGCGACGCACTCGTCTGGGACAAGGCGGGGGAGCGGATCATGGCCGAGGCGGCCCGGCGGGCCGCGCAGCTGCCGGGCACCCAGCCGATCAACCTGTACAAGAACAACACCGACAACAAGGGCGCCTCCTACGGCACCCACGAGAACTACCTCATGCGGCGCTCCACGCCGTTCGCGGACATCGTCAAGAACCTGACGCCGTTCTTCGTCACCCGGCAGGTCATCTGCGGGGCGGGCCGGGTCGGCATCGGCGCGGACGGCCGGGGCAGCGGCTTCCAGATCAGCCAGCGGGCCGACTTCTTCGAAGTCGAGGTCGGCCTGGAGACGACGCTCAAGCGGCCGATCATCAACACCCGCGACGAGCCGCACGCCGACCCCGAGAAGTACCGCCGGCTGCACGTCATCATCGGCGACGCCAACCTCGCCGAGGTGTCGACGTACCTCAAGGTCGGCACCACCGCCCTGGTGCTGGCGATGATCGAGGAGCGGTTCATCGGGGTGGACCTGGCTGTCGACCAGCCGGTCAAGACGCTCCGGGCCGTCTCGCACGACCCCACGCTCAAGCACCTGGTCACGCTCCAGGACGGCCGCACGCTGACCGCCGTACAGCTCCAGATGGAGTACCTCGAGCTGG
>DASVBJ010000235.1:0-10219 GCA_036375895.1 Actinomycetes bacterium | reverse complement strand
TTCGAGTCGAGGTGGAACGGGTGGCTGCCGGCCGCCTCGGCCGGGTGGAAGCGGTACAGGGGCCAGTAGCCGCTGGACACCGCGTCCTTCTGGTGACCCATCGACGTCGCCATCTCGATGCCGTGCTCGATGCAGGTGGAGTAGGCGATGACCAGGGATGGGCCCGGCCAGGCATCGGCCTCCAACAGGGCGCGCACCGTCTGCATCTCGTTCGCACCGAGCGCGACCTGCGCGACGTAGACGTTGCCGTAGGCCCGGGCGATCGCACCGAGGTCCTTCTTCGCCGACTCCTTGCCCGAGGTCGCGAACTTCGCCGATGCCCCGCGCGGTGTGGCCTTCGACGCCTGGCCGCCGGTGTTGCTGTAGACCTCGGTGTCGAGCACGAGCACGTTCACGTTCCGCCCTGAGGCGAGCACGTGGTCGAGGCCGCCGAAGCCGATGTCGTACGCCCAGCCGTCGCCGCCCACGATCCAGACGCTGGTCCGCACGAGCTCGTCAGCGACCGACTCGAGGTGCCGCGCCCGCGGGTCGGCGAGCTCAGCCAGCCGACGTCGCAGCGACTCCACCCTCGTCCGCTGCGCGGCCACACCGGCCTCGTCGTCCTGCGCGGCGTCGAGCAGCGCGTCGGCGAGGTCGGAGCCGATCGCCGGCGCCAGTTCACGCACCAGCCGCCGGGCGTCTGCGGCGTGCCGCTCGTGGCCGAGCCGCAGGCCGAGCCCGAACTCCGCGTTGTCCTCGAACAGCGAGTTGCTCCAGGCCGGTCCTCGTCCCGCCGCGTCGCACGCCCAGGGCGTGGTCGGCAGGTTGCCGCCGAAGATGGACGAGCATCCGGTCGCGTTCGCGACCACCACCCGGTCGCCGAACAGCTGGGTGAGCAGCTTGAGGTACGGCGTCTCGCCGCAGCCCGCGCAGGCGCCGGAGAACTCGAACAGCGGCTGCAGCAGCTGCGAGCCCTTGACGGTGTCGCGCCGCACCCGCCCTCGGTCGACCTCGGGGATCGACAGGAAGAAGTCCCACATCGGGCGCTCCGCGTCGCGGTGCTCCGCCGCGGGCAGCATGTCGATGGACCGGTGGGTCGGGTCCTCCTTGCTGATCGCCGGGCACACGTCCACGCAGATGCCGCAGCCGGTGCAGTCGTCGGGCGCGACCTGCACGCTGAGCAGCATCCCTGACAGCTCGCGCGCGCCGTACGGCTTGGACTTGAACCCATCCGGCGCCTGCTCCAGCAGGGACGGCTCGAGCACCTTCATCCGGATCGCCGCGTGCGGGCAGACGATCGCGCACTTGCCGCAGTCGATGCAGATGCTCGGGTCCCACACCGGGATCTCCTGGCCCAGCCCGCGCTTCTCCCACCGCGCGGTGCCGACGGGGAACGTGCCGTCCACCGGCAGCGCGCTCACCGGCAGCAGGTCGCCCTCCCCGGCCAGCACCCGCCGGGTGACCCGCTCGACGAAGTCCGGGGCAGGCTCCGGCACCACTGAGGGCCGCGCCGTCAGCCGCGTCGGGACCGGGACGTGGCGCAGCTCGGCAAGCGCCCGGTCGACCGCGGCCAGGTTGCGCTCGACGACCTCCGGCCCCCGCTTGCCGTAGCGCTCCCGGATGGCGTCCTTGAGCGCGGCGGTCGCCTGCTCCTGGGGCAGCACGCCGGACAGCGCGAAGAAGCAGGGCTGCATGACGGTGTTGATGCGGGTGCCGAGGCCGACCTCGCGGGCCACCCGGTGCGCGTCGATGACCCAGAGATCGACCTGCTTGTCGAGCGCCTGCCGCTGCACCTCGGCGGGCAGGTGGTCCCAGACCCGCGTCTCGTCGTACGGCGAGTTGAGCAGCACGGTCGCGCCGGTCTTCGCGACGTCCAGCACCTTGCTCCGGCCGAGCAGCCCGAACTGGTGGCAGGCCACGAAGTCGGCCCGGTCGACGAGGTACGTGGACCGGATGGGGTCGGGCCCGAACCGCAGGTGCGAGACGGTCACCGCGCCGGCCTTCTTCGAGTCGTAGACGAAGTACCCCTGCGCGTGCAGGTCGGTGTGCTCACCGATCACCTTGATGGCGGTCTTGTTGGCGCTCACCGTGCCGTCGCTGCCCAGACCGAAGAAGACGGCCTGCACGGCCCGCGAGGGGACGGTGAAGCCGGGGTCAGGGCGCACCGACAGGTGGGTGACGTCGTCGACGATGCCGACGGTCACATGCCGCCGCGGCTCCGGCCGGCCCAGCTCGTCGAAGAGCCCCTTCAGCATGGCCGGCGTGAGCTCCTTGCTGGCCAGGCCGTAACGGGCACCCACCAGCTCCACGTCGCCGCGACCGCGCTCGGCGAGAGCGGCGGTGACGTCCAGGTAGAGCGGGTCGCCGACCGCACCCGGCTCCTTGGTCCGGTCCAGCACGCCGACCCGGGTCACGGTCGGGGGCAGCGCCGCAGCCAGGGCCTCCACCGGGAACGGGCGGTACAGGCGGACGACGACCGCACCCACCCGCTCGCCCCGGCGTACCAGCTCCTCCACCGTCTCGGCCGCCGCCCCGGCCGCCGAGCCCATGACCACGAGGACCCGCTCGGCCTCGGGGTCACCGAGGTAGTCGACGAGGCGGTAGGCACGACCGGTGCGCGCGGCGAGCTCGTCCATGACCTCGGTCACCGTGGCCGGCACCGCGTCGTAGAACGGGTTGGCCGCCTCCCGCGCCTGGAAGAACACGTCGGGGTTCTGCGAGGAGCCGCGCAGCACCGGGTGGTCGGGGGACAGGCCACGCAGCCGGTGCGCGAGCACGTCGTCCTCGCGGACGAGCGCGCGCAGGTCGTCGTCGTCGAGCAGCTCGATCTTGTCGATCTCGTGCGAGGTGCGGAACCCGTCGAAGAAGTGCAGGAACGGCACCCGGCTGCGCAGCGTCGCCGCGTGCGCCACGAGCGCGAGGTCGTGCGCCTCCTGCACGCTGCCCGCGCACAGCATCGCCCAGCCGGTGGACCGGGCGGCCATGACGTCGCTGTGGTCTCCGAAGATGCTCAGCGCGTGGGTGGCCACCGCCCGGGCGGCCACGTGGATCACCGTGGGGGTGAGCTCACCTGCGATCTTGAACATGTTGGGGAGCATGAGCAGCAGCCCCTGGCTGGCCGTGAAGGTGGTGGCCAGGGCGCCCTTCTGCACGGCGCCGTGCAGCGCGCCGGCAGCGCCCGCCTCGGACTGCATCTCGACGACCTCGGGCACGCTGCCCCACAGGTTCGTCCGGCCGGCGGCCGTCCACGCGTCGGCGTGCTCGCCCATCGGGGACGCCGGCGTGATCGGGTAGATGGCGACGACCTCGCTCAGCGCGTGCGCGACCCGGGCAGCGGCCTCGTTGCCGTCGAGACAGGCGACCATGCGTCCCATCGGGCACCTCCGATGCTTGAAGACTCGCCCCGGACCATCACGGTCCCCAGAGCAATAGGTCCCGCCGGGAGAGGTCGTGCGGCGCAGGGCCCTACCGCCCTTCGCCGGGCAGGGTCGTCTACTGGCGGGGCGAGCGACGCTTGCGGCCCACCAGGCCGCTCTTCGGGATCCACGGCTGGTCGTGCTGGGCGGGCAGGTCGGGCAGGTGCGGCTCGCCGGCGCGTCGCCGACGGCGAGGCTCCTCGAGGCCCGGCTCGGCCGGCGTCTCCTCGCGCGGCGGGCGGGCGACGTGCTCCTCGTGCGACTTGCGGCTCTTGTGGGACATGACGGTCCTCCTGCCCGACGGCTAGGCGGCGGTGATGAGGCCGTAGTGGCCGTCGTAGCGCAGGTAGAGGACCCGGCCACGGCGGGTGTCCGGGTCGAGGTAGAAGACGAACGGCTCGCCCGCGACGTCCAGGTGGGCGACCGCCTCCGCCTCGGTCATGACGGGCGCAGCCTCCTCCCGGTCGAGGCCGGCCGCACTGCGTGCGGCCTCGTCCCCGCCGACCGCACCTCGCACCCCGAACCGGCCGTTCGGCTTGCGGTAGATCACGACGTCGTTGCCGGTCGCGAGGTCGGTGAACAGGTGGAAGTCGTGGCTCAGCAGGTCCATGTCGAAGGCGGCCTCGTCGGGTGTCTCCGGGTCGAGGGCGAAGGTCTTGCGACGCACGACCTGCCGATGCTCGGGTGGTCGGGGGAAGTGCTCCGGACGCTGCGTGGGCAGGTCGCCGTGCCGCCACTCGTGCTCCGTGGCCAGGCCGATCCAGCGGTGCCGGGTCCGGACCCGGTCCTGGTGCTGCACGAGACGGCGGCGCAGCCGGGCCTCGAGCAGGTCGACGGCCTCGGCGGGCAGTGGTGCGGCCACCTGCGCGCGGACGGGGACGCCGTTGACGTCGAGCGTCGCCTCGGCGAGCACCGGGCGCTCCCGGGCCGGGTCGGCCGCCAGTGTGACCACGGCGTGCGCGTCGAGGACGGGCTCGTGCGCGTAGTCGCGGACGTGGCCGACCTTCTCCTCGACGTACTCGCGCAGGCTCCCCGGCAGGTCGCCGCGCAGAGTCACGCGGACGGGCGCGGCGGGCGCCCGGGTCTCACGCGTCCGCATGGTGGGCCTGCCTGCGCGGGAGTCGCGAGTTCCTCGCCGCGGCCAGGCGCTCGGGGGAGAGGAACCCGGCCAGGTCACGCGGGAGGACCAGCCGCACCTTGTCCATCTCGCCGGCCGCGACGCGGTTGGTCAGCACCCGGGCGGCTGCCTCTGCGGCGTACGCCGCCTCGGTCTCCCCGCCGAGCAGGGCCTGCTTGCTCACCCGGTCCAGGAAGGTGTCCAGGTCGTGGTAGCCCTGCGGCGTCGCGCTGGGTCGCCAGCCCTCGTAGTAGACCCCGCGGAGCAGCTCGGGCAGCTGGGCGGCCAGCTGGGCGGTCTCGTTCACAGGCAGCCGATCTCGCAGCGTGTGCAGGAAGCCGCGCAGCACCCGGTACGCGTACTGCTGGTCCCCGGGACGGCCGAGCTCTGCGGCCAGGTCGTTGAGCCACAACCGCATCGACTCCGCGCTGCGCTCGACCATGACAACGTCCGTGATCATGGCGATCACCTCCTGGAGCTCCGCTTACGACGCTAGTGAGGAGGTCACGGTCGGCGCAGGGGCGATGGTCCCGACGGGGTGTCACAGTGAAGAGGAGTGCGGCATCGCGCATCCCGGTGGCGGAGGACTTCCGACCCTTTCGGGGGTCGACCGGGGCGGGCGAGCCTCGAGGAAGCGGGCGACCTCACGTCAGGGAGCGTCATGGCCCAGAACGGGAGCCGAGCGCCGGTACCGGCGCCGCGGCGCGGACAGGGCGCCGCCGGGGGCTCCGACGCGCAGAAGCCGGGCCCGCACCGGCCCTGGCGGGTCGAGGGCCACCCCGAGGGCGATGGTCCGGGCGCGCCCGGCGAGCGGCAGGGCGGTGACCAGCACTGGTCCAGCGGGCTTCGCCGGTTCTGGTGGTTCTTGACCCTGCTGCTCCTGCTCAACTGGCTCTTCGCGTCGATGATGCTCGGGCCGGTGCAGCGGACCACCGTCTCGTACACCTTCTTCCGGTCCCAGGTGCAGTCGGGCAACGTCACCGAGATCACCTCGGCCGAGGACAAGATCACCGGGAAGTTCAGCAAGGGCGTCGCCTACCCGCCGGGCGGCAAGGACACGAAGCAGGTCACGGACTTCGCGACCCAGCGGCCGTCGTTCGCCGACGACGGGCTGATGCAGCTGCTGCTCGACAACGGCGTCACGGTGAACGCCAAGCCGGCAGAGGGCCCGCCGCTGTGGCAACAGCTGCTGGTGGGCTTCGGGCCGACCCTGCTCCTCATCGGCCTGCTCGTGTGGTTCCTCCGCCGCAGCGCGGCGGGCCTCGGCGGTATCGGGGGGATCGGCAGGTCCCGGGCCAAGCTCTACCAACCGGACTCCGGGGCGCGTACGACGTTCGCCGACGTGGCGGGCATCGACGAGGTGAAGTCCGAGGTCGTGGAGATCGTCGACTACCTGAAGGACCCGCAGCGGTTCCTGCGGCTGGGGGCCTCCATACCTCGCGGCGTCCTGCTCTCCGGCGCGCCCGGCACCGGCAAGACCTTGCTCGCCCGGGCGGTGGCCGGCGAGGCCGGCGTGCCCTTCTTCTCCCTGTCGGCCTCGGAGTTCATCGAGATGATCGTCGGTGTGGGGGCGAGCCGCGTCCGCGACCTGTTCGACCAGGCGAAGAAGGTGGCCCCCGCGATCATCTTCATCGACGAGCTGGACGCGATCGGCCGGGCGCGTGGGGCCGGCGTGAGCCTGGGTGGCCACGACGAGCGTGAGCAGACCCTCAACCAGATCCTCACCGAGATGGACGGGTTCACCGGCACCGAGGGCGTCGTCGTGCTCGCCGCGACGAACCGGCCGGAGATCCTCGACCCGGCGTTGCTGCGTCCTGGGCGGTTCGACCGCCGTGTGACCGTGAACCCCCCGGACGCCGTCGGGCGTAGGCAGATCCTCGAGGTGCATGCGCGCGGCGTGCCGCTCGGGGACGACGTCGACCTCGCGGTCATCGCCTCCTCGACGCCCGGCATGGTCGGCGCGGACCTCAAGAACCTGGTCAACGAGGCCGCGCTGCTCGCCGCGAAGCGCCACCACGACAGGGTGGTGGAGTCGGACTTCACCGACGCGTTGGAGAAGGTCGTGCTCGGCACGGCGCGGCACATCATGCTCTCGCCGGAGGAGAAGGAGCGCACGGCCTACCACGAGTCGGGGCATGCCCTGCTCGGCATGCTGACTCCCGGCGCGGACCGGGTCCGGAAGGTCTCGATCATCCCGCGGGGGCAGGCCCTCGGCGTGACGTTCTCCTCGCCGGAGACGGAGCGGTACGGCTTCTCGGCGACCTACTTGCGGGGCCGGATCGTCGGCGCGCTCGGTGGCCGGGCGGCGGAGGAGGTCGTCTACGGCGACGTCACGACCGGTGCCGAGTCGGACCTGGACATGGTGACCCGGATCGCCCGGCAGATGGTCGGCCGCTGGGGCATGTCGCCGAAGATCGGACCCCTCACGGTCCTGCCGCCACCGGGCCAGGAGCAGACCATCTTCGACGGCAGCGGACCGTCCCCGGCCACCCGGGAACTGATCGACGCGGAGGTGCGCCGGATCGTCGACGAGTGCAACGCGGAGGCGATCGAGACGTTGCGCTCGCACCGGGGCAACCTCGAGTCGCTCACCCGCCGCCTGCTGGAGACGGAGACGCTGGACGAGTACGAGGCCTACGCCGCGGCGGCGCTCGGCAGCGACGGCCTGCCCCCTGCCGGGGCCGAGAAGGGCGAGACCGTGGACCCGGGTTCGCCCGCATCTCCGGTCCGAGGCTGAGAGGGTGGCGGCCCCGGCCGGGCACCGGACCGTGCCGCACACCGCCGACCTCCGGGTGGAGGCGTGGGCCCCGACCCGGGAGGCCTGCATTGCGCAGGCCGTGCTCGGCGCCGTCGAGGCGTTCGCCGACACGGCGTACAGCGGGCCGACGAGCCCGCGGGTGTGCCGCCTGGACGCCGAGACCGACGAGGACTTGCTGGTCGCGGCCCTCGACGAGGTCGTCTACCTCATGGACAGCGAGCAGGTGATCCCGATCGCGGTCGAGGTGGCCGCGGTGGGCCGCGGGCTGGAGGTCCGGTTCGCCATGGCCCCGGCCGGGTCGGTGCCGCAGGTCGGTGCCGTGCCGAAGGCTGTCTCGCTGCACGGGCTGCGCCTCGCGCCGGACCAGCGCGGCTGGTCGTGCTCGGTGACGCTGGACGTGTAGGCCCTGTCAGCCCGTCAGCCCGGTCAGCCCTTGACCACGCCGAGGGGGACCAGGCGGGCCACCTTGCGGGCGAGACCGGCCCGGGCGCTGGTCTCGACGACCGCGGTGACGTCCTTGTAGGCGTCCGGCGCCTCCTCGGCGAGTCCGCGCCACGATGCGCCGCGGACGGCGATGCCGCGGGCCTCCAGCCGGTCCCGGACGTCGCGCCCGCTGACGCCGCGTGCCGCCTGGTGGCGACTGCGGGCCCGGCCGGCCCCGTGCGCGGTGGAGTGGAAGGCCGGCCCGCCGGCGACCCCGGCCAGGACGTAGGAGGCGGTGCCCATGGTGCCGGGGATGAGCACCGGCTGGCCCACGGTCGCCAGGTCGGCCGGCACGTCGGGGTGCCCTGGGGGCAGAGCCCTGGTCGCGCCCTTGCGGTGGACGCACAGTCGGCGTGTCACGCCGTCGACCTCGTGGCTCTCGATCTTCGCCAGGTTGTGCGAGATGTCGTAGACGAGGTCGAGCCCGGTGCCGACGACCGACTCGAAGATGTGCCGCGTCTTGTCGGCCAGCAGCTGCCGGTTGGCCCGCCCGTAGTTGGCCGCCGCTGCCATCGCGCCGAGGTAGTCCCGGCCCTCCCGCGACGTCACCGGGGCGCACGCCAGCTGGCGGTCGGGGACGGTGATGCCGTAGCCCGCCATGACCCGCTCCATCGTCCGCACGTGGTCGGTGCAGATCTGGTGACCGAGACCGCGGGAGCCGCAGTGGATCATCACGCAGACCTGGTCCTGGTGCAGTCCCATGGCGGCGGCCGCGGCCTCGTCGTACACCGTCTCGACCGCCTGCAGCTCCAGGAAGTGGTTGCCCGAGCCGAGGCTGCCGACCTGCCCGATGCCGCGCTCCTCGGCGCGTGAGCTCACCTGGCCCGGGTCCGCGTCGGCCACGGCTCCCTCGTCCTCACACCGGGCGAGGTCGCGGGCGACGCCGTGGCCCTGCTCCACGGCGTACCGCGAGCCGCCGACGAGCAGCCGTTCCAGCTCGGCCCGCTTGTGCAGGTGCCACAGGCCGCCCCGACCCATCCCGCGTGGGACCGCCACGTCGAGGGCGTCCATCACCGCGGCGAGCCGGGGCGCGAGGGCGACGCGGTCGAGGCCCGGGGCGACCAGGAGCCGGACCCCGCAGGAGATGTCGAAGCCCACCCCACCCGGTGACACCACACCGTCGGCGTCGATGTCGGTGGCCGCCACCCCGCCGATCGGGAAGCCGTAGCCCCAGTGCATGTCCGGCATCGCGTACGAGGCGCCGACGATGCCGGGCAGGGTTGCGACGTTCGCGACCTGCTGCAGCGCCTGGTCGCTGCGCACGTCGGGGAGCAGCTCCCGGGAGATGAAGACGATGCCGGGCACACGCATCGGTCCCTCGCGCTCGATGCGGAAGCGGTACGGCGTCTCCTCGACGAGTCTCACGACTCACCCGCCTCCTCGCGAAGTCGGGAGAGCCCTCAGGCTGGCACCGCGGGACGCGGCGCACCAGGGGCCGAGGTCCTTCGGCCGTTGCACGACCGCGCCCCGACAGCGCATCGTCGGGCAGAGGCGCCGTCGCCCGCAGGGAGGCACCGTGTCCGACGCGCTGGTGACCGATCTCTACGAGGTGACGATGGCGCTCGCCTACCTCCGGGAGGGCATGACCGCGCCGGCCACCTTCAGCCTGTTCGTGCGAGCCCTTCCCGCCGACCGCGGGTTCCTCGTCGCCGCCGGGCTGGAGTCGGCCCTGGACTTCCTGGAGGCGTTCCACGTCGACGACTCGGACGTGGAGCAGCTCGCCGCGGCCGTCGCCCGGCCCGTCGACGAGCTGGCCGGCCTGCGGGGGACGCGGTTCACGGGAGACGTATGGGCGGTGCCGGAAGGCCGGGTGGTGCTGGCAGGGGAGCCGCTGCTGGAGGTGACCGCGCCGATGCCGGAGGCCCAGCTGGTGGAGACATACCTGCTCAACCAGGTCAGTCACCAGACGGCACTGGCGTCCAAGGCGGCGCGCTGCATCCTCGCGGCGGGCGGGCGCCCGGTCGTCGACTTCGGGCTCCGTCGCTGCCAGGGCGTCGAGGCCGGGCGGCATGCGACCCGGGCGGGCGCACTGGTGGGCTTCGCGTCGACCAGCCACGTCGCCGCGGCGCTGTCCTACGGGCTGCCCGCGACCGGCACCATGGCGCACTCGTTCGTGGAGGCGTTCCCGACCGAGGAGGAGGCGTTCCTGGCGTTCGCGCGGGACACCACCGGCCCGGTGACCCTGCTCGTCGACACCTACGACACGGAGCACGGCGTGACGGTCGCGGCCGAGGTCCTCGGCGGGCTCACGGACGGCCGCCCGCTCGGGGTGCGGCTCGACAGCGGGGACCTGCTCTCGCTGGCAGTCCGGGCGCGGGCCACCCTGGACGCGGCCGGCCTGGCCACGGCGCGGATCGTGGCCAGCGGCGGGCTCGACGAGTTCGCGGTCGAGGACCTGGTGGCGGCCGGCGCGCCCATCGACGTCTACGCCGTGGGCACCAAGGTGGCCACCTCCGCCGACGCGCC
>DASVBJ010000115.1:0-10479 GCA_036375895.1 Actinomycetes bacterium | reverse complement strand
CCGCTGACCTGCTCGCCCTCGCGAAGGACGCCGCGCTCGCGGCGGCCAGCCTGCTCACCGAGCGTCGACCTCCCGGCGAGCTGGAGGTGACCGCCACGAAGTCCAGCGCCACGGACATCGTGACCGTCATGGACCAGGCCGCGGAGCGGCTGCTGGTGGAGCACATCGGGTCCGCCCGACCCGACGACGGCTTTCTCGGCGAGGAGGGCGCCGACGTCGCCGGCACCAGCGGGGTCACCTGGGTGCTCGATCCCATCGACGGCACCGTCAACTATCTCTACGGGATCCCCGGCTACGGCGTCAGCGTCGGTGCCCGCCTGGGCGCGGAGGTCGTGGCCGGCGTGGTCGTGAACCCGGCGACCGGCGAGGTCTGGTCGGCCCGGCGGGGCCACGGTGCGTTCCTCGACGGGCAGCAGGTCCGGGTCAACCCCGCGCCCGATCTCGCGATGGCCCTCGTGGCGACCGGCTTCGGCTACGAACCGGGCAGGCGGGCCCGACAGGCCGAGGTGCTGCGCGCGGTGATCCCGAGGATCCGGGACATCCGGCGCGCCGGTGCCGCCTCGCTCGACCTGTGCGCAGTGGCCTGCGGGCGGGTCGACGGCTACTTCGAGCGCGGGCTCAAGCCGTGGGATCTCGCGGCGGGTGGCCTGATCGCGGCCGAGGCCGGCGCGAGAGTGGGCGGTCTTGGCGGCCGGCCGGCCGGTGAGGATCTCGTGCTCGCCGCGCCGCCCGGTCTGTTCGAGCCGCTCGAGAAGATCCTGAGCGAGCTGGGTGCGGACCGCGACTGACGGCTGACAGGCGAAGGGCCGGGGCGCAAGGCCCCGGCCCCCCTGGGTCGTAGCGGAAATGTGGTGCCGGACGGGCTAGAGAGCTGCGCTCTCCAGGTCGTGCTCGCCGGCGAGCCGCTCCAGCGACTCGAGCTCACCCAGGCGAACCTGGATGAGGTAGTCGTCTCCTTCACGCTGCGCCTCGGCGAGGGAAGCCCTGGCGGACTCGATGCGGTCCCTGATCTCCTGCACGAACTCGCTCATGGGCCTACTTTCTCATCGCCAAGGGACAAATCGGGCGTCGGCCGTGTTTACCCCTTATCCCGGGCGCGTCAAACGCTCGGTTTTGTGATCGACGTCACCGAAGCGCCAGAGGCGCGGATGGAGACCCTCCGGCCGCGAGGCTCGGGCGGCCCGGCATGAGCCGATGGGCCGTCGTCGAGACCGGGTTGCGGAGGCCGTCGGCGGGCACCTGTCCAGTTCGGGTACGATCCGCCCGCGTCGGGGCACCGAGACGGTTGCCCGGGGGGCGGGCACAAACGCGGGCTCCCGAGCGTTACAGCCCGCACGACGCGCCATCCGCACGATTCCAACCTTGTTCAAACCTGTGGCACCGGCCACCCCCCGGAGAGGGTGACTCGCAATATGGCAACCGACTACGACTCCCCACGAAAGACCGATGACGAACTGTCCGAGGACAGCCTGGAGGAGCTGAAGGCTCGCCGGGCGGACAAGTCCGCGAGCGTGGTCGACGTCGACGAGGCCGACCTGGCCGAGTCGCTCGAGCTGCCCGGGGCCGACCTGTCCAACGAGGAGCTCTCCGTCCGCGTCCTGCCGCGGCAGGCCGACGAGTTCACCTGTTCCCGCTGCTTCCTCGTGCACCACCGCAGCCAGCTCGCCAAGCAGGAGGGCAACCAGCTGATCTGCAAGGAGTGCGCGGCCTGACACTGGGCAGGCTCGACGCATGTCGAGCCATCCCGAAGCTGCGAGTCATCCCGAAGCTGCTGAGGACCCCCGCGGGGCGGCCAGGATCGGTGAGCTGGTCGCCCGGCTCACCGACGTCGGCGACCCGGCGCCCCTGACTGCAGCCGAGCGCGGCCGGGCGCTGCGTTCGCTGACCGTCGCCCTGGCGGCGTCCGCGCGTGCGGCCGGTCGCGCATCCCTCGTCGGCGGCCGGTGGCTGACCGACCTGCTGGTCGACCTCGCGCCGCGCATCCCGCTGCGCGACCTGCCTACGCTGCGGGCACAGCACCACGGGCTCGAGGGCGACGACCTCGCCGAGGCGCTGGTCGCCGGCGCCGCCAAGGCCACGGCAGCGGTCGGCGCCGCCGGCGGCGCGCTCGCCGCGGTTGAGCTCGTGGCGCCGCCCCTGCTGCTCACGCTGCCCGCGCAGATCGCCGCCGAGACGTTGCTCGTGGCCCTGATCGAGATCAAGCTGATCGCCGAGCTCCATGCCGTCTACGGCCGTGCCGTCACCGGGTCGGCCCGCGAGCGGGCCGCCGCCTACCTCATGTCCTGGACGAACCGACGGGGCGTCGACCCGCTCGACCTGCAGCAGTCGGTGCGGCTCTCCCCGGGCCCGCTCGCCAAGCGCGCGCTGCGCAAGCGCCTGGTCCGGCGCGCGGGGCGCAACCTCACCACGTTGGGCCCGCTGCTGTCGGGGGCCGTCGCCGGCAGCGTGGTCAACCACCGCGAGTCGCGTCGGCTCGGCGACGAGATCCGCGCCGACCTGCGCGGCTGAGCCGGCTCAGACCGCGGCCTCGCGTGCGCGCTCGACCGCGGCGGCGAGCCGGTCCGGGTGGCGCGAGGCGACGAACCAGTACGGCGTGGGGTCGGCCGGGTCCGTCACGTCGAGGAACACTCCGGCGGGCACCCACCCCCTGATCAGGTGGTAGGCCGCCGGGTCGGACGACGGGCCGCGCACCGCCCGGGCCCGCTCCGCGTCGAGGACGACGGGCGGTCCGAGCAGCGAGACCGGCATCCTGGCCCGGCCCGCCTGGAGCTGACCGTCCTCGACCCGCACGACCGCGGCCGAGGCGAGCAGGCTCCAGGTGACCAGCGCACCGGGCAGGACGGTGGCCAGCAGGCCGCCGACCGGCCCGAGCGCCGCGAGGAAGGCCAGCCCGAGCGAGAGCGCGAACAGCCACCCGGCGACCCAGAGCCACACCGGCGGCCACAGCCGCTCGTCGTACGCACGCATGTGTCCCAGCCTTCCACTACGGTCGCCCCATGCCGATCCCGACCGGTTCCGGGCCGACGAGTGCCTTCGACGAGCTGACCCGCGAGCTGCTGCGCGACCAGTTCGCCGCCACCCCCACCCACGCCAGCTCGCTCGGCCTGACCGAGTACGACGAGCTCCTGCCCGACCTCTCCGCGGCGGCGATCGCCGCCCGCGACCGGCGCGAGGACGCGTGGCTGCAGCGGCTCGCCGCGATGGGTGACGACGACCTGAGCGCTGACGAGCGCATCGACCGCGACCTCGTCACGATGGTGCTGCGCGGGCGCGCCGTGCAGCGCGACTGGGCCGACTGGCGTCGCAACCCCGATCACTACGCCGGCACGGCGCTGTCCGGGGTCTTCGGCCTGCTCATGCAGCGACTGCGGCCCGAGCCCGAGCTCGCCCGCGCGGTCGCCGCGCGGCTGCGGGCCACCCCCGAGCTGCTCGAGCAGGGCATCGCCAACCTCGACCCCGAGCTGGCCCACCCGGCGCTGCTGCAGCGCGCCCTCGGCCAGATCGGCGCCGGCGTCGTCTACGCCCGCTCGGTCGCCGGCGAGATCGAGGACGCGCAGGGTCGGGCCGAGGTCGCGGAGGCGGGCGAGGTTGCCGCTGCGGCCTTCGAGCGGTTCGGTGCCCACGTCGAGGCGCTGGTCGACAAGGCCCACGGCGACTGGGCGATCGGTGAGGAGCGCTACGACGCGCTCCTGCGCCAGGCCGAGGGCCTGCCCTACGGCGCCCGCGAGCTGCGCGAGCGGGGCCAGGCGGCGTACGACGACCTTGCGGCCGACATGCGGCGGCGGGCCACCGAGATCCGGGGCGACGACGACTGGCGGGCGCTGCTCGAGTCGTTGAGCGCGGACCGGCCGGCGAGCCCCGAGGAGATGCTCGCGCTGTACCGCGAGGCCACCGACGCCGCGCGGGCCTTCTGCGCGGAGCGCGAGCTCGTGACGTTGCCCGAGGGGGAGCGGTGCCGGGTCGTCCCGTCGGCGCCGTTCACCCGCGCGATGGTGGCGGTGGCCCACTACGCCGTGCCGCCGCCGTTCGCCACCGGCCACCACCCCGGCCACTTCTTCGTCCCCTTCCCGCCGGACGGCGCGACCGACGAGCAGGTCGCGGCCCGGCTGGCGACGAACAACCGCCACGGCCTGTGGTCCATCACCGTGCACGAGGCCTACCCCGGCCACCACTGGCACTTCGCGTGGCTCGCATCGCTGTCGGGCAACGGTGGGGCGCGGCCGCTGCGCTCCGTCTTCGGGTCCACCTACTTCGTCGAGGGCTGGGGGCTCTACACCGAGGACCTGCTGCGCGAGCAGGGCTTCTTCCGTACCCCCGAGCAGGAGCTGTGCCAGCGCGACTTCCGGCTCTTCCGGGCGGCCCGCATCGTGGTCGACACGTCCCTGCACCTGGGTGAGATGACCATCGACGAGGCCGTCGAGTTCATGTCGACCAAGGCCTCCCTGTCGCGCGACACGGCCCGCGCCGAGGTGCTGCGCTACTGCGCCTGGCCCACCCAGGCCTCGTCGTACCTCACCGGGGCCCTCGAGATCGACCGGCTGCGGCAGCGCTGGCTCGACGAGGCGCGCGGGTCGCTGCGCGACTTCCACGACCGCGCGGCGGGGTCCGGGCGGCTGCCGATCTCGCTGGTCGAGCGCGCCCTCTTCACCTGACGCCCGGAGGTAGCCGCGGGAGTAGGTAGGGTCGCCGCTGTGACCACGGCACCGCAGACCCGCAGCCAGGCCGCGTCGCAGGCCGGCGTCGACGTGCTCATCCAGCGCCTCGACCCCGACCTGGCGCTGCCGGCCTACGCACACCCCGGTGACGCGGGGGCCGACCTGGTGAGCGCCGTGGACGTCGAGCTGGCCCCCGGCGAGCGCGCCATGGTGCCGACCGGCATCGCTATCGCGCTGCCCGACGGCTACGCCGGATTCGTCCACCCGCGGTCCGGGCTCGCCGCGAAGCTCGGGGTCGGCATCGTGAACGCCCCGGGAACTGTCGACGCCGGCTACCGCGGTGAGATCAAGGTGCTGCTCGTCAACCACGACCGCACGACCCCCGTGCGGCTCCGGCGGGGCGACCGCATCGCCCAGCTCGTGGTGCAGCGGGTCGAGCGCGCGCGGTTCCACGAGGTGGCCCTCCTGCCGGGCTCGGCCCGGGGTGACGGCGGGCACGGGTCCACGGGCGGTTTCGACGACCGCCAGACCGACGGGAGAGCACAGTGAACATGTTCCGGCGGCGTCGCCGCGACGAGGCGGCCGCCCAGGACGACCTGGAGCCGATCGCCGAGGGCGCCGACGAGGCCGAGGCCGCGACCGGGGTCGACGAGGACGAGGAGCCGGCCGGCGGTGACGTGCCCGCGCAGGTGGGCCGCGAGGGCGGCCCCTTCGATGCCGGCGACCTCGAGAGCCCCGAGACGGGTCGGATCGACCTCGGCGGGGTGCTCGTCCCGGCGCGCGAGGGCCTCGAGCTGCGCGTCGAGGCGGACCAGTCCACCGGCGTGGTGGTCGCCGTGACGATGCTCCTGAAGGACAGCGCACTGCAGATCCAGCCGTTCGCCGCGCCGCGCACGGAAGGCATCTGGGACGAGGTGCGCCGCGAGATCCGGGCCGGCATCACCCAGCAGGGCGGCACCGCCGACGAGGTCGAGGGCCCGTTCGGCTCCGAGCTGCACACGAGGGTGCCGGTACGTCGCCAGGACGGCACCTCGGGCGTCGAGCCGGCCCGCTTCCTCGGGGTCGACGGGCCCCGCTGGTTCCTGCGCGGGGTGCTCACGGGCCGCGCCGCCGTCGAGCAGGGAGCCGACGCCGCGCTCCTCGAGCTCTTCCGGGACGTCGTGGTCGTCCGTGGTGCATCGCCCATGGCGCCGCGCGACCCGATCCCGCTCCGGCTGCCGTCCGACGCCGGTGTGGACCCTGCGGCCGGGCCCCAGGGCGGCGGGGACGACCCGCTCAACCCGTTCCAGCGCGGGCCGGAGATCACCGAGATCCACTGACCCCCGGCGGCTGGGGCTGGCATACGCTGGCGTCATGAGCGAGCAGTCCCCGGGTGTCGTACGCCGTGCGCTCTCGAGGCTTGCGACGTCCGCCAAGGAGCACGAGGCGGCCGAGCTGCGGGAGGAGTGCGCACAGGTCGGCGCCACGCAGGTGGATCACCTCGTTTCCCGCGAGCGCGCGACGGTGGCCGGCACCCTGCGCACGGTGACCCTGCGGCCGCGCGCCGGCGTCCCCGCACTCGTCGCCGACCTCTACGACGGCAGTGGCTCCATCTCGCTCGTCTGGCTCGGCCGCCGGCAGATCCCCGGCATCGAGCCGGGACGTTCGGTCGTCTGCTACGGGCTGGTCACGATGGACGACGACAAGCCGGTCATCTTCAACCCCCGCTACGAGCTGCGCCCGGCCGGGTCCGAGTGAGCGAGCCCTACGCCGGCAGCCAGGAGACCGCACGGGTCGACGAGCACACCGTCGAGGAGGTCGTGCGGCACCAGCTGTCCCGCGCCTTCGGTGGTCGGCGGGGCATGGTCGAGGGCGCCGTCCCCACCCTCGGGTTCACGGCCAGCTACGTCCCCACCCACGAGCTCCAGCTCGCGTTGGCCGTGGGCGGCGCGCTCGCCTTCGTCTTGCTGCTCCTGCGCCTGGTGCAGCGACAGTCGGTGCAGTTCGTCGTCAACAGCATCGTCGGCCTGGCGATCGCCGCTGTCTTCGCGCTGCGGTCGGGCAAGGCCGAGGACGTGTTCCTGCCCGGCATCATCTACAACGCCGCCTACGCGGCCGCGATGACCCTTTCGGTGCTGGTCCGCTGGCCGGTGGTGGGCCTGATGATCGGCTCCGTCACCGGCGACCTGCTGTCGTGGCGGGAGAACCCCGCCGTCGTGCGGCTCTGCTCCCGGCTCACCTGGCTGCTCGTGCTGCCCTGCGCGGTGCGGGTCGCGGTGCAGTACCCGCTCTACCTCGCCGGCCAGGTCGGCTGGCTCGGGGCGTCGAAGATCGCGCTCGGCTGGCCGCTGCAGGTGGCGGCCCTCGCCACCATGGTCTTCCTGCTGGCGCGTGGGCGGACCCCGCTGCGCGCCGACGCGAGCTGACCGGTCTGCTTCACCCTTGGTCGGCCTCGGGGGGCAGCCCCCGAGCCAGCACGACCGAGGATCAGTGGACGTGCGGCGCCAGGAGGTCCTCGAGCTGGCCGCCCATGTCGGGGGTGGCGACGAAGAGCAGCTCGTCGCCGGCCTCGAGGGGGTCGTCCGCGCTCGGCGCGATCGGGCGGCCCTCGCGGATGATCGCGACCAGGGCGGTGTCCTGCGGCCAGTCGACGTCACCCACCCGCTTGCCCACGCACGGCGAGTCCGTCGGCAGCGTGAGCTCGAGCATGTCGGTGTTGGACTGCTGGAAGGTGAAGATCTTCACGATGTCCCCGACGCTCACGGCCTCCTCGACCAGGGCGGTCATGATGCGCGGCGTCGAGACGGCGACGTCGACCCCCCAGGCCTCGTCGAACATCCACTCGTTCTTGGGGTTGTTGACCCGGGCGACGGTCCGGGGCACGCCGTACTCCGTCTTGGCGAGCAGCGAGACCACCAGGTTGACCTTGTCGTCGCCGGTGGCGGCCACCACGACCTGGCACTGGTGCAGCCCGGCCTCCTCGAGCGAGGTGATCTCGCAGGCGTCGGCGAGCAGCCACTCGGCCGACGGCACCGAGGTGACCTTGATCGCCGCGGGCTCCTTGTCGATGAGCAGCACCTCGTGGCCGTTCTCCAACAGCTCACGGGCGATGGACCGCCCGACGCTGCCGGCCCCGGCGATGGCGACCCGCATCAGGATCCCTCCGGACGGTTGCGGAAGACGTCCTCGACTGTCTCGATGTCCTTGTCGCGCATGATCACGTGGACGAGGTCGCCGTCCTGGATCACCGTGTCGGCGCCGGGCAGCAGGCCCTCGCCGAAACGCGTGAGGAAGGCGACCCGCGCCCCCGACGCGGACTCGAGGTGGCTGACACGCTCCCCGACCCAGCTGCTGTCCACGGGCATCTCGGCCAGCCGGATCGTGCCGCTGGGGTCGCGCCACTCCGGCTCGGCGCCGCTCGGCAGCAGCCGGCGCACCATCTGGTCGGCGGTCCAGCGCACCGTCGCGACGGTGGGGATGCCGAGCCGTTGGTAGACCTCGGCGCGGCCCGGGTCGTAGATGCGCGCGACGACGTTCTCCACGCCGAAGGTCTCTCGTGCCACCCGCGCCGCGAGGATGTTCGAGTTGTCGCCGCTGCTGACCGCCGCGAACGCCTGGGCCTCCTCGATGCCGGCCTCGCGCAGGCAGTCGCGGTCGAAGCCGATGCCCGTGACCCGCCGGCCCTGGAACGACGAGCCGAGCCGCCGGAAGGCCTCCGACTTGCGGTCGACGACGGCCACGGTGTGGCCCCGGTCCTCCACGATGTGCGCCAGGGTCGAGCCGACCCGGCCGCAGCCCATGATGACGATGTGCACGAGGCGTCCCTTCGGTGCGCGCACGGATGACCCGCCCAGGAGGCGAACCACCGGTTGCAGACGCTACACGGTGCCGGGGCGCGTCATGACCAGGTCGTCCGGGGCCTAGCATTCGGCGTTGTGCCACAGACGACGGATGCCCTGAAGCGGCTAGTGGTCGGCCGCGCGATGCGCAGCGACCGGCTCCACGAGACGTTGCTCCCGAAGCGGGTCGCGCTGCCCGTCTTCGCGAGCGACGCCCTGTCGTCGGTGGCCTACGCGCCGGACGAGATCTTCTTGACCCTGGGCATCGCCGGGTTCGCGGCCTACTCCTACTCCTGGAAGGTCGGGCTGGTCGTCGCCGCCGTCATGCTGGTGGTGGTCGCCTCCTACCGGCAGAACGTCCACGCCTACCCGAGCGGCGGCGGCGACTACGAGGTGGCGACGGTCAACCTGGGCCGTACCCCGGGGCTCACCGTGGCGAGCGCGCTGCTGGTCGACTATGTGCTGACAGTGGCGGTGTCCATCTCGTCCGCCGCGCAGTACGCGGCCTCCACGCTCGACGTCCTGCAGGGGCACCAGGTGGCGGTCGCCGTCGCCGCGGTGCTGATCCTGATGGCGGCGAACCTGCGCGGGGTGAGGGAGTCGGGCACCGCGTTCGCCGTCCCGACGTACGCCTTCATGGCGGCGATCCTCGGGATGGCGATCTGGGGGTTCGGGCGTGCTCTCCTCGGCGACCTGCCCGATGTGGCCAGCGCGCAGTTCGACCTGGAGGCCGAGTCGAGCTATGCCACCGGCCTGACCGGGCTGGCCGGGGGTTTCCTGTTGCTCCGGGCCTTCTCCTCCGGCTGTGCGGCCCTGACCGGCGTGGAGGCGATCAGCAACGGCGTGCCGGCCTTCCGTAAGCCGAAGTCCCGCAACGCCGCCACGACCCTGCTTCTGCTCGGCTCGATCGCGGTGACGATGTTGCTGAGCATCATCGTGCTGGCCAACAAGATGGGCCTGCGGTACGCCGAGGACGTGGCCGAGCAGCTCCGGCTCGACGGCCAGGCCGGGCGGGCGCTGGGCGACGGCTCCGTGCAGTTCCCCGACGGCACGACGTACACCCAGGACCCCGTCATCGGCCAGCTGGCCAAGGCGATCTTCGACAACCTGCCGCTGGTCGCCGGGATCGTCACCACCGTCACCGGACTGATCCTCGTGCTGGCGGCGAACACCGCCTTCAACGGGTTCCCGGTCCTCGGCTCGATCCTGGCGCAGGACCGCTACCTGCCGCGGCAGCTGCACACCCGGGGCGACCGGCTCGCGTACAGCAACGGCATCGTGATCCTCGCGGCCGCCGCGATCGTGCTGATCGTCTCCTTCGACGCCGAGGTGACGCGGCTCATCCAGCTCTACATCGTCGGGGTCTTCGTCTCGTTCACGTTGAGCCAGACCGGCATGGTCCGGCACTGGACCCGCAACCTGCGGACCGAGACCGACCCGGCCGCCCGCGGGCGGATGCAGCGCAGCCGCGTCATCAACGCGGTCGGCCTGTCGGTCACCGGCGTCGTGCTGGTGGTCGTGCTCATCACCAAGTTCCTGCTCGGGGCGTGGATCGCGATCGCCGCCATGGTCGTGGTGTTCCTGATGATGAAGGGCATCCGGCGCCACTACGACCGGGTCTCCCGCGAGCTCATCGTGGAAGAGGGCGAGGAGACGATGCTGCCGTCGCGGACCCACGCGATCGTGCTGGTGTCGAAGATCCACAAGCCGACGATGCGCGCAGTCAACTACGCCAGGGCGATGCGGCCGACCACCCTCGAGGCCGTCACCGTCAGCGTCGACCCGGAGGAGACGCGCGAGCTGCAGGCCGAGTGGGACCGGCGCGGCATCCCGGTGCCCCTCAAGGTCCTGGACTCGCCGTTCCGGGAGGTCACCGACCCGGTCATCGACTACGTCCGCAACTTGCGCCGCGGCAGTCCCCGCGACCTGGTCACCGTGGTCATCCCCGAGTACGTCGTGGGCCACTGGTGGGAGCACCTGCTGCACAACCAGAGTGCGCTGCGGCT
>DASVBJ010000016.1:0-3721 GCA_036375895.1 Actinomycetes bacterium | reverse complement strand
AGCTTCTCGATGCCCATGACGGTGATGAGCGTCTCCGGCAGCGTGAGGCACATCCGGCCGTTGCCCTCGGACTCCAGCACGACGAGGGTGCCCGTCTCGGCCACCGCGAAGTTGGCACCGGACACCCCGACCTTCGCGGTGAGGAACTTCTTCCGCAGGTGCGCCCGTGCCGCCATCGCGAGCCGACGGGGATCGTCGGTCAGGTCGGGGTCGACCTGGGGCATCTCGCGCAGGAAGATCTCCCGGATCTCGGCCCGGTTGCGGTGGATGGCCGGCACCAGGATGTGCGAGGGCAGGTCGTCGCCCAGCTGCACGATGAGCTCGGCGAGGTCGGTCTCGTACGCCGTGATGCCGGCCGCGGCGAGCGCCTCGTTGAGGCCGATCTCCTGCGTGGCCATCGACTTGACCTTGACCACCTCGTCGTGGCCGGTCGCCCGGACGAGGTCGGTGACGATGCGGTTGGCCTCGTGGGCGTCACGGGCCCAGTGGACGGTGCCACCGCGGTCGGTGACCTCCCGCTCCAGGCGCACGAGGTGCTCGTCGAGCCGGGCCATCGTCGCAGCCTTCACAGCCTCGCCGGCGAGCCGCAGCGCCTCCCAGTCGGCCAGCTCGCCGACCACGGCGGCCCGCTTGGCCCGGATCGTGCGGGTGGCGTGCCCGAGGTTGCGGCGCAGCTGGCTGTCGCCGAGGGCGTCCCGGGCGGCCTCGGGGAAGGGACGCCGGCCGCGCAGGTGGCCGACGCCGCGCGGGGCGTGGGACGGCATGCCGAGGAAGGTCGTCATGTCGCCACCGCGCCGGCGGGTGCGCCCTCGGTGCTCGCCAGGATCTCGGCGAGGTGGAGGGTGCGGGTGCCGCTGCGCAGCCGGGACAGCCCGCCGCCGATGTGCATGAGGCACGACGAGTCGCCGGCGGTGGCGACCTCGGCGCCGGTGCCGAGGACGTGGCGCATCTTGTCGGCGAGCATCGCCGTGGAGGTGTCGGCGTTCTTCACCGCGAACGTGCCGCCGAACCCGCAGCACTGGTCGGCCTCGGGCAGCTCGAGCAGCGTCATGCCGCGCACGTTGCGCAGCAGGCGCAGCGGCTTGTCGTGGACCCTGAGCAGGCGCAGCGAGTGGCAGGTCGGGTGGTACGTCACGCGGTGCGGGAAGTAGGCGCCGACGTCCTCGACGCCGAGCACGTCGACCAGCAGCTCGGACAGCTCGTAGGTGCGCCCGGCCACGGCCTCCGCGCGGGTGGCCAGGGCCTCGTCCCCGGCGCTGCGGGCGACCATCGCGTGCTGGTGGCGCACCGACCCCACGCAGGAGCCGGACGGCGCCACCACCACGTCGTACGGCTCGAACGTCTCGACGTGGTGACGCACCAGCGGCACGGCGTCGCGCTGGTAGCCCGTGTTGACGTGCATCTGGCCGCAGCAGGTCTGGCCTGCCGGGAACGCGACCTCGTGGCCCAGCCGCTCCAGCAGTGCGACGGTCGCCCGGCCGACCTGCGGGAACAGCCCGTCCGCCAGGCAGGTCACAAAAAGGGCGATCCGCACCGTCGACAACCTAGGCGCTCGCCGGCGCCGCCGGGAAGACCTCGACCGCGCCGGGCGGCGTCGCCGCGGCGTGCAGCGCCCAGTAACGCTCGCCGATCTGGTCCACGTCGAGCGCGACCGGGCCGGACAGCACCCCGTCGATCGTGACGGTGGTGACCCGCACCCCGTCGGCCGCGACCTCCTTGGCCAGCGAGCGGGCGAGCGAGCGGAGACCGGCCTTGGCGACCCCGACGGCCGGGGCGCTCACCGAGGCGCGGTCGGCGGCGACGCTCCCGGTCAGGATGACCGTGCCGCGGCCGGCCGCCCGCATGCCGGGCAGCACCTCCTGGGCGGCGACGAGGGCCCCGATCACGCCGACGTCCACGGCGCGGCGCAGGTCGGCCGCCGCCAGCTCGCTCGGCCTGCCCTCGACGTACGCCGAGCCGTTGAACACCAGCACGGTGGGGTCCCCGAGCTCCGTTCGCAGCGAGCGCAGCCCCGTCCGCAGCGCCCCCTCGTCGCCGACGTCCGCCGAGACGGTCGCCACGCGGGCACCCAGCCCGCGCAGCTCCTCCGCGAGACGGTCGAGCGTGTCGGGCGATCGGCCCAGCAGGCCCACCGCGAACCCTTCCCGGGCGAAGCGCCGGGCCACCGCCCGGCCCAGCCCCGGGCCGGCCGCGACCACCACGAGGACGCCGCTCACGGCGACACCGGCTCGCGGCAGAGCACCCAGGCGCGCGGGCCCCCGTCGGGCAGGTCGGCCTCCGCCACCGGCGCGAACCCCAGCCGCGCGTAGTAGGCGACGTTCGCGGTCGAGCCGGTCTCCAGGCAGGCGGGCAGGCCGGTGCGGTCCGCGGCGGCCAGGATCGGCGCCAGCGCCGCCCTGGCCAGGCCCTGCCCCTGCCGCGCCGGTGCGGTGGCGAGGACGCCCAGGTACCACCGGGGCCGACCGTCGGGGATCGTCAGCGCCTCGTCGAAGAGGCGCCACCGTTCCTGCTCCGCCGGGGTGAACGCCTGCCGCACCTCCGCCCAGCGGTCCTCCGCCGGGGGGCCGTACAGCCCGCCGGGCGGGTCCCACATCGCCACCGCGTCGCCGCCGTCGGCGACCCACACCTCGCCGCCCTCCAGGCGGAGGTCGAGGAGCAGCCCGAAGAAGGCCGGAGCGCACCCGGCGTACCGCTCGTCCTCGGGCCACACCCAGCGCAGGATCGGGTCCGCGGCGAAGGCCTCGACCACGGTCGCGAGGGCCCGGTCGCGGTCGCCGGGGCGGTATCTGCGTATGTCGGGCACGGGTCGATCCTCGTCCGTGGGAGCGGCCGGCTCAAGATCGGGGTTATGTGGCCGATCGGGTGAAGATCTACCTTCGGGAGCGTTCGCTCCTGGCGTAGGGGGAAAGGAACAACCGGGCTTCGGCTCGAGGTTGAGTCCGTAGCGTCACCATCAGGCGAACGACTGAGTGAGAGATCTGCGTGCGGGGCTAGCATGCGGAGGGACAGGAAGTGGGCCGTCCACTTCCTGCCCGGCGCTCTCTGCAAGGAGCGATAAAGATGTTCGAGAGGTTCACCGACCGCGCGCGGCGGGTTGTCGTCCTGGCTCAGGAAGAGGCCAGGATGCTCAACCACAACTACATCGGGACCGAGCACATCCTGCTCGGCCTGATCCACGAGGGCGAGGGGGTCGCCGCGAAGGCGCTGGAATCCCTTGGCATCTCCCTCGAGGCGGTGCGGTCCCAGGTCGAGGAGATCATCGGCCAGGGGCAGCAGGCGCCGTCGGGCCACATCCCCTTCACCCCCCGCGCGAAGAAGGTCTTGGAGCTGAGCCTGCGCGAGGCGTTGCAGCTCGGCCACAACTACATCGGCACCGAGCACATCCTGCTCGGCCTGATCCATGAGGGCGAAGGCGTCGCCGCCAAGGCGCTCGAATCGCTCGGCATCTCGCTCGAAGCGGTACGCGCCCAGGTTGAGGAGATCATCGGTCACGGCGGGCAGGCGCCCTCCGGCCACATTCCCTTCACGCCCCGCGCGAAGAAGGTGCTCGAGCTGTCGTTGCGCGAAGCGCTGCAGCTCGGTCACAACTCCCTCGGCACCGAGCACATCCTCCTCGGATTGATTCGCGAGGGTGAAGGTGTCGCAGCGCAGGTGCTCGTGAAGCTCGGCGCCGATCTGTCGCGCGTTCGTCAGCAGGTGATCCAGCTGCTGTCGGGGTACG